>JAVWIB010000012.1:157-39700 GCA_036639755.1 Bacteroidales bacterium
CAGAGTGGTGAATGGTTTGTCCGGATATAATGGTAGCCTCCATCCATCCGGCAGAGTGGTGAATGGTTTGTCCGGATATAATGGTAGCCTCCATCCATCCGGCAGAATGGTGAATGGTTTGACCGGATATAATGGTAGCCTCCATCCATCCGGCAGAGTGGTGAATGGTTTGACCGGGTGTAAAGGTAGCCTCCATCCATCCGGCAGAATGGTGAATGGTTTGACCGGATATAATGGTAGCCTCCATCCATCCGGCAGAATGGTGAATGGTTTGGCCGGGTGTAAAGGTAGCCTCCATCCATCCGGCAGAATGGTGAATGGCTTGACCGGGTGTAAAGGGGAATCCGGGTCTAGCGCACTATGCAGTAGAGGAAAAAAGGTGCAGGAAAAGAAGAAGCGTATACCGAGGGTACAGCAGGGGTATTTTCATGTAATTTTAAGAAGTAATTTTCAGGTAAATGTTTTTGAAGACTGTGCCGAGGTAGACACGTTCTTGCAAATGTTTGGAAAATATGCCAAAATTTATTCAACCCGCTTATTGGGCTATGTTATTATGACCACCCATGTGCATTTGATAATGTATTCGGAACAACTTTCTAAATTTATGCAAACGTGGTTGAAACATTTTTCCGAATACCGAAACAAAAAAAATCGGACGGCAGGAAAAATTTTTCTATCACCGTTTACCAGCTACTTAATTACGAGTCAGAAAAATTTAATAGAATCTATTTTCTATATGTATTACAATCCTTTGGCAGAAAATATATGCAAGCATCCGAGAGAATACAGGTTATGTTCCTATTCTTATCATTATCCCGATAATCGTAGAGATTCCGGTTTGTATAGTAGAGTTTGTTCCGAATATATAAGGAGTGTTTATAAAACAAGGGCGGATTTTGATAATGCATTTTTTGAATATGTTAAATTAAAGCGAGAAAATAAAAAAAGAGTGTCGGAGAATGGACGGATGACCGATAAACCACTGAATATTGTTGATCGGTCGGGTAAATTGGTAACGCCACCCATATATCTTGGAGATGGTTATCATCCATATACAAATCGGCAATTTATTACTGATACTCAAGTGTTGGAGTTTAGAAATAAGCATTTAAAAGGGAGAGATATGCAGGATCTTTCTCTTGATGAAATTGATGAGATTATTTGCTTGTTTCTAAGAAATACCTCTGCGAACAGGAGGCAAATAGCATCTGTAATGATGGTTAGCTACGAGCATGTCCGGAAGGTGGAGGCTTCTCTTTCGCAATAAGTTGTATTACGCTGGCTGTTAGATTGTTTGCTTATTGTATTTTTGAATGTGATAAAAATATTAGATTGTAAGTACTTGTTTTACTGTTTGGTACAAATTGTTGCGAAAGAGATCAAATATAACAAATTGCTGTCGGCAGAGCAAATGGAGTTGTATATCTTCAAACATATAGAAATCTGGTGCAATAAAGCCAGAAGACATTCAGCCCTTAAAAGCATGACTATAACGGTTGTGCGACACATGAAATGAGAAAAAAGACAGGGTAAGTGAGAAAAATTTAGTGAGAAAAGTAACAGATGGAATGAGAAAAAAAGTGAAGCAATTTCTTTTTGCAGTTTTTGTTAGGAAGTGGAGATGGTGGAGATGGTGGGGGGAGAGGATCCTCTTTCGCAATAAGTTGTATTACGCTATTTATTAGTTTGTTATCTTATTATATTTTGGGAGATGATAAAAAACTAGTTTGTAAATGCCTGTTTTACTGCACAATACAACTTGTTGCGAAAGAGACCAAAAAAAGTCTTAATTTTGTTAATCATAATATGGCACACCACACCGCAACGCAACGCAACGCAACGCAACATAACATAACATAACATAACCCAACCCAACACCGTATACAAACCATCACCACATACACCACTTTTAAAATAAAGAATCATGAAAACTATTTTTCTTACCTTTCTTATATTCTGTAGTTCCTTTATTGGCAATGCACAGGATTTTTACACACAGTATAAAGCAATGGATTCGCTGGCGCAGATTTCTAAGCTGGTGCTGCAGAATGTTGAAAAAGCAGAATGGTGCGATAGTCTGCTGTATTATCAGACCCAAACGGAAAGTGGGGTGAAATATTACAGTTTGAATGCTGTTACAAAAGAGCTGAAAGAACATGAAAAGGGATATGTGGCGCAGTCCAAAAATATATCGGGGAAGGGCGAAATTCAAAATATGTCGGATGAAGATCCTCAGAGTGAGGCTGTTCTGGATGCCTCAGGGGGGCGGGTTAAAAAATATCTCTCTCCCGATAAAAAATACGAGGCCTACATTTCTGATTCCAATGTGTGGGTAAAGGAGATTGCGGGTGGGAAAACCACAAAACTTAGTTATGACGGAACCAACAATGACACTTATGAGGAGATTTACTGGTCGCCCGATTCTAAAAAGATTGCGGCAATTAAAAAACAGGATTCCCCAATGAGGCGGATTCCCCTGATTGAGTCATCTCCTAAAACTCAGAAACAACCCATTCTGCAATGGCGCGATTATTATAAGCCGGGAGACCTAATTCCGGTTTACAGACCGGCATTGTTTGATGTGATTTCCAAAAAACAGATAGATGTAGATGCACAACCTTTTGAAAATCAATATTATTTATTCTTTGAAAAATGGAAAGAAAACTCGGAGGCATTCACGTTTGTTTTTAACAAGCGCGGGCATCAGGTATATCAGGTGGTAGATGTTTGTGCGGCAACCGGTAAAACCAATGTTGTGGTAGACGAGCAGGCAAAAACGTTTGTTCATTATGATAGAACATATTTAAAATATATAAATCATGACAGTACCCTTGTCTGGGATTCGGAGCGGGACGGATGGCATCATCTTTATCTGATTGATGCTAAGAGCGGAGCGGTAAAAAAACAACTAACCTCGGGGGAATGGGTTGTGCGTAGAGTGGTGGGGATAAATGAAAAACGGGGGTATGTTTTGTTATCGGGAAGTGGCAGAAACAAAGGGGAAGATCCTTATAATCTGCATTATTATAAGGTGCTTTATAAAAATGAAACTCCTGTAATACAGGAGCTTACTCCTGAAAAAGGCAATCATGCCGTTTTGTTCAGCCGCAATAATGAGTATTTTTTAGATACCTATTCGGCTCCCGATAAGGCTCCTCAAAGTGTGGTCAGGAGGGTGTCGGATGGCTCGCTGGTGCATGATTTTGGGCAGGCCGATATTTCTGCATTGGTGGCAACAGGATGGAAGGAGCCAATTGTTTTTACGGCCAAAGGCCGCGATGGGAAAACGGATATTTGGGGTAATATCTATCTCCCGTCTAATTACAATCCAAAAGCAAAATATCCGGTTGTGGAGTACATTTATGCCGGCCCGCACGACTCCTTTGTGGAGAAAAATTTTAGGGCATACAACCGCTTCTCCAAGCTCGCCGATATGGGTTTCATTATTGTCTCCATAGACGGTATGGGGACCGCCAACCGCTCCAAAGCCTTTCATGATATCTGCTGGAAGAACTTAAAAGACTCCGGCTTCCCCGATAGAATTTTGTGGATAAAGGCTGCTGCACAGAGATATAGATTTATGGATATCACAAACGGCGTGGGGATTTACGGCTACTCTGCCGGGGGACAAAGTACTCTTGCAGCATTGCTTTTTTATAATGATTTCTACAAAACCGGGGTTGCCCTGTGCGGTTGTCACGATAACCGGATGGATAAAATATGGTGGAATGAGCAATGGATGGGCTACCCAATAGGGGAATGCTACGCAGAATCGTCCAATGTAGATAATGCTTACCGCTTAAAAGGGAAACTCCTTCTCATTAACGGCGAACTGGATGATAACGTAGACCCAACTTCTACTCTGCAAGTTGTAGATGCTCTTATAAAAGCCAATAAATATTTTGAGCAGTTATATCTTCCAGGCTATACCCACAATTTGGGAGATGATTATGTAACCGGCAGAGTGTTTGAATTTTTCTATAGGAATAGCTCTCTTTCGCAATAAGTTGTATTGTATTAACAATCAATATTTTACCATACTGTATTTTCTAGTGTTCCTAAAATGTTACTATATAACTAGCTAATAATAAGCATGGTACAACTTGTTGCGAAAGAGAGAGCCTAAAGTGTAACAGTTACCATTCTTTCGCGCAAGTCGGAACAGTCGCACTCACCAAGTTTAATGATGTTGCAAATTTCATTTGTGTATTCATCTAGTCCTTTTAATAATATCATGGCCATTCCTTTGCTGTCCGGATCTACAATTTCTGAATAAGAAATATTCCCTATATCACGGCATGATTGCATAGAGGCCCATATCTTATCGAAAGGAGCCTTTAAAGCAGCCTTTGCTTCTTGTTTTTTCCATTTAATATAAAAGGATTCCGGGAATTTGGTTAGCTGTTTATTGCTGGCAATAAGTGCTTCAGAATTAAAACGGAAATATTCTCCCCAGTGGTAAACAAGAAACTCTTTCTCTCTGTATCCTACTATTGTGCACCAGTGGGCATTGAGTCCTCCTTTGGTGCAGGGTAAACCACACTTTTCGTCATCGTCTGTACAAACGTCAAATGGAACTAAGCAGTACCCATTGTTTTTAATGATCTCTTGTATATGTAAGATACTACAATCAACATCTGCTCCCTTAAGTCTTTTATCACCGGGGGGTAGTGTGCTAATAAGGCTTACCATGTTCGTCACACTAAACATCTCTCCCAGCTTACTCAGCTTCTTTTGTTTTGCCATTTGTCTTAGAGATGTATTTGCTTTTGCCGTCCCTATTTCAGCATCTCCTTTTGTAGCGGGAATAGACGTGTTTCCCAGAGCTACAGCGGCGTATTCAATAGCGTATAGCCCGCAAGTAGATCCTCTTTGTCCTTTTTCTGGTGGTTCCCGGAAGCCCTCCGGAACTTGAAACCCTTTAAAATCTTTCATTGTTTTATTTTTTTTCTTCCTGATATTTTAATATAGGTATATCGGGTGGACCTTGGCTTTTGAATTATTTTTTTTGTAGAAGTTCAATAATATCGGATTTGGTCAGATTGCGGGTGTAAAAACTTATGGGAACACCTACGGCCTGGTTGGTGGATTTGGCGCACTGAATATAATGATCCAAGGCCTGCATTAATGTGTTTATATCCAGGATATTATTCTTTTGTTGTTCAATGCTTCCCAGTGCTGTCATCATAGAAGCCATGCGGGCATTTTGGATGTTCATTAATAATGCCTGCTGGTTGGATTGATCTGCCTGCGAGGCGGTTGTTTTTGTATCTGTATGAAAGCCGTTGAGAATGGTGTTTCTGGTGGTGGGATCAACAGCACTTAGTTCTTTTACAACGTACTGTACCTCATTGGCTTTAATGGTAGGAATGACCCCCATGGCCACTATGCTGATGTGTGTAGAGAGCGATTGTGTACTTAAAAAAGCCTTTACCTGCTGCAGTACCTCCGGATTTACCCCAAAGCTGCCTGTGGCGTTTTGGAGCCAGCCGCCTATCCTGAGTTTTTGCTCGAGTTGTTCTTTCAGGCTATCAAAATCTCCCGTCTCACTGATGTCCGATTTTAAAATGTGCACCATTCCCACAAAACTAGATCCGTAAACGGCTCCTGTTATAATGTGCAGGGCATGGTTGCTTTGGGATGGGGTGTCGGGAATATTCTCTTTATCAATACAATCATCATCTCCATATTGGTGATTCCAGGCATTAACAGCTTTATCGGGATCTATAACCAGCGGATTAAAGATATTAATATTGCGGTGAGTGCAATTGGCTGTGATAATTAGTGTACCGCATAGGTTCTTACTTTTGATCTGGTTACCTACCTGTTCTGCAACGGCATTGGTTATCTGATTGGATTTATCTGCCATATTACTTGTGCCGGAGCGGACAAATTTCTCTATGTTGGCCAGCGCATCGTTTTCCATATTACTGTTAAACGAAAAATATTGCGAGTCTAAGCTAAGTGAGTCGGAAAACGACGGAACCGGTTGTAATGTGCTGGAGTTCATATCCAACGGGCTTTCCGGAATATCTGTTATAGTGAGTTCGCTTAATGTTTGACGTAATGTAAGAAGGGTATCTTGTCCGGTTAATTGAGCTGTAATATAGGATAAAGAGGCTTGTTGGATATTTTCATCCAGGGCTTTTATCTTATCGCTCATTTGAGATGTATTTACCGAGAGACCCTTTAATTCATTCATTGTCATATTAATACTACGCTTAGTCATAATAAGAGCATTGAGTTTGTCCTGCTCTGCATCTACTTTGCGCTGGCAGGCCGTTATCTGTTTGAAACAATCAAGCACTTTGGTGTCAACAACATTGCCGAGCACCAAAGATGGGTGATTGTATGGAATAAATGATGACATGATATTGATAGATAATATCGTTAATTGGTTGTCTCTTCCGGAATTTCTTTGGGCTCCGAGTCATCCGCAGACCCCGCACTGTTATACCGGCTTGGGTGGTATTTACATAGCCATGCCCTAAGAATCATACTTTTGGTAAGGGGTTTCAGATAATAATTCACAGGTACGCCAACATGATTATTACTCTCCACACATTTTGTAATATAATCATCCATCGCTGTCATCATAGAGTTAATATCAATGATACTGTTCATGCCGTCATCTATTTCTGATAATCCCGATAATGCTGCCGTAATGGTGGCGTTTTGCAGAGAAATCATTTGCTGGCCAACTTTTGCCGCATCGGCTGCCGATGCAATGGTGTTTTTTTCGGTTGCCGTTGCACCCTGCAGAGTTGCCAACTTATCCATTTGTGCTGCCGGATCAAACTCGCTGAACTGCTTAACCCCTACTTTAACCTGATTGGCCCGGATGGACGGAATCACCCCCATGGTGGTAAGGGTACAATGAGATTGTATATTCTGGATACTCAATAAATTTTTTACACCGGCAGAGAACGAAGATTCAACGCCAAAATTGCCTGTACCGGAGGCAAACCATGCTCCCAGATTCAGATTATCCTGCATGGAGCTGGCAACACTTTCCATTACCTGATGAGAGATTGTCCTATCCGATTTTAAAATATGGACCATCCCAACAAAGCTGGATCCGTATGTGGCTCCCGATAAAATATACATCTGATTCTCTATGGGGGATTCGGCATTTAACTGGGCTAGCAAATCCATTACCGGGTCATTGGTTTTTATCTTCTCTGCCGGATAAAGTTCATTCCATGCCCTTACCGCTTTGTCTACATCCAATATAAGCGGAGCAAATACTTTTGCGTTTTTATGGGTGCAGGTAATACTGATTACCAATGTGCCGGATATATCATGATTCGATAACTGGCTGGATGCCTGTACTTGGGCAGCCCCCGCCATTTTATGCGCATGATAATTGCCAAAATAACTGAGCGTGCTGCTTACAAACGAAGAGATATTGGAGGCATGGGTTAATGATTTTTCATCATTCTTGTCCAATGAAAAATACTGGACATTTAATTGCAGCGAATCATTGGATAGTTCCAGATCTTTAATCTGACTTTTGTTATAATCTAAAGGGGTTTCAATTTCTTTATTGACCGTGTTTATCTTTGCCCGTATGGGTTGGATCAGTTTTTCGGATTTTACTTTCTCCGTAGCATAATGATTGGCTGCTTTCTGAATATCCTTTTGAAGATCGTTCAGTTCTTGCTGAATGGGTGTGGTATCGATATTCATATTCAACATCTCCTGCAGAGTCATATCCAGACTCCGTTTGAGAGAGATGAGAGAGTTGAGTTCTTTCTCGGCACTATTGGCCGGAGCTTGCAGTTTAGAAATTTCAATTGCTTTCTGCAGTTTTTCGGGTCTTACAATATTCCCTAATGTAAGAGAGGGATCATATGGAATAGAAGATGGCATAATAAATAAGAGTTAAGATTCATACTATTTTTTCGGGAGTTATTATGCCAAAGGTATTACCCGTAAAATCAAAAAAAAGGATCTGTTTTCCCAAACCCTTTTTTAGTTTCCCAACGGTTGGTTTTCGTTTCCTAACCGTTGTTTCTTACTCTTTCTCTTACTCTTACTCTTCCTCTTCCTCTTCCTCTTCTTACTCTTCCTCCAATACCTGATTCATTCCGTATTTACGCCATTTTTCAATAAGGGCAACCATGTCTGCGGGGAGTTGGTTCTCCAGGAAGATGTGTTTGCCGGTGCGAGGATGCACAAAACCGAGCGTTTTGGCGTGTAGAGCATGGCGGGGAAGGAGCTCAAAGCAATTGTCTATGAACTGTTTGTATTTGGTGTAAAGGGTCCCTTTTAGGATGCGGTCGCCTCCGTAACGATCGTCGTTAAAAAGGGGATGCCCAATGTGGGTCATGTGAACTCTTATCTGATGGGTACGGCCGGTTTCAAGTTGGCACTCTACGAGGGTAACATAGCCCAGCCGCTCCAGAACCCGGTAATGGGTAACGGCATGTTTGCCGGTTTCTCCGTTGGGAAACACCTTAAAACGCATTCTGTCGTTGGGGTCGCGTCCAATGTTGCCGGTAATGGTCCCCGAATTTTCTACCACATTTCCCCACACAATAGCAATATATTTGCGCTCAATGCTGTGGTCGAAGAATTGTTTAGCCAGTTGCAGTTGTGCTTCGTCATTTTTGGCGACTACCAATAATCCCGATGTATTTTTGTCTATCCGGTGTACCAGAATCCCCATCCGCTCATCTTTGCCATTGGGATCTTGCCGCATTCCCAGATGAAAGGCGAGGGCATTAATTAGGGTACCGCTGAAGTGACCGTGCCCCGGATGTACCACAAGTCCTGCGGGCTTGTTAACCACCAGTAGATCTTCATCTTCGTAAGCAATATCCAGCGGAATATTCTCCGGAAGAATCTCCATACCCCGCCTTGCGTACGGCATTACAATGGTAATGATATCGTTGGGCTTTACTCTGTAATTGGCCTTTACCTCTTTCTCGTTTACCCTCACATAACCGGCATCAATGGCAAGTTGTACTCTGTGCCGGGAGGTTTTTTCCATGTGATTGGTGATGTATTTATCTACCCTTAGCATGCTCTGCCCTTTATCCGCAACAAAGCGGAAGTGCTCAAACATGCCGTCTCCTTCTGTTTCAAAATTTTGGTTCTCCGATAATACGTCGTCGTTTTCGGTAAGTTCCTCGTCGTAGAAATCCTCTTGCTCTATCATTCTTCTATGGCTTGATTATTTTCTTCTTTTGTCTGTAGCAAATTTTTATCTTTTGATAAATAAATGGTAACACCGGCCCCCATTGGAACGGGTACACTATTGGATGCTGAGGGAATCTGTTTGTAAACAACAGCTTCCAGCGAGTCTGCATAATTTTTTACGGTGTGATCAAAAATTGCTTTTCCCAAATTAAGAGAATTGTCTGTAAGATGTTCTTTTACAAGTTGATATGGGATTGATTTAAGATCAGGAACGTGGGTTTCTCCCTCTCCCGCATTTATTCCCAGTTTCAGGTCAATCTCGCTTCCGCTCGGAACTTTTGTGCCGGCAGCTACCAAACTTCCCCTATAATATTGAGCTAACACATTGTTGGTGGCCATGTCTTCTACATAAATTAGTTTTCCAACTTTAAGCTGACTGGCGGTTAACTCAGATTGTGCCTGTCTTAGTGAGAATCCTACCAGTGACGGCATTTTAACTTTCTTGGAGGTGATGGCGTTAATGGTAAGGAGAATGCGTCTGTTTTTCTTTACTTTTCCGTCTGCCTCGGGGTTTTGTCTGTACACAGCTCCCGGTGCCATACGTGGCATAAAGACGGAGTCGGTTACCTCTAACCGGAGGTTCTCTTTATCGGCAAGGCGGGCAGCTTCTTCCAGAGAGAGTCCGGCAAAAGAAGGAACAGTGAGTTCTTGATTGTGTCTGGTGATAAACCGTAATAGAGAGAATAAGATAAACAAGGTAACAATTACTGCGCCTGTTACATAATAGATTTGTTTTGCAAGCCAGCTTTTATACCATTTTCCGGAGTTGCTTTTTTTAGCAGATCCGCTATTTTTTTTAGATTCAGTAGTCATTTTATTGCAATTTTACGGTGCGAAGATAATACATATTCTTGAAACACGGAGAGCTTAATCCCCAAATGCTTTTTCCTTATCACCTCAATAATTTTTCCTTATCACCTCAATAATTTTTCCTTATACCGGATTGTAATAGCTATCCCGCTCTATGGCGGTAAATCCCGCTTTTTCTGCCAATGCGGTAAGCTCTGCGGCCGATAGCCCCGGATTTTTTTCTTCGGCTCCCGCCATGGAGTAAATTTTGGTGGAATCATTAATAGTTCCGTCAATGTCGTCTGCCCCAAAAATGAGGGAATGCTGGCACAGCTCTTTCCCCAGCATTGGCCAGTATGATTTTATATGAGCAATATTATGGAATGCCAGCCTGCTAATGGCAAATGTTTTAAGTACCTCTATAATATCGGCCTCTTTCCGCCCTTCTCCAAGTTGGTTGTTGCTTACTCTGTATTTAAGGGGGATAAAGGCATCAAACCCGCCTGTCTGCTCTTGTAATTCCCTGATCATGAGCATGTGCTCCACTCGGTGTTCCCTTGTTTCTATGTGTCCGAACAGCATGGTTGCATTGGTGTGGATTCCCAGCTCGTGTGCGGTTTTATGTACCTTAAGCCAAGTCTCTGCATTTGGTTTATCCGGGCAAATAATCTCCCGTACCTCTTTGTTAAAGATTTCCGCTCCGCCGCCCGGCATGGCATCCAGTCCCGCCTCCTTAAACCGTTGCAATCCCTCTTTGTAAGAAATTCCTGCCGTCGTGCACATATCCGCCAGTTCAATAGCGGAATATCCTTTTATTTTTACAGCGGAGGGCATCATCTGCCTCACCAGCTTTACAATGCTTACGTAATAATTAAAGTCTTTGTTGGGGTTTACACTTCCCACAATATGCACTTCCGTCATTCCCGGACGGTATTTCTCTTTGCAATATTGCTCTACCTGTTCCAGCGACAGGGTCCACGCTCCGTCTTGTGTCTGGGAATCTCTTCTGTACGAACAAAATTTGCAGCGGTGTACGCATACATTGCTCGGTTCCAGATGAAAGTTCCGGTTGTAATACACTTTTTTACCGTTTATTCGTTCCCGTACGCTTCCGGCCAGTGCGGCCAGTACACTCATATCGTCCAGATTATACAGAAACATTAGCTCCCGGGCATTTAGCGGAAGATTGGTGTCTATTTTGTTTTTAATGAATTCCAGCATAGTAACCTATTTAAAATATGATAGGCTGCCTCAAGTAGGAGACAGCCTATTATATCTGTATTTCAGCAGATTATTAGAATCTGTCCTCTGAAGATACTGTTAATTTTTTTCTACCTCTGCGACGTCTTGCAGCAAGTACTCTACGTCCGTTTGGTGTTGACATACGCTCACGGAATCCGTGTTTATTACGGCGTTTGCGTTGTGAAGGTTGGAATGTGCGTTTCATATTATGACAATTTTATTATTTTCAATTGGGAGTGCAAAAATAAGGTTTTTAATTTGAACTACCAAATATTTTTATCGGGGAATATAAATCACCCTTTTTTCTTGAAAGAAATCATCCTTAAACCACGGTTCAATATCGTAGGTTGTAATGGAATTTCTCTTAATTCCCGCACTTGTAGCTGCATTGTCAATTTCTGCTGCCAAAACTCCGCCGGCAGATAAATCGCCCCCTTTCAGGTAAATAATTCCTCTCTTGTATTTCCCTTTTACCCACGGTATAAAATTGTTTAGATTGGTGACGGCGCGTGAAACAATATAATCAAAATTTTGCGGAATCTCCTCTGCCCGTGCCTTTACCGCCTTTACATTGGTAAGCCCAATGGCACTCGCCACCTCTTCTACCACTTTAATTTTCTTCCCGATGGAATCTACCAGCAGAAAATCGGCTTCCGGATAAAGAATTGCCAGAGGGATGCCGGGAAATCCTCCCCCCGTGCCCACATCCATCATGGTGGTTCCTTTGCAGACCTTTATGGAATCGGAGAGTTCTATAAACTTTGCAATAGAGAGTGAATGAAGTACATGATGTAGATATAATTGTTCAATATCTTTGCGGCTTATTACGTTTATTTTGCTGTTCCACTCCTCGTAAAGAGGGTAGAGGGCCTCAATTTGCTCCTTTTGCCGGGGGGTGAGGCGGGGAAAAAAATGATAAATAAGTTCCGCTGTATAGGATGGGGTGGTTTGCATAATCGGGAGAGATTTATTGGTCGTTTGATTTATTGGTCGTTTAGTTTACTGGTCGTTTGATTTATTGGTCGTTTAGTTTATTGGTCGTTTGATTTATTGGTCGTTTGTTGGTATATATGTTCTTGTTTTGAATGTTGCGTATTTGTCTAATGTTTAATAAGTGCCATCAGCTGTTCTTTTGCCCGTTTAATACGGGTCTTTACCGTGTTAAGCTGCAGGTTTAATTCCAGGGCAATCTCGTCATAGGCATACTCTTTTATAAAACGCATCCGGGCAACATCGCGGTATTTGGAGTCCAGATTATCTATATATTTAATAAGCATCTGATATTCTTGGGCACTAATGAGTTTATCTTCCGGCGAGCTGTCGGCAATACTGGCTTGGGAGAGCTTTACATCTGCGGCAATTTTTCGTTTGCGGGCATAATCAATGGCAATATTCCGGGCAATATTAAAAAGCCATGTGGAAAATTCATATTGCGGATTATATTGATCCAGATTATGAAAAGCTTTTTGAAATGCCTCCTGACAAATGTCCTGCGGTTCTTCTGCTTGTTCAATACTGCCGTCTTTATCTTTTATGACACTCAGAAATTCCTGCACATACATAAAAAGCCCTTTCTGATATTTTTCAACCAAAACGGTGTATGCCTCTTGTTTTCCCTGTTGGGCCAATATGATGATCTCCCTGTCCTGTATGTTCATTTTTGTTGCGCATTCATTTTTGCTGCATGTTTACTTTCTCTGCATGTTCATGCTTTGCTGCATGTTCCGTTGTTTAATGGGCCTCCAGCCAGTTGCTGCCCCAGCCGCAATCGGCAATGAGGGGCACATGAAGTTTTATGACCCCTTCCATTTCTTGCTTTACAATGGTTTTTATAATTTCCAATTCTGTGGGAACTACATCAAAAACAAGTTCATCATGTACCTGCAGCACCATTTTGCTTTTTACATTTTCTGCTTTCAGACGGTTGTAAACATGAATCATAGCCACCTTTATAATATCGGCAGCACTCCCCTGCAACGGGGCATTAATGGCATTGCGTTCACTAAAATTTCTTACCACTGCGTTGCGAGAATTAATATCCTGTAAAAAACGTTTCCGTCCGTAAATAGTCTCTACATATCCGTCTTGACGTGCTTTTTCAATCATATTGTTCATGTACTCCTTTACGCCGGGGTAATTAACAAAGTACTCCTCAATCAGCTCTTTGGAGTCTGTGCGGCTCATCCCCAGCCGTTGGGAGAGACCAAAGGCGGATATACCGTATATAATTCCAAAATTGGCCACTTTTGCCCTGCTTCGCTGCTCTTTGCTAACCTCTCTTTCCGTCACCTTAAATACCTTTGCGGCCGTTGCGGTATGAATATCTTTATTCTCGTTAAAGGCGGCAATCAACTCCGGATCTCCGCTCATATGAGCCATCAACCGCAATTCTATCTGCGAATAATCGGCCGACACAATATAGCCATTGGGATCTGATGGAATAAATGCTTTCCGAATCTCTTTGCCCCGTTCGGTTCTGATAGGGATATTCTGTAAATTGGGATTGGTTGAGCTTAATCTTCCGGTTGCGGTAAGTGCCTGATTAAATGTAGTATGTATTTTTCCTGTTGCCGGAGATATAAGTGCCGGAAAATTATCGATATACGTAGATAATAGTTTTTTCAACCCTCGGTATTCCAATATTTTAGAGACAATAGGATGGGTATCCAGCAATTCGTTGAGTGTCTCCTCGTCGGTAGGATAACTCCCTTTGGCCCCTTTTTTTATTTTGGAATTCAGATTTAATTTTTCATATAAAATAACCCCTATCTGTTTTGGAGAAGAGATATTAAGAGAGGGATCATCTGCCATATCCCTTATCTGTTGCTCAATACCGTTTACCTCTTTGGTTAGTTCCAGACTATATGCTTTAAGATGCCCGGTATCAATTTTTACCCCTTCATACTCCATCTCTGCCAGTACTCTTATCAGCGGAGCCTCTATGCCGATATAAAGCTCTCTCTGATGCGCCTGATCCAGTTCTGCCGCTACTGCTTTTTCTAGCTGCAACAGCAATGCACACAACATGCCGGAATATTTTTTTTCAGCTTCTCCAATGGTTTCCCCCTCTGTTATCGCCTCGGAAGGGGCGGAAAATAAATCGAGAGCTGCAAACAAATCCTGTTGCGGAGTCTCTGCATTTTCCCTTTTCGTCCGCAGTTCCTGCAAATCAATATCCAGATAGCTCTTTATTAAAATATCCTCCTTATGGCTCCGTTCGGGATTAATCAGATAATGCATCAATTCTATATCGGAGAGTTCTCCATTGAGTTCAATTCCAATATGTTTGAGAAACTTGATGGTTTGTTTTAAATTATATCCTGTTTTTTTTACCCCCTCGTTTTCCAGAATCACCTTTGCCTTACCAATGTTGTTGCATTGCAGCACTGTATAGTAAGAGCCCGTTCCCAGAATAAGCACATGTTCATGATCAAACTTCACCGATATCTCTTTTTCCTGCTCCGCCTGCTGCTCAAATTCGGCAAAATCAATCTCCGCCGGAGCCGGAAGATTTTTTTGTGCCGTTTTTTCTTCCGGTTGTACGGTTTGTGCAACGGTATTGGGAAACAATTTCTTTAAAGAATTGAATTCGTATTTGTTAAAGACATCATTCAAGGCAGGAGTAGGGGACGATATTTTTATATCTTCCGCTGTGAGCGGCAATTGTATATCTGTCTTTATGGTTACCAGAAAACGGCTCATCTGAATTTGTTCCAGAGATTCCCGTATGGTATCCTGTTGTTTCTGAGGTAGTTCTTCTGCGTGGGCAAGAATGGAATCAAGTGATCCGTATTTTCCCATCAGCTTTTTTGCTCCCACTTCTCCTATGCCCCGGATCCCCGGAATGTTATCGGAGCTATCGCCCCAAATGGTTAAAATATCAATCACTTGAGCGGGGCTTGGAATACCGTAATAATCGCAGATCTGCTGCTGTCCTATAATTTCAATTTCGTTTCCCCCTTTTGCCGGTTTGTACTGAAAAATATTGGGAGAGATAAGTTGTCCGTAATCTTTATCGGGAGTTACCATATAGATTTGCGAATCTGCACTTTCCCATTGCTTTGCCATAGAGCCTATTACATCGTCCGCCTCAAAACCGGGCATCATGACTACGGGAATATTAAATGCAGCAAGAATCTCCTGTAGCGGTTCCAGAGCCTGTTTTATCAGTTCGGGAGTGGCACTCCTGTTTGCTTTGTACTGCTCAAAAGCCTCGTGCCGGAATGTTTTTGCCGGAGGGTCAAATGCTACGGCCAGATGGGTAGGCTGCTCTTTATTAATGAGTTCCAGAACCATTTTGGTAAACCCGAATAAAATAGAGGTATCCATTCCTTTGGAGTTAACCATGGGACGCCTTAGGAAGGCATAATACATTCGGAATACCTGGGCATGGCCGTCTATTAAAAATATTTTATTCATTGATTCTCCTCCGCATACCACTCTACATAGGAGGTGGCTGTTTCATAAAGTTTAATGGAGTAGAGTTCTACCTCTTTTGGCAGATGCTTTTTTATGACCTCCGCAAAATAAGAGATTAAATTTTCGCAGGTTGGCTGAAAATCCACTACAACAATGTTTTCATAATCCCGTGCTATCTCTTCTACCAGTTTTGCACTGCTTCTCAGAACAAGGGCGTGATCAAATTTATCTACAATATTGCTATTTACAATTGCTTTAAGATCTGTAAAATCCATAATCATTCCGTCTTTAGCGGATGCCGGATTATTTGCCGGAGTTCCTTTAACCGTTACATATAATATATAGGAGTGCCCATGGATATGGCGGCATTTGCCATCGTAATTCAGCAGGGCATGCGCCCCCTCAAATCGAAACTCTTTTGTTACCCGTACTTTTGACATATTTTTTTTAATTAGAACAACTGACAAAGATAATAATAAATGCAAACGGTTTCTAAAAATTATCATACTGATTATGTGTGAAATAATAATCTAAAAGCAAAACATAATTTAAAAAATGAATTAAAAAGTTGCTTTTCATAATAAATCATTATATTTGTATGCTTTTTTTCTATTCAAACAATTAAAAAAACTATCATGGCTATAAATATTAATGATTTTTTATCAAAAGGTGCTAAATGTATGAAGCCTTCTCCAATCAGGGCTTTATTAAATGTTGTGAATCAACCCGGGATTATCTCTTTTGCCGGAGGATTTCCAAATCCCGAAACTTTTCCTATTGAGGATTTAAGAAAAATGATGAATGAAGTTCTTGACGAACAGGGTGCAAAGGCACTTCAGTACGGCGGAACAGACGGCAATGCTGTATTAAGGGAAGAGATTGCAAAACGCTACGTTGCTCAGGGGTTACAAATAGATAAAGATAATGTCATTATTATGACAGCTTCCCAACAGGCAATTGATCTTACGGGCAGGATTTTTATTGATCCGGGTGATACCATTGTTTGCGGTCTTCCTTCTTATCTTGGAGCTTTACAGGCATTTAATGCTTATCAGGCAAATATTATTGGAGCAGAAAAAGATGAAGAACTGGAGGTGGTTGTAAGAGCTTTATGTGCAAGCGGTAAAAAACCTAAATTCATTTATGCAATTCCAGATTTCCAGAATCCGTCAGGCATTACCATGAATGTAGAGCAGAGAGAATATATGGTAAGGGTTGCAAGAAAGTATGATCTTATTATTATTGAGGACAGTCCTTACAGAGAGATAAGATTTGAGGGAGAGCACCAGCCGCTTATCTCATCCATGGCTCCTGAACGTACAATTATGCTTGGAACATTCTCAAAAACATTTGTTCCGGGATTCAGACTCGGATGGGTAATTGCTCCTAAAGAGATTGTACTTAAATATAATCTCGCAAAACAATCAGCCGATTTATGTTCTCCTACATTTGACCAAGCTGTTGCTGCTAAATATATGCAGAGCGGTTTGTTTGAGAGGAATCTGGTTAAAACCATTGCTCTTTACAGAAGAAAGAGAGATGTAATGCTTGCCAGCCTTGCCAAATATATGCCTGCGGAGGTTAAATGGACAAAACCGGAGGGTGGTTTGTTCTTGTTTATTACTCTTCCGGAGGGTTATGATACAAAGATATTATTTGACCTTGCTATTAAAGAGAGTGTTGCTTTTGTAATAGGTGAGGCTTTTTTCTGCGACGGCGGAGGACAAAATACGATGAGGGTAAACTTCTCATTTATGGATGATGCCGGAATTGAGGAGGGTGTGAAAAGGCTTGCCGCAGCAACAAAAGTTTTATTGGCTCAGGGAGTTTCTAAATAATGAAAGTTATATAGCTCCACGGTTCAGTTAATAAATAGTTGAAATCCCAATTTATCCCGATAATTACTTTTGGAGTGTTGTCGGGATATTTTTTTGGATGTCCTTGTTAAAAAAAGTAAATTTGCAGTTCAAAATACAAAAAAAATTAGAGTTATGAGAAAGAAAATTGTTGCAGGAAACTGGAAAATGAATACAACCGTTTCTGAGGGTGTGGAGCTGGCAAAAAATATTATTGCCAGAAGTGCAGAGATTCCATCGGGAGTCAAATTAATTGTTGCGCCGCCGTTTACGCATCTTACGGCTGTGGCTGAGGTTTTATCGGGAAGCCCTATTTCTCTGTCCGCTCAAAATTGTGCGGATCACGATAAGGGGGCCTATACCGGTGAGGTTTCTGCGCAGATGATTGCCTCTGTGAATGCGGAATATGTAATTTTGGGTCACTCCGAGAGACGGGAATATTATGGTGAGACCAATGAAAAATTGATAAATAAGATTCATCTGGCGCTGGAGGCCAATCTTACCCCTATTTATTGTGTGGGAGAGAAGCTGGAGGAGAGAGAAGCCGGGAATTATTTTAAGGTTGTGGAATCGCAGATTAAAGAGGTGTTATTTGGTCTGGCTCCCCAAGATATGACTAAGATTGTGATTGCGTATGAGCCTGTATGGGCAATTGGAACCGGTAAAACCGCTACCAGCGTGCAGGCACAGGAGATTCATGCGTTTATTCGCCAATGTCTGGCTTCTAAATTTGGGGCATTGGCGCAAGAGATTTCAATCCTTTACGGAGGGAGTTGCAAACCGTCCAATGCCGTGGAATTATTCTCGCAGAAGGATATTGACGGCGGACTTATTGGGGGAGCTGCTCTTAAGGCGGAAGACTTTATTGGGATTGCTGTTGCCTTTAAGTAAGAGATCATAAATTTTCAGATATGGATTATATAGAAGTTTCTTTTGAAATATCTCCGTTTAATGAGGAGCTTGCAGATTGCATTACTGCAGAGCTGGGAGAGCTTGGTTTTGAGAGTTTTGCAACGGAAGAGCCTTTCCTTAAGGGGTATATTCAAAAGGAACTTTATTCTCCGGCTCATCTTAAATGTGTCATGAGCGGATTTGATAACAGGGAGGAGGTAAAGATTTCTTATACCTCTGTCTTAATTCCCCAGCAAAACTGGAATGCTATCTGGGAGGCCGATTTTGAGCCTATTGTTATTCATGATAAAGTAACCATTAAGGCATCTTATCATCATCTGGAGCTTACAAAATACAATATTAAGATTGATCCAAAGATGGCTTTTGGAACCGGACATCATCAAACAACCACCCTTATGATTCGGGCATTGCTTATGTTGAACGGAGAGGCGAGTGAAAAAATAGCGGGATACAGCCGGAAAAATTTACGTGGTAAACAGGTGTTGGATATGGGGACCGGTACAGGAGTCCTAGCTTTTCTTGCCGCAAAGATGGGGGCTAAACGTCCCGTACATGGCATTGATGTGGATATTACTGCCGTGAATTCGGCAAAAGAAAATGCGTGGAAAAACAGATTGCACGATGCTACTCATATTTTATATGGTGATGCTTCTCTTATTCAGGCTCATAAATATGATCTTATTCTGGCTAATATTAATAGAAATATTTTGCTGGAAGATATGTCTACTTATGCTCGCGGTCTAAAGCCCGACGGAGTTCTGGTTATCAGCGGTTTTTATGTTGGGGATATTCCGTTGCTGGAACAGGAAGCTCTTAAACAGGGGCTATCCAAACTTTATGTTTTGGACCTTGACAGCTGGGCTTGCGTAATTATTGGGAAATAATTTTTTATAAAAATTTGGAGAATTAAAAATAATGTCTACCTTTGCAATCCCAATCACAAATAAGCGGGCATGGCGTAATTGGTAGCCGCGCCAGACTTAGGATCTGGTGCCGTGAGGCGTGGGGGTTCGAGTCCCTTTGCCCGCACAAAAAGAGCATCTTACAGGAGTAAAATCCGGTAAGATGTTTTTTTTATGTATATATTTATTGTGTTTAAAATGGGGCGATGAAATAAATGATTCTATCGTAAAATTTAAAATAAAATAGTTATCTTTGCACACTATTTTTAGGTATGGTCCTAAGTGTTTGAAAAATAATTAGATATTATATAAAGTATGAAAATTGAACAAGTAAAGGTTGACGATTTAACATCTAGATTAAACGTTACGATTGAGCAGGCAGATGCCCAGGAAAAAAAGAAGAAAGCTCTGAATGAATATCGCAGAAAAGCAGATATAAAAGGCTTCCGTAAGGGAATGGCTCCAATGTCGCTAATTGAAAAAATGCATGGAATCTCCGCTTTGGTTGAGGGGGTAAACGGAATGATTTCAGAAGGAATGAATAAATATATAACCGATAATCAACTGAATCTTCTTGGCGAACCTCTTCCCAACGACGAGTTGCAAAAGAAAATAGACTGGGAGAATGATACCGATTTTGAGTTTGTCTTTGATATTGCTCAGGCCCCTAAAGTTGAGTTTCAATTAACCAATAAAGATGAGATTGTGTATTATACCGCAACTATCTCCGAGGAGTCTAAAAATACTTATAAATCAAACATGTTAAAACAGTTTGGTAAACTGGAGAATACGGACGCTATTAAAGAGGATGATTTTATTATAGCAGATCTTGTGCAGGGAGAGAATAAAGTGGAAGGGACATACATTACCCTTAAGCAAATTGAGAGCAAGACCATTAAAAAGAAATTCATTGGTAAAAAGCCGGGCGATTCCATAGAGGTTGACGTGAACAAAGCTTTTGTAAATGAGACCGACAGAGCGGCTCTTCTAAAGGTTAAAAAAGAAGATCTTGCAGCCATCGATCCCAATTATACAATTATCATTAAAGAGGTTAAAACCTTTACTGAGGCTGAGCTTACCCAGGATTTATATGACAGACTTTTTGGTAAAGATGTTGTAAAATCGGAAGCTGAGTTTGATGCTAAAGTCGTTGAGAGAATAGCTGCGGGATATGCACAGGAAAGCGATTACCGCCTTGTGCTTGATACAAGAGAGTATTTGTTAAAGAAAACCGATATTCAGCTTCCGGAGACCTTCCTTAAAAAATGGTTATTTACCATGAATGAGGGTAAATTTACCATGAAAGAGATAGAGAAAGATTTTGCTCCATTCTTAAAAGATTTCCGTTGGCAGATGATTCGCCAGTATATTATGCGTGAGCAGAAACTGGAAATTAAGAGAGACGATCTTCTTGAGTCGGCAAAAAGACTGGCAAAATATCAGTTTGCAATGTATGGCTTGAATGATGTTGCGGAGGCTCAATTGAATCAGTATGCAGAATCTATCCTTACAAATGAGAAAGAGGGAAGACGTATTTATGAGAAGACGGAGGAAGATTTGGTAATGGCTTATATAAAGAGTGTGATAACACTTACCAATAAGGAAATTTCTATAGAGGATCTACAGAAAATGACCAATTAAAAGTAGTAAAAGATAAAACAAAGAATAAAAAAACCTGTCTGTACGCTTCATAAATGTACCGGCAGGTTTTTTTTCTATATCCAGTCTCAAAAAAGTGGGTATTAGTCTCAAATCGTACATTTATTTTTTTTGAAAGGCGCCTTACATAATTGGAGTCATTACTTTTACAAAAAAAAATAAATGTATGAAACAATTGAAAAAAAGACTTATTCTTTCGTCTGCTATTATCATATTGGCTATTATAGGCGTTTCTTCTTGTGTGCATACAGAGAAGCTTTCCAAAGCAGAGAATAAACCCGTGAATCGGCAAAACGAGACATATACGTTTATCGGCAGTTCATCCTTTGACGACAAAAACGAAGTGATGCAAAAAGATTTCGACAGAGATATTATAAAACAAATGCTATAAAAAAAAATAGTATCTTTGCATTTTACTAATTATAAAATTATGGCATCTGAATTTGAAAAATTCGCAAAGGGGCATCTTGGTATCAGCTCGCTTGCCCTTCATAGGTTTAACAATCTAAATGCAGCATATATTAATCCTACAATTATAGAAGAGAGACAGTATAACGTAGCTGTTATGGACGTATTCTCCCGCTTAATGATGGATAGGATTATTTTTCTGGGAGTTCCTATTTCCGACGATGTTGCAAATATTATACAGGCACAATTACTATTTTTGGACTCTACGGATTCAACTTCCGATATTCAGCTATATATTAACTCTCCGGGGGGAGCTGTCTATGCCGGTTTAGGTATTTATGATACGATGCAACTGGTTAGTTCCGATGTTGCAACAATCTGCACCGGAATGGCCGCTTCTATGGCTTCCGTTCTTTTAACCGCCGGACAAAAAGGAAAACGGAGCGCACTGCCTCATTCCAGAGTGATGATTCATCAACCGATGGGAGGGGCGGAAGGTCAGGCATCCGATATAGAAATCACCGCAAGGGAGATTGTAAAGCTAAAAAAAGAACTTTATGAAATTATAGCCGACCACTCCGGAAAATCACTGGATCAAATTTATAAAGATGGTGACAGAGATTACTGGATGACGGCCACAGAGGCGCAGGAGTACGGGATGATCGATGAGATTCTTACCAAAGCATCCCGTGAACAGAAAAAGAAATAGAGAAGATGGCAAAAAAGAAATATACCGATACCGAATTCTGCTCTTTTTGCGGCACGGCGGCAAGAGAGGTTGATATAATGGTTAGCGGGGAGTACGGAGCTCTTATCTGCAATCATTGCGTAGCCCGGGCAAGCGATTATATGAAAGAAGAGCTTGCAAAAGAAAGAAACAAAGAGGGGGGGAAAGTACTGACCCTTCTAAAACCAAGAGAGATAACTCAGTTCCTCGATAATTATGTGATAGGGCAGGACGAAGCAAAGAAATTTCTTGCCGTAGCTGTTTACAACCATTATAAAAGGATTAATCATCAATTGTCAAAAACAAAAGATGATATGGATCTGGAAAAATCGAATATTTTATTGGTGGGACCAACCGGAACCGGTAAAACATTGCTGGCAAAAAGTATCGCCAGAATGCTGAATGTGCCGTTTGCGATTGTAGATGCAACGGTCTTAACGGAGGCAGGCTATGTGGGAGAGGATGTGGAGAGCATTCTTGTTCGTTTGTTGCAGGATGCCGATTATGATGTGGAGAGGGCACAGAAAGGGATTGTATTCATAGACGAAATAGATAAAATAGCCCGTAAAAGCGATAATCCATCCATTACCCGTGATGTGTCGGGAGAAGGTGTGCAACAGGCAATGTTAAAACTTCTGGAGGGAAATATTGTGAACGTACCGCCTCAGGGTGGACGTAAGCATCCGGAACAGAGAATGATAGCGGTAGATACTACCAATATTTTATTTGTATGTGGCGGAGCATTTGAGGGGATAGAGAAACGCATTGCGCAACGGCTGAATACCCAGGTAGTAGGTTATGGGGCAAGTAAAAAGACGGAACATATTGATAAAAAAGATTTGTTACGCTATGTTTCTCCGCAGGACTTAAAGTCATATGGGCTGATTCCGGAAATTATAGGACGTCTGCCTGTACTTACTTATTTGCATCCGCTTGATAAAGCTGCTTTGCTGGATATTCTCACCAAACCTAAAAATGCCCTTATCAAACAATATGAACGGCTATTTGAGTTAGATGGTGTAAAACTGAAGATAGATGAAGATGTGCTTGAATTTATTGTAGAAACAGCCATTGAATATAAACTTGGTGCCCGTGGTCTACGCTCTATTTGTGAGGCTGTTATGCTGGATGCCATGTATGAAACTCCGGGCGGCACAAAAAAGAGCCTTTCCATAAAACTCCCTTATGCCAAAGAGAAGGTGGCCAAATTTACCGGTTCTCTGGCCTTGGGTAAAGAGGAATAGTACTGATCTTACCCCCACAGATGCGAAACTGTACAAAAAGATAGTTGGCAAGGTGTTCAAGGCAGACAAATGCCAAGAAGAATTTTTATCTATTCAGGCACACTGTATCCAATCCGGAATCAGTAAGAAAGAGTATCTCCGACGGTCATAACCGCCGGAGATAACACATTGTCATTTTCAAATTCATGGGTTGTTTTTTCAAGGACAACACCTTCTTTTTTGATTTTTATCATTTTCGGTTTTGTACTACCTCTATTTTTTTGATTTAACCATACTCGACTCAAGAGTTGTTTTTCTTGTTTTATCCTTCTGGTAATCGCTTTGTACTTTAGCCGTTGCTCCGTCAGCTTTCGCTTTTTTGCTCTCTTTTCTGTTCTCTTTACCTTTCATAATTATCTGTATTTTAAAGGCTTAATTGATTGTTTTTCTGTGCTGAAATTGGCACTATTAATAAAAGTCGTGCCTTTATTACGATTTTTTGTAAGGTAGTCATATAAATTGGATAAAGTTGGCAATACGGTTATCTTTATCCAGCCATAGAATCGGGTTTTGTAGAATTACTATATCCGGAGAACCCGAAACATCCGAAACAAAAATACCGCTTGACCGATAAGGGAAAGGAACTATTGAAGCAATAGGTATGGCTAAAAAGAAGAAACTTATCCAATGTAAAAATAAAAAAAAATAGTATCTTTGTTAGGTTACAAAATTAAGAAAGAATATGAAGAATTACATTTTAAAAAACAATGATAGATTCCTAAGCGAACTATTTGAGTTACTTAGAATACCCAGCATCAGTTCGCTGGAGGCAAACAAAGGGGATATGTTAAAATGTGCCGATAAAATTGTGGAGCTGTTGATGGCAGCGGGGGCAGATAGTGCGTCGGTGTATAAAACGGCCGGACATCCGGTTGTTTTTGGGCAGAAAATGGTTGATCCAAAGCTTCCTACGGTATTGGTTTACGGTCATTACGATGTGCAACCTGTAGATCCTATTCACCTTTGGAAATCACAGCCTTTTGAGCCTCAGATTAGAGACGGGGCAATTTATGCACGCGGAGCAAATGATGATAAAGGACAGCTTTTTATGCATATCAAAGCGTTTGAATACCTTGTAAAAGAGAACAAACTGCGTCATAATATTAAATTTATTTTAGAGGGTGAGGAGGAGATTGGTTCTCCGTCTCTTGCGGCATGGGCTAAAGATCATAAAGATCTCTTGGCGTGCGATGTGATTTTGGTATCCGATACAACTATGATATCGGAGAAGGTTCCTAGTATTAACTGCGGCATGCGCGGCCTTGCTTATGTAGAGGTTGAGGTGACCGGTCCCGATAAAGATTTGCACAGCGGCCATTACGGCGGAGCGGTGCACAACCCTATTAATGCTCTTTGCAGTATGATTGATTCTCTTATTGACGAGAAAGGACATATTACCGTAAGAGGTTTCTATGATGATGTGGTTGAGCTTAGTAAGGAGGATAGAGAGCTCCTTGCAAAAGCTCCGTTTGATATAGAAGAATACAAACATTCGTTGAATATTGCGGCGGTAAAAGGGGAGGAGGGATATTCTACGTTAGAGAGAACCGGAATTCGTCCTTGCCTTGATGTAAACGGAATCTGGGGAGGTTATACCGGAGAGGGTGCTAAAACGGTACTCCCTTCTGTGGCTCATGCAAAAATCTCTATGCGCCTTGTTCCAAATCAGGACTGTAATGTAATTGCCAAATTGTTTGAGAAACATTTCCGTGCTATTGCGCCCGAGACAATTAAAGTAAGAGTGATTCCTCATCACGGTGGAAACGGGTTCTTGATGCCTATCTCATCACCTGCTTATAAAGCGGCTTCAAAGGCCATAGGGGAGGTATATGGAATTGATCCTGTGCCAAGCCGGGGGGGGGGAAGTATTCCGGTACTGGCAGATTTACAGAACATTTTAAAGGTGAATCCGTTATTAATGGGATTTGGGTTGGAAAGAGATACAATTCATTCACCAAATGAGAGTTATCTGCTTAGCCAGTTTTACAAAGGAATGGAGTCGATCGTGTTATTCTATCAATATTACTAGAAACTTTTTTTAGAATGAATTATATAGAGTTATATAACCAAATTAAGAAAAAAGGAAGTTTTTTATGTGTAGGGTTGGATTCCGATCCTACACTGTTTCCCCCTTGTCTGAAGGAGAGGGAGTTTCCTATTTTTGCATTTAATAAAGCAATTATTGAAGCTACTGCTCCTTATGCGGTTGCCTATAAGCCCAATATGGCTTTTTATGAGGCGGAAGGGGTGCATGGCTGGAAGCAATTGGAGATGACGGTGGATTTCTTACATAAATATTATCCCGATATTCTTATTATTGCCGATGCCAAACGGGGAGATATTGGAAATACCGCCAAGCGGTATGCAAAATGTTTTTATGAAACCATGAATTGCGATGCGGTTACGCTGGCCCCTTATATGGGATCGGATTCCGTAAAGCCGTTTCTGGAATATCAAGGGAAATGGGCGGTTGTACTTGCCCTTACCTCCAATACCAGTGCTAATGATTTTGAGCAGCTTAGCGTGGGTGAGATGCCTCTTTACGAGAAAGTTATCCGTGAAACCATGACTTGGGGAACTAAGGATAATACCATGTTTGTAGTGGGTGCTACCCGTCCTGAGAAATTACAGGAGATACGCAGCTATTGTCCTGAACATTTCTTTCTGGTTCCGGGGGTAGGAGCGCAGGGTGGGACGGTTGCCCAGGTTGCAAAATATGGGCTGAATGATCATTGCGGATTGCTTGTAAACTCATCGCGGGGAATTATTTTTGCCGATAAAACAGACCGATTTGCAGCAGTTGCAGGGGAGAAAGCCAAGGAGATGGCTCTGGAAATGGCTAAATACATAGTATGATGTTAAAACAATATTATTTTAGAAGAATGAATCTACTTAATCTAAGGCATACTATTTTAATGGTATGCCTTCTTCTTATTGCGCTGTCTACAGGGTATGCGGCTGAAAATCGTACAAATAAAGAGAAAAAAACGCTTACGATCCTTTTTACCAATGATATTCATTCAAGTGCCAATCCTCGGGCGTTGCCTTATCAGCCCGCCCTTGTAAACGGTTCCGATACATTGCGCCTTGTTGGGGGCTTTGCCCGCCTCTCTACTTTGGTGAAACAGGAAAAAGCTATCGGGGAGAAAAATCACTCTGCCGTAATTCTGGTGGATGCCGGTGATGTGGCCATGGGAACTTTGTTTCATTCCGTATACCAGAGCGAGGCGTTTGAACTTAGAACCTTGGCCAGACTTGGCTATGATGCTTATACATTTGGAAATCATGATTTTGACTATGGCGCAGAAGGGGTTGGCAAGATGCTGTTAAGTGCTTATAGAAGTAAAGATACGGCTTCTTATAAATTCCCGTATGTGTTGGCCGCAAATATCAAACCGTACAATCAAAGTATGTTGGAGGCGGGTTACCGGGCAGCAGGGGTGAAAAATAGCGTGATAATAGAGCGTAACGGATTAAAAATAGGACTTATAGGGTTACTTGGAGAGGAGGCTTATTCTGTAATTGGAGAAAAAGATCATCTGCAATATCTGCCGTTTATAGAGACAGCCAAAAAAGAGGCTGCCTTGCTAAAGCAACAGGGGGCCGATTTTATTGTGGCTATATCGCATGGTGGAACGTTATCAAAAGGTGGAGACAGCAAAACAAAGAAGAAGAGTCCCGACGGCATTCTGGCGCAACAAGTTCCTGCTCTGGATGCAATTATAAGCGGTCATGATCATGAATCGCTTTATAAGCCGCTTATAATTAATAAAACGGTGATAGGATCGGTAGGAGCATGCAATGTCTTGTTGGGAAAAATGGTCCTGACAAAAGATTCTCTACTCTCTTATAACTTACTCCCCATTACAAAAGATGTTGCCGTTGATACGGCAATCCGGAGCTGGATTCATTCCATTGAGCACAAAATAAGCTTAACATTTAATGCAGATCTGGGGGTGTCCCCTTTTGATACCATAACGGTCTTAGAGCGAGACTATACAACCGATACGGATCCGGATGGTAATCTGGAGCTTGGGGGACTTATTGCCAGAAGCTATAAAGAGGCGGCCTTAAATTATGTGGGAAACCTCAATAGAGATGAATTAATAGCTGTCATCCCGTTTGGGGTGATAAGAAATACGTTGGCAAAAGGGTCTGTTACTTATAATGATGTATTTAATGTGTTGTCGCTTGGAAAAGGATCGGGAGGAAAAATAGGTTATCCTTTGGTTTTGGCATGGCTGAACGGAAAAGAGCTGAAAGATGTATGCGAGATGGTTGCAACCGTTGCTCCGGGGATGGGGGATGCCAGATTGTTTTTTGACGGACTTACGTTTTCCTATAATAGTTACAAATTGCCATTTACAAAAGTAACGGGAGTAAAGGTAAACGGGGTGCCGGTAAATAATAAAAAGCTCTATCCGGTGGTAACAGGAATGTATACGGCTAAATTAATAGGGTTGCTAAAGAAAGAGTCGTACGGAATATTATCTGCCCAACCGAAAGATAAAGAGGGAAATCTTATTACGGATTTTAATAAAATCGTAATTAAGAAACTGAATAAGCCGGTAACTGAAAAAGCAGATTCCATTCATACCATGGATATGTCGGAATGGCTTGCTTTTGCCGAGTATCTCCAAAAAGGGGGGGGGAATGCTCCCGTAGATAAGAGTGCTGTTAATAAAACCAACCCTCTTGCCTATCTCCTTTATCTGGCAGAACTTACTGTTTTAGGGATACTGATTGCCGGTCTGAGGAAGTTGTGGAAGAAATTTCGTTGATTCGGGAGCTCTTCATAAAACATGACTCTAGAAATCTACTCTCCTTTCAAATATTTTGCAGGGTTTTGTGTGGCGGCATGATATGACTGTCCTACAATCGTAATTAAAGCAACTATAAGCGTTGTAATCATTGCAACTGCAAATATCCACCAACTAATAGGAGTTCTATAAACATACTGTTCCACCCACGTGTTCATTCCCCACCATACAACCGGTACGGCAATTACAAAAGAGATTAGCATCCAGCGAAGGAAACTCACACTTAACAACGTGAGTATTTCCAATATGGTAGATCCATACACCTTGCGCACAGCAATCTCTTTACGTCTGCGTTCTATCGAATAACTCACTAAAGCAAATAATCCGAGGCATCCTATAAAAATAGCCAATACGGAGAACGTGAGAAGGCGGGACTGGAACATTTTAGAATCTTTGTACAAACTATTAAATTGCTCATCCAAGAAAGACCATTCGTATAATTGATTTGGATACAACTCATTAAAATTACTCTCTATAAATTTAAGAGTAGCCTCCAAATTATCTCCGGTTATTTTTACGTATGCATTACCATAAGGGCTTACATCGCCCCAACGCCAGGTAGAACCGTATGCCATAGGAGAGATTTGTTGTGTTAATTCTTTATTCTGATAATCCTTAAACACCCCCAGATAAGTGGTGTTATCCACGGTAAACGGGAATTGCACATCCGGTATCTGAGTCCTGATAATATTGGCAAATGTTTCATTAATCACATACGCATTTTTTTGGGACTTAATTGTAGCGGCATCAAATCCTTTTCCTTCTACGAGTTTAATCCCCAAAAACGGTAAAAAATACTCGTCCGCCCACATAATCAGCGGAGAGATACTATTTTCCTCTCCTTCTCCCCAAGACAGGGTCATAAATTCACCAACACTTATCGGAGTTGTTTTCATAAAACAAATACCTGTAATATTCGGATTTGTAAGGAGTTTAGCCCTAAAAGATTCTATTTTACCTCCGATAAAATCTTCCCCGGATATATTTACAATATTTTCACGGTTATATCCTAAATCCAGCCCTCTCATGTAACTCATTTGCTTATTGATAAACAGAGTAGAGGCAATGAGAGCAATCGTAATGGAAAACTGAAAAACAATCAGGCATTTGCTCACTGCGCTAATTTGCTTCCCTCCGCTGTTACGGTTGGCAATCGCATCCAAAGGTCGCATCCGGGTAAGGGCAATTGCGGGAAAAATTCCACACAATACACCACTCAATGTGGGTAATAAAACAAATAATACAATTAGTGTATGGGGTGTAATTGCAAAGTAAATGGGTTCGCTAAAGAGCAACGAATACAATGGTTGAAAAGGCACTGCAATTAGAAAAGCCCCTATTACGGCTAAAAAAGTCATTAGCATTGAGTCAAGGATCACATAAGAGATTAAACCGGCACGACTCGCCCCCAGAATTGACTTTATACCAATGGCCCGGATCACCTCCGTAGCTCTGGACGTATAAATATTTACATAATTAATAATGGCAATCACTAGGATTAATATTGCAATAACCCCCATAATATAGAGAGAAGAAAGAGAAACACTCTTTGCATGCGAATATCCGTTGGTAGTATCAAAATAACAATTCTGAAAAGAGCTTACCCCTATCTTTCCTTTGTATTCTCCGCCCCAATACCTTTCAATCTCCTCTTTAACAGCCTGAGTGTATTTTGATTGAAACGACTGAATATCTACTTGGTCTTTTAACCGGATATACGTCTCACTGTTCCAATGTCCCCACCGTTCCAATGTAGTTGGTGACATTCCCCACATCTTACATAACATTCCGTTTGTACAAATAACTTCCGGAGCAAAGCTGGAACTCTGGGGTATATCCTCCATCACCCCCTTTATTACGGCAGGATGCACATTATTTATTTTAACCACCGTACCCAATACATCTTCTGTTCCAAAAAGTTTCTTGGCTGCCGAACGGCTTACAATTATATGATCGGGAGCACCCAAAACCTCATCAGCATTAACATCTGCGGCAACTAACTTAAATGGCAATACATTCAATAACGTACTATCGGCAAACATCGTTCGAACACGCATCCGTTTATTGTGTAAGAGTCCCTCGGTGGCCATTATCTGGTCATACATAATCACTCTCACGGCCCCATCTACTTCAGGCATCTGTGCTACAAAGGGTTGTAACCCGGAAGGCGAAATGTGCCCCATCTGCGGATCTCCCATCTCTGCCCTGTATACACGCTCCATACTCTGGCTAAACACATCCTGATCGTGCCGGATATGTTGCATGATATAGAGATAAATTACGATTACAGCCGCAAAGCCAAGGGTAAGCCCTAGCCAATTGACAAAGAATGAGAGCGGACGATTCTTCTTATTTCTGAAACTTTCTATAAAAAATTTACGCATAGTTACTAGCAAGTTGTGTTTTCCCATAAACAGCTAATCACATGCCATTACTGTCAACACTTTCATTAACAGAGAAATACATAATATAGCAATATTCTATGTGTAAAAAATATAGACACTTATATGCTAATGTGTAAAAAATATAGACACTTGTGTACTACCGTAGTTTAGCAACAATTGTTTCGCATGCGGTAACTTTATCTCCAACCTTTACCATAATCTGAGTATCAAGAGGGAGGAAGAGATCCATTCTGGAGCCAAACTTTATAAAACCTACCTGGCTGCACTGGTTGGCATGATCGCCCGGTTTGGCATAGCAAACAATTCTTCTGGCAATGTATCCGGCTATTTGCCGGAATAAGATTGTATGATTTCCTGCAGTTTCTACGGCAATGCTGGTACGCTCATTTTTCTCGGAGGCTTTGGGATGAGATGCTATAATATAATCTCCGTGATGATGTTTACTATATACTATTTTACCACCTATCGGATAATAATTTACATGTACGTTAAACACACTCATAAATACAGATACCTGAATACATTGTGTTTTTAGATATTCGTTTTCCATTACCTGCTGTACAATCACTACCTTTCCATCACAAGGGGCGATGACCAAATCTTTATCAATGACGGAGACCCTTTTGGGGGTTCTGAAAAATCGTATAATAAAAGCAAAGAACAAAACACCCAGAACACTGATTACTTGCGTTGTTTCTGTCCATTGGCAAAATAGGTAAGAACATAATATAGTGGAGGCTACAATAATAAATGTTGTTGCAATAATATTGTATCCTTCTTTGTGAATTCTCATGATGTTAAAATATAAATTGTAGGTTGGTTAGTTTACGCTGCAAAAAAAAATTAAATAAATAACTGCCACGGGAAAAGCGATGAGTGCTCCGTCAAACCTGTCAAGCATTCCTCCGTGTCCGGGCATAATATTTCCGGAATCTTTGACGCCAAAATTACGTTTTAATTGAGATTCTACCAAATCTCCAAGTACCCCAAATACACAAATTATAATGGAAAGTATAATTGCACTACTGAGTTTTATAGTAAGTAAATTTGTGTAATATAGAATGATAGCCCCAATAATAGCAGATAAAAGCCCCCCCCAGAAACCCTCCCAACTTTTTTTAGGAGAGATGGAAATAAATAATTTATGGCCGAATTTCTTTCCCAAAGTTGAGCCTGCACAGTATGCACCCACATCTGTACACCACAATAAGATAAGCATGCTGAGCAACATATTACCCGAATATTCTCCCGCTTGATTAAATAAAACGAACCATATTAAAGATAGTGGTACAGCAATATAGGTAAAGGCGGAGATCATAAAGGGGAATGCTCCGTACCCGTTATCTCCGTTATCATGCTTATTATATGGTTTTACATACAGATTTCCTATGTATAATGCCAATAAGGGCACAATTGTAAAAATAAGATATTGCGGAGCTATATGATAGCCGGCTATAAAATACATTGTAAAAAAGAAAAATACTCCGGCTGTGCAGCCGAGTATTTTTCCGAATGTATTACTTTTCTTATAAGGAATGCTGATTGTCATGTATTCAAACATCATGATACTCAGAATAAATCCGAATATAACGGCGCAAGAGACAGAGTTCCATAAAATGGAGAATGTCATAATGATGATGAACGCAATTCCGCTAAGAGTTCTTGTTAGTAAGTTGCTCATGCCTGTTTATTCTTTTTTAGCACGTGCTCCAAAGATTCTCTCCATATCTTCTGTAAAGATAACCTCCCGCTCCAGCAATAATTTTGCCAGTTCTTCAAATTTATCTCTATGTGCATTCAGAACTTCAGTTGCCTGTACATGTGCTGCATTTATGAGTTCTTTTGCTTCTTTATCAATAAGTTCGGCTGTTTTTTCACTATATGGCTTGTTGAAATTATAGCCCGAATCCTGTGAGTCGTAAAATGAAAGATGTCCTACCTTCTCGCTCATTCCAAAATAGCTAACCATTGCATAGGCCTGTTTGGTAATCTTCTCAAGATCCGAAAGGGCTCCGGTTGAAATTTTGCCGTTAACAATCTCCTCTGCGGCGCGCCCACCCATCGTAGCCGCCATTTCGTCCATCATCTGTTCGGTGGTGGTAATCTGACGCTCCTCCGGAAGATACCATGCGGCACCCAATGCCCGCCCCCTTGGGATAATTGTAACTTTAAGCAACGGATTAGCATTTGGTAACACCCAACTTACTGTTGCATGTCCTGCCTCATGATAAGCAATGGTCTTTTTCTCATTAGGAGGGATAATCTTGCTCCGCTTTTCCAATCCTCCCACAATTCGATCGATGGCATCAAGAAAATCTTGCCTTTCAACCGCCTCTTTATTTCTTCTGGCAGCTATAAGAGCCGCCTCATTACATACATTGGCAATATCCGCTCCCGAAAAGCCCGGAGTTTGTTTGGATAAAAATTCTGTTTCCAAGCCCGGTGCCAGTTTAAGTTTGGAAAGATGCACTTTAAATATCTCTTCCCTCTCTTTTAGTTCCGGCAAGTCTACATTAATCTGCCTGTCAAAACGGCCGGCACGCATTAATGCTTTATCTAAGATATCGGCCCGGTTGGTTGCGGCTAGAATAATTACCCCGGAATTGGTACCAAAACCATCCATTTCCGTAAGCAACTGGTTTAAGGTATTCTCACGCTCGTCATTGGAAGAAAAACCGGCATTCTTACCTCTGGCACGCCCTACAGCATCAATCTCATCTATAAAGACAATACAAGGGGCTTTCTCTTTTGCCTGCTTAAATAAATCTCTTACACGTGCTGCTCCACGTCCAACAAACATCTCCACAAACTCAGAACCACTGATGGAAAAGAATGGTACATTGGCTTCTCCAGCTACGGCTTTTGCCAATAAGGTCTTACCAGTTCCTGGAGGCCCTACAAGCAATGCTCCCTTTGGAATTTTACCTCCCAAAGTTGTGTATTTTTTAGGGTTTTTTAGAAAATCCACTATCTCCATAACCTCTACCTTTGCCTCTTCCAACCCTGCCACATCCTTAAAGGTAACCTTTGTATTATTCTCTTTATCAAATAGTTTAGCCTGTGATTTTCCAACACTAAAGATTCCTCCTCCGGCTCCCCCTCCGCCAACACCTTTTGACATTTTCCGAAAGATAAAGAACCAGATTCCAATTAGCAGTAACGGCAATAGCAACCAATCCAGAATGCGCCCCAGATAATTGGTGCGTTCCTCGGTTTCAATATTAAACCGCTTATCTGCCGGAAGAATTTCTCTGGCCTGATTTAATTGTTGTTCGGAATCAAAATTATTAGATACGATAAAATAAAAGTGAGGGCCGTATTTAGGCTCTTTTCCGCCAAATAAGTTTTTGTATTTTTTTAAACTGTCTGACTTGATGGTTACTTCTGCCCGGTTGAGATTGGTTATAAAAGTAACTTTATCCACATCTCCCTGCGGAATCATCTGTTCTTTCACTTTGTACCATTCCGTTTTAATGGGATCGCCTCCCTTGTATCCGAAAAAGTACATATATCCTATCATTGCAAGAAGTGGCACATAAATCCAAATTACATTAAATTTAGGTGGCTTAAGTCGTTGCTGATTTTTATTGGGAGTTGTGTTATCTGAGTTTGGTTTCTGCTCCATATGAATTTACTCTTCTACTATATATTTTTTATCTGCATCCGCCCATAGATCTTCCAGACGATAAAATGCTCTGTATTCGGTTTGAAAAATGTGTACGACAATATCGGAGTAATCCAGTATAATCCAGAAAGCATTCTCTTTCCCTTGTTTGCGTACAACTTTCTGATTGCATTTAACAATCATTTCATCTTCTACGTTATCTGCTATTGCAAGTACGTTGGTGGTAGAATCGGCATTGCAGATTACAAAATGGTCACAAATATTGGTTCCTATTTTTGAGAGGTTCATGCAACAAACATTTTTTGCTTTTTTGTCAAGCATTGCATTTACGATTGTTTTCAATTCAACCTCTGTTCTATCTATAATCTTTATTACGTTTGTTTCTTTTGATTCTGTAGTTTTCTTCTTCACTTCTTGATTTTGATTTATGTTGTAAATTTTTACCTTTGTCGTGCAAATATACTGCAAATTTTTAGCCAATAAGCAATATGAGTAAAAATCTTACTATAAAATGGTTTGATACCATTGATTCTACCAATCTTCAGGCTCTCCGCGAGATGGAAAATGCTCCGGAAGGGTGTGTATGGATAGCTGATTTTCAGACAGCGGGGCGTGGCCAGCGTGGTAATGCCTGGGTAAGTGCCAAAGGGGAGAATTTAACTTTTACAACCCTTCTCAGACCCGAATTTCTTCCGGTATGCAAGCAGTTTTCTATATCGCATGTAGTTGCTTTAGGAGTGTGCAACTATCTTATTAATAATGGATTGGATGCAAAAATAAAGTGGCCGAACGATATTTATGTAGGAGATAAGAAAATTTGCGGAATGCTTATAGAACATACCTTGTGTGGTGACAAATTGGCAGCAAGCATTGCCGGAATTGGCTTGAATCTCAATCAGAAAGAGTTTGATTCGGCAGCCTTAAACCCAACTTCGCTTTTGTTGGTTACCAAAGCTTCTTCTCAATACAATAGAAAAGAAGAGCTTACCTTATTGCTTTCTGAGATTTATACGCTCTATGAAGATTTACAGCATGGATATGCAGCAGAAATTAAAGAGGAGTATATGTCGCATTTATACAGATTAAATGAATATCATCTTTTTAGTGAGATTGATACCAATGCCAAAGCCGATATTCCGGCCGAACAAATGCCCGGAGGAGTACCTTTTGCGGCACGCATCATTGGAATTGATGATCATTTTTGCCTGATTCTGGAGCACCGCACGGGTGAGGTTAAGCATTATGCATTTAAAGAGATAAAGTACATTGTTTAGCCGGCATTTTCTTAACCCCCTCTATCAGCATCTTTTATCTTTTGATTAATTGCATGGCCTCCAGTTTGTTGGTGGCTCCAAATACGGCACTTCCGGCTACGAGGATGTCTGCGCCGGCGGATTCAAGGGCACGGGCGTTTTTGGTAGTTACGCCGCCGTCTATTTCTATCAGGCAGTTTGCTCCTTGTTTGGCAATCATCTCTTTAAGGCAGGTAATCTTCCGGTAAGAGTGTTCTATAAAGGATTGCCCTCCAAAGCCGGGGTTAACAGACATGAGTAGTACGTAGTCTAAATCTTGCAGAATATCTTCCAGTAAAACAACGGGGGTGTGAGGATTAAGGGCAACTCCGGCTTTCATACCAAGCCCTTTTATAGCCTGAATGGTGCGGTGTAAATGTGTACAAGCTTCATAATGAACACTTAACCATTCTACTCCTAACTCTTGAAAGTTGGTAAGGTATCTGTCGGGATCTATAATCATTAAATGAGCATCCAGCGGCTTGTGGGCTTTTTTTGCCATTGCTTTTACAACGGGAAAGCCGTAGGAGATATTGGGGACAAATACGCCGTCCATAATATCCAGATGGAACCAATCGGCCGCACCGCTATTTACAAGTTCTACATCTGCATTTAGGTTGCCGAAATCGGCCGATAGCATAGATGGTGCAAGTAATATACTCATAATAATTTTACAGTTATGTCCTTATTTGTGAAATGAAGGTTATTTTATAGTTACTATAATTTCTTCCAGTAGTTTGCGGAATTTCTCTACGGTGGAGAGTTCCAGCTTTTCTCCGGGAGCGTGTACTCCGCGAAGGGTTGGTCCAAAGGAGATCATATCCAGATTGGGATAGATATCCAGAAACAAACCGCATTCCAGTCCGGCATGAATTGCTCTTACAATTGGTTCTGTGCCAAATAGTTTTTTGTATGCCTGACGGGATATTTCCAGAATTGCGGAGTTAAGGTTGGGTTTCCAACCCGGATATTCCGATTCGTGGGTAACCTGTGCCCCGGCCAAAGCAAAGCATGCTTCTACCTGCTCGGCAGCATAACGTCTGCAACTGTTTAGGGAGCTTCTCTGACTGGTTCCAATTCGGATGATATTGCCGCCGGTCATTTTAACGGATGCCAGATTGGTGGAGGTTTCTACAAGATTTTTAATATCGGGACTCATGGCTAAGACTCCGTGCGGAGCGCAGTTGAGCGAGTAGATAAGGGCTGCGGTAACATTTTGGTCAATGGCTTTTTGGGGTTCTCCAATCACTTTTCCCTCTTTTATATCGTGGATTCCAACTTCGCGTGCAATGCCGTCAATGGCATTGTCGCTTACCAGAAATTCTGTTTTTACTTCGTTTACGACGGTGTTAAAGATATTCATGACGGATTTTCTATCCCGTTTGCTGAAGCCTATTACCGCATAGGCTTCTCTGGCAATGGCGTTGCGCTTGTTCCCACCGTCAATTTCGTAAAGTTCTATTGTGTGTTTATCCAGCACCCGGTATAGGAAACGTGCCAGAATTTTATTGGCGTTTGCCCTGTTTTTATCAATGTCGTCTCCGCTATGCCCCCCTTGTGCCCCGAATATCTTAAACTCGCATTTAATAAATTCTTTGGTGGCAGGGTAGGTGGTGTATTTGAATTTAGCGGTGGTATCTATTCCTCCGGCGCACCCTATAAAGAGTTCTCCTTCGTCTTCCGAATCCAGATTGATGAGGAGATTTCCGGTAATGAAGCCCGGTTGAAGGGCCATGGCTCCGTCCATGCCGGTTTCCTCGCTGGTGGTAAATAAGGCCTCTATCCGCCCTGTTTGAATGGTATTATCAATAAGAACTGCCATCTGGGCTGCCATTCCTATTCCGCAATCGGCTCCCAAGGTGGTATCTTTTGCTATCAGCCAGCCGTTTTCTTCTACGGCATGAATGGGATCTTTGGCGAAATCGTGTACAACTCCGGCATTTTTTTCACAAACCATATCGGAATGGCTCTGCAATACAATGGTAGGGACGTTTTCCTTCCCTTTGGAAGCCTCTCTTATAATGAGCACGTTTCCTGCCTGATCTGTTTTGCATTCCAGCTTGTGCGTTTTTGCAAAATCCTGCAGATATTTTATGATATGTTCTTCGTGTCCGCTCTCTCTTGGAATTGTGAGTATTTCCTTAAAGAGATTCATGATGCCTTGAGTTGTCATACTATTTTATAGTTAGAAGACCGCTCTAATTTAGAAGGACGGTCTTAATTGTTTTTCTATATCGGTGACGTATTGTTTGAAATTGCGGTCTGTTTCCATAAGGTCCGATACCGTATTGCATGCATGGAGTACGGTTGCGTGATCTTTGCCGCCAATTTGCGAGCCAATGGAAGCCAGAGAGGTTTTGGTGAGGTTTCTTCCCAGATACATTGCTATTTGGCGAGCCTGCACAATCTCTCTCTTTCTGGTTTTTGAGATCATGGATTCTGTGGTGATACCAAAATACCGGCATACGGTTCCTTGTATTTTATCAAGGGAAATCTCTTGATTATTTACTCGTACGATTTTTTCCGTTAACCGTTCTGCAAGATCTAATGTAATCGTCTCACGTTTAAGGGTTGAGTGTGCAATTAAGGAGATGAGAGTTCCCTCAATTTCCCGAATGTTTCCAATGACCCTTGATGCCAAAAAATTCAGAATTTCTGCAGGGAGTTCAATGCCGTCCTTAAAACTTTTGGCCTTAAGAATTTCTACCCGTGTATCGTATGTTGGAGGGGTAAGCTCCGCCGATAATCCCCATTTGAACCGCGAAAGCAGGCGTTGCTCCAGCCCTAGTAAATCTACCGGAGCTTTATCGGAGGTAAGGATGAGTTGTTTTCCGGACTGGTGCAGATGATTGAAAATGTGGAAAAAAGCATTTTGGGTGCCGGGCTTTTCTGCAAATTCATGAACATCATCTATAATAAGGACATCGATCATCTGATAGAAGTGGAGGAAATCCGTTAGTTTGTTTTTTATGTTTACCGCATCCATGTATTGGGTCTGAAACCTGTTTGCACTTACGTATAAAACTATTTTCTCCGGAAATTTTTCTTTAATTTCTATTCCGATTGCTTGTGCAAGATGGGTTTTTCCCAATCCGGGACCTCCGTAAATGAACAACGGATTGAATGCGTTGTTGCCGGGGGTTTCCGAGATGCTTAATCCGGCCGCCCTACCCAGGCGATTGCATTCGCCCTCTATGAAGTTGTTAAAATTATAGAGCGGATTTAATTGCGGGTCTATATTTAATTGTTGCAGCCCAGGAATAATAAACGGATTCAGACATTCTCTTTTCTCGTTTTGTGGAAACGGAATAGGTTTATTCTTTAAATCTTTGTGATTCTGGGATGGATAAGTAACGGCTTCGTCCTGTACGGTTCTTACTTTATAAACAAGTTTTACCTGTGTTCCTATCTCCCTCTTTAAGACTTTGCCGATATCTTCTATAAAGTGTTCCTCTAAATATTCTCTAAAAAACTCAGAAGGCACCTCAATGGTAAAAGTATAGTCTATAAGGCTAATGGCTTTTATTGGTACGAACCATGTGTTGAAACTTCTTTGTGGAATAACATCTTTTATAATGTTCAGGCAGTTATTCCACACTTGTATATGTAGGGGCTCTTTCATTCGTTTTTTTTAGATTTTTTTCTTACTTTGATTGTAAGACAAAAGTGATGAAAAAAATCTTATAAAAAAAACTATTTTCTGTTGTTTTTTTAGAAATTCACATAACACTCTAAAAATCAATGTTAAAAAATGTTAATTTAATAAGTTGCTTATAATCAGATGTTTGTTTGTAACTATCTTATTCTCTTGGGAATACATTTTTAGGAAAAACGGCTTGTTTTTAATAATTATAAATGTATCTTTTAATAATTATAAAATATGATTTTGTTCAATTAAAACACACTTATTTTTATGTATTTTTTAGGGTTTTCTGTAATTTTCTTTACAAGGTTATTAACATCTTTCAGCAGGGAGTCCAATGAGTTATGTAGAGAATCG
>JAVWIB010000013.1:0-39515 GCA_036639755.1 Bacteroidales bacterium
GCAAGAGATAAATATTATGCTCGGTCATGATTCCTTGACAGGCTTCATATAAATCATCCTTACTAGCCTGAAGTTTTCTATGATAAACTTCATCTATTGTTTGGCGTGTTATTTTTTCTCCTGCTATTAACTTATCTATTAGCTTGGTGCCAACTACTCCACTGGTACTACTAAGTACAGACGATAATTTTATATTACAATCCTCTAGTATACGGATAACTCGATTTTTATTTGACGATATCTGATTGACTAAATTCTTGCGGTAACGAGTTAGATCACGTAGCTCCCGTTGTTGCTTAGGTGGTATATAACTTGGCTTTAATAGGCCTGCTAGTAATAACTTGCAGATCCACTCACTATCTTTTTTATCTGTTTTATGGCCTGGGACATACTTGATATGACGTGCATTTACTATCCAAACTTTTAAGCCGGATGGCTCTAAAACATTATAAACAGGCTTCCAATAAACCCCTGTGCTTTCCATTGCAACATGGCTTATGCCTTGCTCCAATAACCAATCTCTCAATTCTGTCAATGAACTGGTAAATGATTCGAATTTATAGTGCCCCCATTGTTAGTACAAATATTAGAGTGAATTAAGTCACTCTTTTTCTATCTAAGCCAACCAAATTTACGGGTTAATTTTTAATATTCAAATTTTTTTTTAAATAGTTTCTTGTTGTCCATTTCAATCCTCATTATTTTTCTTTCGAACCGCCTCTCAAAGGCTATGGAGGGGGCTCGAAAGAAAAATGAACAGTCTATGCCGCTTTGCTAAAATAGATACTATCCGGAGTTTTATACCCAAGATTTTCATGGATTCTCTCCGTATTGTAATGTAAAATGCAAAGTATTTATTGATCCCTTGCCAAAGAGAGCTCCCGTCTTCATAAGCATGGAGATAAACATGTTCATATTTGACGCTCCTCCATAGTCGTTCAATGAAAATATTATCTTTATACCTCCCTTTGGCATCCATACTTATCTGAATTTGCTCCTGCAGGAGAAAGCTAACATATTCATCACTGGTAAACTGCACTCCTTGATCAGAGTTAATAATCTGAGGCTTTCCATGCTCCTTAATGGAACCCCTGATGCATTCCACGCACTAGCTTGCACTCATGCTATTACGTAAGCTCCAACCTACTACTTTTCTGGAATAGTGATCTATGATGGCAAATAGATACATAAATCCCTTTTTCATAGGAATGTAGGTGATATCTATTGCACATACTTGATTCATATAATTGATGTCTAGGTTATTCAATAAATAAGGATATTTATACTTTGCTTTATCTATGAAAGTGGTACGAACCGGATAAATGGTTTGCCAGTTAATCTGTTTGAGTAAGCGACAGAGTCGCTTGCTGTTCACTTTACCATATTCTTGCTTTACCAACTCCAATAGTTTACGATAACCGTAAAACGGAACATTCATATATAATTTATCCAGATAAGCCATAAGAGCTAAATTGGAATCACTCTCCCCTACCGGCTGGTAATAGAAGCTACTACGACTAACCCCTAAGTAAAAGCATTGGATAGTGATGCTTATTTGAGTATCTAATTCTATCATCTCTTTGCGCTTTGCCATCGGGATTAATCTAACTTTTTTTTTAACCAATCGTTGATCATATTTAATTCGCCAATTTTTGCATGCAAATCTTTGATTTGAGCGGAATTATCTTTTTCTTCTTTGGCGCTAGAACTTTCAAAAACGTCACTGCACCGCTCCAAAAAAAGCTTCTTCCAATGATGAATTTGAGCGGGAGCTAATTCATGTTTTTTGCTAATTCTTCGATCGTGTAACGCTCTTTAAGCGATTCCAACACTACTTTGCTCTTAAAGTCTGAGCTAAATTTCCGTTTGCTTCTCATGATGTGTTTTTTTTGCAAAGATAGTGACTTAAACGACTGTCCTAAATTAGGGATGCATTATTCCTCAATTGATTAAGTCAAATCAATAATAATCTAAAATAAACTAAATTCATTCATCTTTGTTACACATTCTAATGAACAATTAAAACTTCACTTCATGAATGTGTCAAAAGATTGTGTGCGCAGGCGGTGTCCGGCATTCGCGGGATTGTACAAGGTTGCAATTGCCCTTTTTTTTATTCTCCTGTTTAGAGGGACGGCAGTCGGGTGGGCGGTTTATTCGTTTCCCGATTCTATGCTGCAAAATACAAAAATTACAATAAACGGTACGGTAACCGATTCTCGGGGAGAGCCGCTGGTGGGGATATCTGTATTGGTGGTTGGGACTACCCACGGTGTTTATACAGATTCCGATGGAAAGTACACAATTCAAGCTCCTTCCAATGCTACGCTTGAATTTTCTGCCATTGGAATGGTGAAACAGGGTATTCCTGTTAATGGGAAAAGTCTTATAGATGTGGTATTAAGCGATGATAACGTCCTTCTGAATGAGCTGGTAGTAGTGGGGTTTGGTACCCAGAAAAAAGAGAATCTTACCGGTGCCGTATCAACGGTAAATGTATCACGTACTTTGGAGAACAAGCCGTTTACAGATCCTGCCAAAGGGTTACAAGGGGCTGTTCCCGGTCTTACCATTACCTTTTCCAACGGTGCAATTAATAAGGCTCCCGCAATTAATATAAGGGGTATGGGCTCGTTAAATGCGGTGGGTGATGACGGAAAAACAAACGGCGGTTCGCCTCTTATTTTGGTAGATAACGTGGTTGTGAATGATATTTCCATTGTTAATTCAGATGATATAGAGAGCGTATCGGTGCTTAAAGATGCCGCTTCAACTTCTATTTATGGAGCCAGAGCTGCGTTCGGCGTTATATTAATTAAGACAAAGAGCGGAAAAAAGGTAACAAAATTTACAGCTACTTATTCCAATAATTTCTCATGGGGAACACCTACCGTGCTACCCGAGTTTCCGCACGATGCCGTGGCCGAGATTGGGGCAATGGATGCGGCAATGACCCGTGGCAAACAGTCATTTGATATGTTTGGTATGAAGGCTCCGCAACTGATGGCCGGTATTACCAACTGGATAGAAAAGTATTCCCATAATCGTACAAGCGACAATATGATTAAAGGGGAGGACTTTGAGATATTAAACGGGATTACTTATTTTTACAGGTTGTGGGATCCGGTAGATGTTATGTATCAAAAATGGACTCCGCAGCAGAATCATAATCTGCAGATTACCGGTGGAAGCGAGAAAATAAGCTTTATATTATCGGGAGCCTATCAATATCAAGAGGGGATTTTAAAAATTAAACCGGACATTCTTAATAAATACAACCTCTCCCTTACCGTACATGCTCAGGCTGCCAAATGGCTCGAGCTGGAGGCAAGGATGAATATGAGGCAGTATGATTATAGTTATCCGTATACTTATCAGGATCCGTTCTATTATATGTGGAGGTGGGGAACTTACTTCCCTTACGGACAATATACGGATGAAAATGGAACCAATGCTTATTTCAGGCATATTGCCGGATTTATGCACAATGCTTCTTATTGCAGTACCAAAGAGACTTATCAGAATGCGCAGGTTGCGGCAACGGTAAAAATAGGGGACCTGGTGCAGATCAGGAGCGAATTTGCCTATTCTACCACTCACTCCGTAACGCACGAAACGGGCGGTTATGTATCGTTATGGGATTTCTGGGGAGGCGGACTAAATTATAACACCAAACTTCCTAGTCAGGCGTATGATGAGACCGATTTTACCAATAAAAAATATAACCAGATCACTTCCAATACATTTGCTACTTATGAGCAGGTATTTGGGAATCATACTATTAAAGTGCTTGCAGGATTAAACGTGGAGAAAGGGACATACGGAAAGCAGTTTGCCAAAAAGCTGGGGTTAATGGATAAGACAATGGGGGAATTTCCCCTTACTTACGGAACTCCTACCGTTGATGGCGATGCAAGTGACTGGGCTGTTATGGGGTTGTTCGGACGTATTAATTACAATTATAAAAATAGATATTTGGTAGAGTTGAATGGACGTTATGACGGATCGTCTAATTTTCCTTCTCACTCGCGCTGGGCGTTTTTCCCGTCGTTCTCTGTGGGTTACAGAATATCGGAGGAGAAATTTTTCCAACCGCTGCTGAGTGTGATTTCGGATATGAAAATAAGGGGTTCCTATGGAATTATCGGGAATCAGAATGTGGGTCCCGATAGATTTATCCCAACTATGGCCACCGGTCTTGCCAATTGGGTATCGGGAGGGGCAAAGATGCTTTATACGGGGCTGCCTGCAAATGTCTCCAATAATTTGTTCTGGGAGGATATTGCAACGCTCGATTTGGGAGCCGATCTTCGCTTTTTCAAAAATAAATACGGAATCTCTTTCGACTGGTTCCAACGGGAGAACAGGAATATGCTAAGTATAGGGGAGACCCTTCCTGCGGCATTCGGTACGACCGCCGCCATGATTAATGACGGACGGCTCAGAACCCGCGGCTGGGAGATTACTCTGGATGGAAGTCATACGTTCCGAAACGGCCTTACGATTTACGGTAATTTTAATATTAGTGATTATAAGAGCGTTATCACAGAATGGAATAGCAATGAGGCTAATCTGCTCACCGATAATTATCAGGGGAAAGAGATAGGAGAGATTTGGGGTTTTGAGACCGACCGCTATTTTACATCGGCTGAAGATGTTGCAAATTCTCCGAGTCAGGTGGGATTGCAGAGCGGCAACTTTGTGTATGGCCCGGGCGATATAAAATTTGTGAATAAGGATGGTGATAATGTAATAGGGGCCGGTAAGTCTACCTTGGCAGAGCATGGAGACTTGGTTAAAATAGGAAGCACAACACCTCGTTATCAGTATAGTTTTAGGGTAGGAGGCGAGTGGAAAGGGATTGATCTGGATATTTATTTTCAGGGGATAGGCAAGAGAGATATGTGGGCAACCGGTAATGAGGCGATCCCTTATTACAGAGGGGCAGACGTAATGTACCAACATCAGATGGATTTCTGGTCTCCTTCTAATCCGGATGCCAAATATCCGCTCCCATATACCGGTAATGCCACCTCTGCTATCGGGAATATGTATAAAATGGCCTCTGCTGTTGCAAACTCCGGAAATAACTTTTATCCGCAGACAAAATATTTGTTGAACCTTGCTTATTTAAGGCTTAAGAATCTTACCGTAGGGTATACACTTCCTCAAAAATGGACAAAGAAGGCTTATCTACAGAAAGTAAGGGTTTATTTTAGCGGAGAGAATCTTCTGGAAATAGCACAAAAGAAAATTCCTATTGACCCCGAGATTACCGCCGGTTCCGCCACTTCCGATTTTTATGGGCGTACGGCTCCTTTCCAGAGGGTGATTTCATTTGGTATACAGATATCTATGTAATAAAAATATGATTATGAAGACAAATAAAATATATGTAAAAGCTGTAGCTGCGTTTTGGGGCGTTGCACTCTCTGCCGGAATTTTTTCTTCTTGCTCTAATTTTCTGGACCGCGGTTCCAAGATTGTGTTTAACGATCAGAATTTTTGGACGAGCGAGAATAATGTAAAGTCTTATTGCTGGGAGTTTTATAACAGGTTCCTGGGATTTGGTACAGGTACCAACGGCGATTTTTATTTTACTACGTTTAATGATGATCAGGCAGCATCGGGAATGAACTTGTTTCCTACTGCTCCTGCCGCTTCCAGTTCCGACTGGGAATACAAATACATAAGAAAGGCAAACCTATTGTTAATAAGAGCCCCTAAGGTTCCTATGCCGGAAGAGGCTGTGAATCATTATAAAGGGGTTGCCAGATTTTTCAGAGCTTATGAGTATGCCAATTTAATCAGACATTTTGGAGACGTGCCGTATATTTATGAATATCTGGATCAAAGCGATATTGAGGGGACTTATACCCCACGTATTGCCAGAAAAGCAATTGTCGATAGCATGATGAATGATCTGCAATTTGCTGCTGCAAATATCCGCTCCATTGATAGAAATAAGGCTCTGGGTGATGTGAATGTGGTTTCTCAGGAGGTTGTATGGGCTTATTTGAGCCGTGTTGCTCTTTATGAAGGGACATATGCAAAATATGTTATTGGTGATGCTGCGGCTGCTACGGCCCTCCTTACCATTGCTAAAAATGCGGCAGCTAATCTTGTGGGGAATCCGCTTTTCTCTCTTACTCCTGTTTATCATGATTTGTACGGTTCTTTGGATCTTTCCAAAAATCCGGAGGTAATTTTGTACAAATCATATGTATCGGGAGTTTTAACTCACTCTGTGGTTGGTTATACCAACAGTAGCACCATGATGAACGGCCTTAGCAAAGATGCTGTTGATTCTTACCTGTGTACAGACGGACTGCCTATATCATTATCCCCATTGTATGCGGGTGATGCTACCGTAAAGGCAACACTTACCGCTAGAGATAAGCGGCTTGTCCAATCCGTTGAGAATGTATTGGCATACAAAGGAACTCCTAACGCAAAGGGCTTTACATCCAGCACAGGTTATAAAATTACCAAGTTTGATAACACCAGCCTCTCCGCCTCGGATATACTTGCTCCTAATAACCCTACCGATGCTCCTGTTTTCTGGCTTGCCGAGGTGTTGCTCAATTATGCAGAGGCTGCCGCAGAACTGGGGGTACTTACTCAGAGTGATGTAGATGCTACTATTAATTTACTCCGTACACGTGCCGGAATTACTCCTCTTTCGCTTGTTGCAATTCCAAATGATCCGCTACGCAATTCCGATGTTTCCCCTCTATTGTGGGAGCTCCGCCGCGAACGCCGCAGTGAGTTGATGATGGATGGCTTCCGCCAATGGGATATTCGCAGATGGGGTAAATTATCTTATCTAGATCCCAAAGTAAAACCTGCCATCTTTCTGGGTGCCAAAGTTCCCGTACCGCAACCCGCAACCGGCCCTATTGTTGATGCCAACGGATATATACTTCCTTACGGAGCCAATGCTATGCGTGTGGTGATAGTTCCTAAAAATTATCTGGATGCTATTCCTACCGGACAAATCACCCTTTATAAATTAAAAGGGATAGATTTTCCGCAAAATCCGGGGTGGTAGATAGCACAGAATACTTTACGGGAAAGGACCTTGTTTCTATTAGAGGCTGTCTGAATTTATAAATTTTTATAAATTCAGACAGCCTCTTCGGTCTTTTATAAGCATGATATTTCCTCTACAGATAGCTTCGTACAATTAGAAATAATTGAGATATCAATATTCTGTTGTTTTAATGATTTTGCTATCTCTATTTGTTCGTTTCGTTTCCCTTGCTCTAGGCCTTGTTCTAGGCTTTGTTGCAATCCTTGTTCTCGTCCTTCGTTTAATCCATCATTGCGTCCATCTTGTTTGGCTGTCTCATAGCTATCTATAAGGCAAGATAAGCGATGTTCAGCAACAAAATAATTAAACCGCTCCTCCTCTGTGAGGGTTGCCATTCTGGATACGTCAATAAGTTTTTCGTATTCTTTTCTCAGTTGGGCGATATTGGAATCTATTTCATTAATATTCCTCATAATATAAATCCATTGTTCTGTTGTTGATAAGCATTTTTCAAAAGTATCTGAAATTCTTGGAACTTGCAAGAAAATTATCTTAAAGTTATCAATTTTTCTGCTTAAATCGGTATTATCTGATTGATGATGCAATCGCACTCAGCAAAGGACGTAGCTACCGCATGGAGGTTATGAGAAAAGTGTGCGAAGAGCTGGAATTTGCAGGAAACAACTGTAAGTTTACCACGGATAATACCGTAAATAATATGTGCGCATGGGCATTACTTTCCCGTGCTGCATTGTTTAAAGGAACTTGGCAAAAATATCATGCAACCTACATATCTAAGAGTCTTGTAGGAAATAACGAGATGATTCTTTTTAAAGTGTATTCACATACTGCAGAAAGCGGTAAAGTCATTCATGCACATGCTATGCAGGGATGGCCTAACTCTTCCTAGTTCAATTAATTTTTATCCGAAAATATCTCGCAACTCTTTGTTGCTTAGGTTTCCAAGCCAATTTTCGCCTGTAGCTACGGTCATTTCAGCTAAGTTGCGTTTGGATTGAATCATCTCGTCAATTTTCTCCTCAAAGGTGCTTTGGGTGATGAAGCGGTGAACTTGAACGTTTTTGTGCTGACCAATACGATAGGCTCTATCAGTAGCTTGAGCCTCAACCGCAGGATTCCACCACAAATCGTAGTGGATAACATGGGTTGCGGCAGTCAGATTAAGCCCCGTACCTGCCGCTTTAAGCGAGAGAATGAAAACCTTATCTGAGCGGCTATTTTGGAAACGATGCACCATATCTTCACGCTCTTTGAGCGATGAGCCACCGTGATAAAACATTGGCTCAGAACCCGTACGCTCAGCTATTAACTTTTTTAACAACTCTCCCATCTCACGAAACTGAGTGAAAATAAGCACTTTCTCATTTGAATCAACAATGTTCTCTACCAAATCTAACAACATCATCGCCTTACCCGATAGTGAGGCATCTGTCGCACCATTTTTGAGAAACTGAGCGGGATGGTTGCATATCTGTTTGAGTGCCAATATCATTTGCAGAATCAACCCCTGTCTTTTGAAGAGACTCTCATTGCCTGTCTCGGAGTATTCCTCGATAGCATTCATAGCCTCGGCAAGGGTCTTTTCGTATATTGCCGCCTGTTGCGTGGTGAGCGTTGCAAAGCAGTTTTGCTCAATCTTATCGGGCAAGTCTGTTATGATACTCTTATCTGACTTCAACCGCCGCATCATAAAGGGAGCGGTGATACGCTTAAATCTGCTCACTGCCTGCTCATCGTTAAAAACCTGAATAGGAGTGGCATACTCATCCTTGAACGTTTTGAGGTTACCTAAGTAACCTTTATTCGAAAAATCCATTATCGACCAAAATTCCGATAACCGATTCTCCACCGGCGTGCCACTCATCGCAATTTTGAGCGGTGCACCAAGTGCCTTAACAGCCTTTGTCTGTGCTGTTTCAGTATTCTTTATGTTTTGAGCCTCGTCAATCACCACCGCTTGCCACTTTCTCTTTTTTAGAAAATCTACCTCGCTGCGCACTGTACCATAGGTGGTTATGATGATCTCTGATTCTAATTTATCGAAATCACGTTGTGTGCCGTGATATATTTCGGCTGTCAGGGAAGGGGCAAAACGGTTAATTTCTCTAAGCCAGTTGGTTAGCAAGCCTGTTGGAGTAATAATTACTGCTCTATGCTTTAGGTTGATAGCTTCCTCTTCCTTCAACTTGAGTAGTAATGTTATCACCTGCAAGGTTTTACCAAGTCCCATATCGTCTGCCAAAACCGAGCCGAAGCCTATTCTCAGGTTGCGATAAAGCCACGAAAAACCTCGCTCCTGATAGGGGCGTAGCGTAGCTTTGATACCTGCAGGAAGCGGTATAACCTCGTGTGTAGTAAACTGTTTTATCAAATCGCGTACCTCATCTGAGAGCACAATCGGCGCACCGTCAAACTCCTCGCTCAGTGCCGCCTGTAGCATCTTGTAGGGCGACATCTCTTTGGTAGAGGTTAGTTGTTTGTGAATCTTTGCTAGATCTTCATCGCTCACATATAGGTAGTTACCTTTGAATTTTATCAAGCGTGAAGCCTTATCAAGCAATTTTTGGTACTCATCCACCGAAATCACATCATCTCCTACAGCAATCTGCCAATCGAACGAAAGCACATCCAAGAGATTGACAAAACCTTTGCCATCTTTTGACTTGCTTTTCAGGCGAACAGTCGGGTGCGGACGAAGTAGATGCTCCAGTGATTTTGGGAGTATCACTTTGATATTTAGTAGCTTTATTGCCGGAATAATATCAATGAGGAATGGCACAAAAGCAACAGAATCCAATGCGATTGGCTCTCCCGCACCGCTGTTAATATATTCATCCAAACCCTTGATAAAGGAGGATAGCAAAGAGAGAGGTTGCAAAACCTCGTACAGCATAGTGCTATATGCCCCATTGGTAAGCAGTTCGGCAAGTGGCAACTCCTCTAAACCTTTATTCGGGTTGTCAATAGCAATCGATACCTCGAACTTATCCTCTACCTCAGCCACCGCAACAATGATTTGTGAGTCGCGGCGAGCAATATAATATCTGTCTAACCAAGCCTTTATCCCACCGGCGGTCTCACTCTCGCCCACGCCCTTGAAGGTCAATGCCGATCTGTGAAAAAACATATCGCCTAGATCGAAGTGTATTACTCGTGCAACATTGTCTATCAACGCAGTCAAAAAGAGCGAAACTATCAACTCGGCTTGATTTAAGAGGGCGGTTTCTCGTGCGGCGGGAACGATGAGTTTCGCCGGCAGACTCTGATCCAACTGCTCCATAATCCTCGCCACTCGTTCATCTATGGTAGCGGGCAGCCAACGAACAGCATAACCTCCTCTATCCAACTCCACAATCTGCGGAATCACCGCCCCGTTTGCCAATAGGTGCACAGAGGATATAAGCAGCTGATGTAGAGAGGCAACCGATGGCTCGTAATCGAGAATGCGGTCGGGATTTATCGCAATGAGTGCAGATAACCACTCGTCTACCTCCCTGCCGACTTCCCAAGAAGCATCTCCATTGACCGTTATCGAAAAAGTGTCGCAGTGCGAAATCGGTGTTTTTATGGCTGTCGGGAAAAGCGTTTCGTCACCCTTTCGGATAAACTTAGCTGCAACTTTTACGGCCCCGGATAACTCTTTTGCGTAACTCTCCTTAAAATTTCCTGCTGTACAGAACGGTGGATTGTCTGCAAGTATCTGAATAATAGAATCTCCGATAGGTTCAAGAGTTGTGAAATTGACTTTTGTGTAGGGATCTGTTTTCAGAGATTTTGCAGCTTCTCGCTTCAAAAAATCCTTGTAGCGAGGGATCTCCATAGAAGATTTTGTTTCGATATGAATGCCGCGCTTATTAAGCTCTGCCAATAGATTCACCTTGTGAATATCAAAGACCACGAATGGATTGTTGTCAATCTCACGGCTAACCATATAGATAACGGCTGCCAAGTGTTTGCAGGGGACAGCCCAGTCGGGGCAACTGCAATTCATCTTAAAATCTATCCATTGGCGCGGAAAGACCTTTAGCTTCAATTTCTCGGCAATGGCAAGAATATCAGGGTCTAATTCACGATTGAGTAGTTTTGATATAATGGTTGGTCTTCGGATAATTTCTGTCATAAGCCTCTCGATATCATCGTCAAAAAAGGGTGGAACAATAATATCAACCCTATAGGGACGCGGGCGTGAACCGGCAACTTTTGCGGTAATTGCGTTTTCCTTAATCTTAATATCTTTAACCATACCGCGACGAGCATAACTTGCACCACGCGGAAGACGATTGTCGTGGTCTATGTTATCTAATGAGCGAAGCCATTCTCGTCCCCACCAAGTGTTGCCAAAATCTTTTGCCATGATCAAAATTTTTGGCCAAAGATAACAATAATTTTAAAAGCTAATATTTAGGATACAAAACTTTTAGGGTAAATACATAAAATAGACAACTCCGCAGAAAGTAAAAGAGAGCGTAGCGAATCAACTGTAAAATTGTTCGTTGCACGTGGATCTTTGGGTTTATCCTTACCCTTGATGTTAATTGTAAACATAACGCATCAGCTTTTAATTTGTACTTTATTTGGCTTAGAAGCTGTTTATTTAAAAAAGAGGAACAGGGTACAGCTAGTGGTTAGATGAACTAGCTGATATTCCTGTTCCGTTTTTATACAATACGTTACGTCTATTACATTGGGCTGGAGCGCTTATAGTATTTTGTAGTATTTACAGATACAACAGGGCCGGAAAACTTTCGGATAGTTCCCGATTGAGGGGTGAAAATGACATCCGCCATATTTGTATTTGTCCTCATAGAAATAACATAAGTCCCTCTTACCATTCTTCCTATAATCACAATCCTAAGTCTGAGATTTCCTTTTTTATCAAATGCGGGGGTGTATTCGGTAACTTCTGCAATATTAGTATATTTATTATCACAGACAATTTCCCCTTGCATAAATAAATTGGTTGTCTCATAAGAGATAAAATTAGTGTTTTCGGTATTTGTCTCTATCACTCCGTCTTTATCTGTATAAGAAGATGGAATAATAACAAAACTCTTATTTTCAACACATTTTACGGCAGTCTCATGAGCTGCTTTTGCTATGGCTATTTTCTCTTCTTTTGATTGCTTTTGTGCCGACACAGGGAGGGTTATAAGTAATACAAATGATAATAATAGTAATTGTTTCATGTTGCTAAATGTTTATAAGGATGTCCATTGAGATACGGAGGAGATAGGTTTTTGTGTTCTGATCCCTTTATAAATATGCATATAAGCCCTCCCAATGGTTGCATTCCAGTAGTCACCGTAGTTAACCATTTTACCGGAACTATTCATAACTTGTAAGACCGCACCTTTTTCATCTAATATTCTATAATTAATACGACATGAACCTTGGCTATTTTCAATGTTCTTTATTACCTTAAGGGTAACTCGTTCTGTAGCCTCTCCAAAAGCAATCGGTTTGCCCAGATTGGTCCATTCTTTAGTCCTTACTTCCTGATATTGGTATTGCAATTTTCCCGGATACGGAGTAGAGGCATTTTCATATAAGAAATTATAAAATTTTACCATTGCAATAGAATCAGTTCCCCAAGTATCAGACGTTTTTAGTAGTAGGTTACTTTTGTATGGATACTCATTATCTATTACAATAGGTTCTTTTTTCATATCATGTACAAAGATATTTTGTTTACCCGACTTGAGGGTTATATTATTGTCGTAGACGATCTTATCTTTTCTATAAAACTTAATATTTACTTCCCCGGCTTTTACAGAGAAGAATCTTCCCGTAGCACCCCCGGGAACTCCATTATACGGCAATAATTGTCCGGAACCTTTTACGCTGGAATATAGCGTATTATTAATATAGACAGAATCTATATAATATTTTGCCTCATTATTGATTGGTTCAAAATAATGCATTTGAAACTCTGCTGTATTTTCGTCTACCGAGACTGTATCGTATAAAATCTCATGCTTATTACACGAAATTATTAAAACAGTTGCAAACGTTAGTATTAAATATTTAATAATTTTCATTGTTATCAATTTTAATTAATTTATCAATATCTAGTTAGCCGGATATTCTGCCGGATAAGCAAACCAAGGAATAGAACAATGGTAATTATCCGCTGTCCCTTTAATAGGTGTCAGTGCCTCCAGAGAAGGAACATTCCACATATATTCCGAATTGTATCGCGGACGTATTCTATAGCAAGGGGCACCGTCGTTAATAATATTGTACTTACCTCGTCTGTTTTCAACCTGAGCCGGTTGCAAATAGAAACCTTTGTATACTTTTGAATTATCTGTATCCCATTTCTGATCAATAGTAGTTTCTTCCCAGCCGTTCCCTTTAGCCGGATATTCTCCGCTATATTTAATATCATAGTGATATTTACGCAAATCAACCCATGCTTCGCCGGCTCCCCAAGGGTATAGGGCCACCCACTTCTGCATCATGATATGTGAAAGGGTGAACTCCGATTCACTCATTTTGTTTACATATGGTCCCGATAAATATTCGGATGCAAGTTTGTTAAACAGTTCCTTTGTGATTTTATCTCCACCTGGTTTTGAACCACCGATAACCTCTTTTCCATCTGTACTAAGTCCGGCGTATCCTCCCGGAGTTAAATATTTGGCTGTAAACTCCACATCTTTTGCTACCGCATCTTTCCATGCGATAAAAGCATCTCCTTTTCGACCCATTTTCCAATAAGCTTCTGCAACACAGAACTTCAATTCAGCAGCAGTCATTAAAATATAAGGGGCATCATCCCTATAAAGCCAACGTCCGGTTCCGTCGTATGTAACATTACTGATTACTCCCGTTCTCCCATAGAAATTAGGTGCCGTTCCTATAGGTCCTACAGTACCGGTAAAACCGGAACCATAATAATGTCTTAATTTAACACTATCCTCGTCTCCTATGTTTTTGTAATAAGGATCGTCTTCAGAAGCTAATTTCGCAACTACCCTCGGATCAAAGTGGCCCGGTTGTTTTCCCAATGTATCGCAAATAATCTGTTTGGAAGCAAGTACATAAGGGCGGTATTCATTATCTTCACCGGATTTTACTTTATCCCCTGTAGTCTGGTCATATGCAGGTACTGTTCCAGTAAATACTTGTACAGCATAATCGTGTTGCCAATATGAATTGGATAGATTACCTCTATAGGCACCCCAAAAATTATTATAGGTGACAAATTGTGCTTCAGCTCCCTGTCCTAGTGTTTTAACAGTGGCATCATCTGCTGTAGTTTGTAAAGCCAAAGCTGCGTGGTCTAATAATTCCTGAGCATATTTAGTAGTAAAATCTTTTTTATTACTAAGAGACGACAGATTACGGACAATGACCCCATGAGCAAACTTTATCCATTTGGCTTTATCTCCATCATATAAAAGGTCACCATTTTTTAATGTATTGCCGTATATAAATTTATCTTCTTTCTCAAGATAACTGATTGCTTCTTTTGCCCATGATCTTACTTGCTCGTATACTGTATTCTGATAATCGTATCTATGAGATAGCAATCCAGGAACATATGCATCTGTAAGAGGAAGATCAATCTGATGTTTAGTCAGCTGATCCCATGAATATGCCTTAATTGCGTATCCTATTCCGGCAAGGGTCCATGCCTGATCGGCAATTGCTTGATTAATCATATTTTCCAAATTATATCCTTGCTCAAAATAGGTCATATACCATATCTGCGATGCAGCATCGCTACCTGCGCTGTATCCATTATTAGCGAAGCTTGTGTATCCCGATGTTCCCATCATTTGAGTAAGTGGTCCGGTAGCCCTTATATCATAGTAAGCATTCTGATAAGAGGATAATATGCCGGGTAAATATAAATATGCATCAATTCTATCGGGAGCATCTACATTATGATTTACATCCAGGTATTTGTCGCAGCCCGTATTTATAAATATAAATAAAGCTGCCGTGAATATTGTTAATAGTTGTTTCATATCTCAATTTGTAATTTTAGAATGTTAAGCTAACGCCGAACGAACATCCGCGCGGATTAGGAATTCCCCAGAAGTCTATACCAACACCGCCGGAACCACCTAATGCGGCGGAATTAGAATTACCTACAGGATCAATTCCAGAATAATTAGTGAAAGTAACCAAGTCATTTCCAGCAACCCATATATTGGCTCCAGATACAAATTTCTTTGTAATTCTTTCCAGCCATTTAGTAGAAACGGTATAAGAAAGACGGCATTCGGCCAGACGGAGATAATTTACATCTTTTTCCAGCCAATCTTCATCACCTCCTGTATAAATAGAAGATCCATAATTAGAATAAGTAACGGCAATTGTATTTACAGTTGGATTACTTGTGTTTTCCAATCCATTCTTTAATACTCCGTTAAATACAACCGGTCCGCTTTCTCTTAATGCTACAGACTCCATAGAAGTACCTGCTCCCATCATATCCCTTTTTGTGGCATTTACTACAGTTGCACCCATACGTCCTATAAATAATGCAGAGAAACGGAATCCTTTATAAGATAGATTGGTTGTAATACCAAAATCCAATTTAGGTTGTCTGTCGCCTAATACACTCCAATTTGCATCAATCAAAGGAATACCGGTGCTAGGGTCAATTAATACATCTCCTTTTTGATTTCTTTGATATGCTTTACCTGTCATGGTTGTCACAGGTTCTCCAACCTGAATACCATTTCGTAAATTTCCTGATAACCATGTGTAGGCATTATAATATTCCGATACATTTTCCGGTAGTTTTGTAACCTTAGAGGTAGATGCTGATAAGTTTACACCCAGATTCCATCTGAAACCGCTTTGTGAGCGGATGATATCTCCATCAAGATGTAGTTCCCAGCCTTTTGTAGTGAATGTACCTACGTTCATATTATTAAGCACAAAGCCAGTAGCATAACTCAATCTGAACCCAGTAATATATTGGTCATTGCACTCTGTCCAGTAATATGTAAAGTCTGCGTTTAACCGATCATTAAAAAATCGAGCTTCGGCACCAACTTCATAGGAGGTCGTCATCTCGGGTTTTAGATTTTCATTCGGTCCATACCACCCGTAGCGGAATCCGCCGCCAATATCTTCTGTAGCTTGTAAGCTAGGATAAATAGCCAAAGGATTTGCATCTTTACCAACCTGTGCAAATGCTCCACGTGCTTTTAAGTAGGATATAGTGCTGTTACCTTTTAAAAAAGGAAGTTCGGTAAAAATAAACGATCCTTCAATAGCCGGATAAAAATAAGAGCGGTTATTTTTTGGTAAAGTTGATGACCAGTCATTTCTTGCTCTTGCCGTAATAAAGGCCATATTATTATAACCAAATTCTACTTGTGCAGATATAGCCTGAATACGGCGTTTGGCTGTTTTTGTTCTAGTTACGATTGTTGTCGGGTCGCAGTTTGAAATACTATAAAAATCGATCACTTGGAATTTACTTCCGTATGTTGATACATTTTTAGTTCCATCTTCTTGCTGATGGTAACCCACTTGTGCTGAGAATGTGAATTTTTTCCAACTATTGTTATATCCGGCAAGTACATTTAATGATTTATCGGTGAAATTAACCTTTGCCAGATTATAATCTCCGTTACCGTAGGAAGCGGAGGTGCGGTTTCCGTAATAAGGATGTGTCATAGATTCAAATGTCTGAGAACCAACATCCCACCCGAATCGGGCAATGATAAATGTATGCTTGGTAGGTTTTACATTCAATCCAATATTTGCGAGAAAACGATCGGATTCGTCATAGTTCCTATTTTTATATAAAGCATATAACGGATTTAACAAATCGGTATCGGTATATAGAGCCGGAAGACGCATCTGTACTCCGTCCGGGTCTAGATAATTTGACATGTTGTCAATTTGCGGCCAACGAAGTGATTTTTGCAACGGCCCTCCATTTCCTTTTAATGCTTTGGTATTAGCGGTAGAGGTGTATCCGAATGATGCATCAAAATCCAGCCATTTAGTTATTTCTGCTTTTCCCGCTAAGGAAATATTTAATTTAGAGAAATCGGTAGTCTTTACAACTCCCGTCTGATCAAGGTATGATGCAGCACCACGTACTGTAACTCTGTCTGTACCTCCCTCTGCTGAGATTGTATGATTCTGGGAAAATCCGGTCTGTAATACCGATGCAGTATTATCATATACCTGTAGACCTTCGGGATATGCAGCTCCAAAATAAGATTGATTATAATAGTTGGTTGTACCGTATGCTCCATTGGCATATTTAGTTTGCATCTCTGGGTAGCCATATGCTTTATCCCAGCGGAAAGAGTTGCTATAAGATACTGTTCCTCTTCCGGCTTTTCCTTTTTTTGTAGTAATGATAATGGCTCCATTTGATGCATTGGATCCGTAAAGAGCTGCTGCTGCCGCTCCCTTAAGGATGGTCATTGACTCTATATCATCGGGATTCAAGTCATTACCGCGGGAAGCAAAATCCAGATTGGCTGATCCTATTCTATCGTCCATAGCAAATCCCGACGATGGGTCAAAGGTTGAGTTATTCATAGGAACGCCGTCAATTACATAAAGGGGCTGATTATTTCCCGATATGGAAGTTACATTACGTAAAATCACAGAGGTAGAGGCTCCCGGGGAGCCACCGGTTGAAGTAACCGTCATACCGGCAATACGTCCTTGCAAAGCCGATACAAAGCTCTCTCTTCCCGAGTCTTTAATATCGGATGCTTTAACACTTTGAATAGCAGATCCTACTGCTCTTGCAGCACGCTTCATACCAAACTCAGCCGTAATAACAGCTTCATGAAGCATGATGGCATCATCTTTCATAACTACATTAATTGCAGCACGTCCTTTAACCGGAGTTTTAAAATCTGCATACCCCAAACATTTGAATTCCAATGTTGCTGTCTCGGGTACACTAATAACGTATTTACCGTCCAGATCGGTCGTTACTCCTTTTGTAGTTCCTTTAATAATGATGTCTGCCCCAGCAACAGGCTCTCCATTGCTGTTTGTAACTTTTCCCGTTACGTTTACATTTTGCGCCCAAGCCCCAACCGAGACGGTAATAGAGATCATGGCCGGCAATACAAATCGTAGAATTCGATTTGAAACTTTTAAGATGAACATAAGAAATAAATTAGGTTAATAAATAAATGTTATAATAGGTTCGTTTTTTGAGTACTACGGAATATCATAAAAAAAGTGTATCATTCAAACGTCGGTTTAAATGATACACTTAAAGTATTGATAAAATATGTAAAAAACAGTTCTTTGGAATGCTCCGGCATTCATTGAGGCTGGAAAGGTACTCTATCTTAATTCTCGATATTTACCCGGGGAATTGCCACTTTATCCTCTGTTTTAATATTGATTCAGGGCTTCTTAAATTCAGTAATTGCATTCCCAAGCTCTTCCCAATAACCGGGAGCTTTTTCAATTCCCTCTATAGAAAACAGACAGATACCTTTCGATCCCCCCGCTTTAGCCATGGTGAAAAATTCTGTTATTCTTTCTTTTGGAACATGTCCTACAAAAAGGCCGGTACAGAGGTATGCACTGCTGCCGGCAGATTTTAAGGCTTCAACTCCTTGATAAGTAGCCGTTTCAACCATAGAGTCCTCCCATCCGTAAAATTTATGGTACAGCATAGGAAATATAATATCTATATTCTTAAAATGAGCCCAATCTTGTCGTACTAATTTTTTTGATTCTTCCGGAGATGCAAATACGGCAGCACTGGCTGTTTTATGGTGAGCCTTTATCTCTTTACAGATTTCGCTTGCAAAATTTGCAAGTGCATCCCATCTGTATTGCATCCACTCCTGATTAGAAGTAGGATCTTCCAGTGTTATAGGATCTATTCCTGTTTTTGACTTAAAGTTTTCACGACATACCGGACAATAACAGAAATCCCATAAAGGATATACTTTATCCTGCACAACTCCGCGGCTTTCGTGCAAGGCATAAGGGAGAATTGCATCGGGATATCTTATAAAATCGAGGTGGATTCCGGCAAGGCCCTCTATATCTGCAAGCTCTCTAACTCGTTCTTTCAGATATTCTATATTTTCTTCACGGGACGGACATACCCACCTGTAATGCTCTCTATTATATAGTTTTATATCAAGGCATGATTCGCCTTGTGCATTTATTTGATAATAATCGGGATGCGCCTTTCTCCAACTCATCTCCGTCCTGTTGGTTGTCCACATCCATGCATGCAATTCAATATGATACTTTTTAGCATATGGCAAAGCATTTTTAATTATCCGGATTGCTGCATGATCTTTAAAATCGGAACTATCCCCTATTATCTCCGGATATCCTCCGTGACATTCAAGGATAATGGCATCAATACCGGCTGTAGCTGCTTTCGCAAAAGTACTATCCCATTTTTCGGGGGTAAATGTTGTCTTTCCTGCATACCATGCCCATACTTTTTTATCAGGCCCCTGGACCTCCCTATTAAAAGAGCATGCCCCTGCCATGAGCAGGAGCAATGCTAATAATATATAATTATTTTTATTCATAATTATTTTTTCACATCCCACCAAACATTGTTCTGGATGCTGTTTGAGCCCATACGAGCAATAGCCTCTTCTAAGTTTGCTTTGTTTACACTCTCCTCGGATGAAGGATAATAGCCTCTTTTAATATATGCCTCAGGGGTATTGCTACTTTGAGCTGCCTGATCCATTTTGAATGTACTTTCGTTTACATGAGCAAACGGCATAAGGGTTGGTTTATGATATTGGCGATGGTCTGCCCAAGCTTCAAACGAGCCTTCTACAAAATGAGACAACCATTTTTGTGTTAAAATTTTATCCAATGCCGTATTACCGGTCCCCGTATTATTATCATATTTTGGAGAAGTACCATAAGCATTTTTTTCTGTAGATGCCAGGTAGCTATTAACCGTTGTTGCAGGGATACCAAATTCCGCCATATTGTCTTTAACACCGGCTTCATAAGCAGCTTTAGCATCTCCACTTATAATGCCTCTTTCAATAGCAATAGCCTTAAGGAAACATAACTCGCTGAATTTTAGAACAGGATAGGATCTATCGGGATTTTTATAAAAAAATTCACCTATTTTTGCATAATCATTCTGGAATTGTCCGGTTATCATAGCGGCTCCAACAGCTGAAGATACGTTACCGGGATCTGTTCCGGCCCAATTGGCATCAAGAGCAGCGGTCGTAACTTTTTCTAAGATTCCCGATGGTTCAAAATGGAATACGGCACGCGGATCTACTTTTGCAGGATGTATTTTTGCATTCACAATAGCATCAGTTATATTGACATTGGCTGTTTTGTCAGCACTTACCGGCCACGCAACACCTCCCAGATTGTTAACAATCTGATAATAGGCTGTAGACATATGTATGATAGATTGTTTCCTGTGGTAATAGATAGGATTCTGAGAATTTGTCTCAGCTGTTGCTTTCCCCATTTTAACGGCTGCCGCATCTGCCGCTGATTCCATAACACCACCGGAAATTGCTGCTTCCGCCTCTGTTTTTGCTTTTGCAGGATCGATATCAGCAATACGTAAGGCCATTCTTAAACGAAGAGAATTGGCAAACTTTTTCCATTTTACAACATCGCCGTTAAAAGCAAGGTCACAAGCACCTATTGTAGCTTCCGTTGCGGTTAGTTTTGAGGCAGCATCATGTAACTCTTCAAACATTTTATAATAAATATCTTTCTGAGTATCGTATTTAGGGTTTGTAGCCCCCTCATTGGCTGCATCAATATAAGGGATATCACCTAAATAGTCTGTAAGCCTAAGCATGAGCCAAACTTTCCAGATTTTAGACATCTGTACTATGTTTACATTTTTAGGATTCTTCTCATTGGTTTTAATAATTGTATTAAAGTTCGATAACGAAACATAGGTAAGATCCCAAATTCCCTGTATATATCTTGCATCAATATTATAGTCTGAAGATGATAATGGATCATTTGCTGCAAATTCGCAGAAATGGCTTACAGTCATTTGATCACCAACCTGCCATTGATTTGAGTATAAGATCGAGCGGCTTTGAGCATAAACAAATTGAAATTTAGGATCGGTTGCTTCCGGCGTAGGATCGTTCGGGTTTGTGTTCATGTTATCGAAATAGCTGGTACAACTTGTTGTAATTGTAATAGCTCCAATAACCATTAGTATTGATTTAAATATTCTATTCATTGTAAATTCTTTTTAATTAAAATACTATATTCAGATTAAATCCAAAAGAACGTGTAGAAGGCAACGCTGCAGTCTCAACGCCTTGTCCATTTCCGGTTGTGTAGGTACATTCAGGATCGAATCCCGGAAGCGAGTTATACAAAAAGCATAGATTATTTCCTACTGCACTAAGCTTCATAGAACTTATAATGGTTTTCTTAAACCATCTTTGTGGGAATGTATAACTAACATTTACCTCTCGTAATCGAATATTTGTCATATCGTACATGTAGTTACCGATATTACCGTAGAATTGCCCCCAGTAAGCTGTAGGATCTATGGCTACGGTATTCGGCTGACCTGTAATGGCACTAATACCTTCTCCAACAATTCCTTGTCCGGTAGCATAATACTCAGCTCTTCCGGCTACTGTTTCCTGAGTCTGTCCATTCGCCTGCAGACGCATCATCGATTGCAGGTAGATATTTCCCCCTTTGCGGATATCCAATAAGAATCCGAACGAAAAGTTTTTATAAGATAAATTGGATCCCAGTCCCATTGTCCAGTCCGGATTAAAGTTTCCGTTTGCCCTTAATTTGGAATCAACAAGGTATTTGCCGTCTTTCCCAATAAGCTTATTCCCATTATCATCGTATTTGAAATCATTTGTGTAGATCTGCCCGTAAGGCTCCCCTTTCTGGGCAACAACGTAGCAATTCTGTCCCATTGGCTGAGCCAGTACAATTCTATCCACACCGTCAATCAATTCAACAACTTCTGAGTTATTTTTAGCAAAGTTCAAATTTAGATTCCAGTTCCATTTATTATTTCTAACAGGGGCTCCTGTAACCATTACTTCCCAACCATTATTATCAATTCTGCCGGCATTAATATATTTTCCTGAATAACCGGTAGTAATAGAGGTAGGCATTGCTATAATTTGATTAAATGCCCGTTTGCTATAGTATGTAACATCAAAACCTAAACGGTTATTAAAGAATTTAGCCTCAATACCAAACTCATAAGATTTAATAATTTCGGGTTTAAGATTTGAATTAGCCATGGTTCCCGGAAGATATGCACCCATATTTCCGTCGGTCATATTACTGATCGTTCCTAAAGTAGGAGACAATTGATAAGGATCTGTATCATTACCTGCTTCTGCATAAGATGCTCTTATTTTTCCATAAGAGAACCATTCGGGAAGACCTACATTAAATTTCTGAAACATATCCGTAACTACCCAACCCAATGATACGGATGGATAGAAAAACGATCTGTTTTCTTTTGGTAACGTAGAAGACCAGTCATTTCTGGCAGTTACATCCACAAATACCCATCCGTCCCAGCTCAATTGTCCCATGCCGTAAAGAGACTGAATCTCTTTATTATATCGGGAATCCGAATAAGAAACTGTTTTTCCGTTCGATATTGTATATAACTCTGGAATATTCAATCCATTAGCCTGATTATAAATAGCTTTACTGTTTCTATTCATTATATTTCCACCAATCATAATTGATCCGGATAGTTTGGTGTTTCCAATATTCTGTTTTACAGCAGATAATAGAAAATCTGCATTAACCTCGGTAAAATTCATTGCCTGATTAATGTATCTGCCATCTTTAGCTTGTGTAGATGAGACAAGACCGTGACGGTACCATTTCTCAATAGTCTTACTGTAAGTATCCAATCCGTATCTTACCTGTAAATTCAGCCAATCTGTAAATTGATATTTTAAGGAACCGAATCCGTTAATACGATTCGTAATATCTTCATTTCCTGTAAGATTTGCTATGGCATACGGATTATTTACAACTGTTAATGAGCCGGAACCATCTGGATACCAATCTAATACATTTCCTTTTGAGTCAAAGATATCCTTCATCTCATGTAAATTAATACTTCTTGGCGTATAAATTAAAGAGAAGATAGGATTAAATCCCGATGCAGAGAATTCGGGGCGTCCCTGGCCTTTCATATAGGTATAGTTAATTTTTGCATCCATGGTAAGTCTTGGAAGAATCTCCCATCCAACCCTGGTGGTAAAAGTAGTTTTGCTAAAATCATTATTAGGAATTACACCGCTTTGCTGAGTATTCGAAAGACCTACACGGGCATTAATTTTCTCATTTGCAGCAGAAATATCTACTGAATTAGTCCATGCCGTACCGGTGTTCATAAAGTCGTTAAAGTTATTATTTTCTGCAACGAAAGGACGCTCAACACCGCTCCAGTCTTTTATCATCTGCCCTTCAATCTTAGGCCCCCATGAATTACGCGATTTTGCAACATATTTACCAGCAGTACCTTGTCCATATTCATTCTGGAATTCCGGTTGAATCATAACATTCTCTGCTGTAAAATTAGAATTGAATACAACCGTTACTTTACCCATCTGACCTTTCTTAGTTGTAACAACCAATACTCCGTTACCACCACGTGATCCATAAAGAGCTGTAGCAGAAGGTCCTTTTAGTACGGAAATAGACTCGATATCCTCGGGGTTTAACATAGATAAGCCGTCTCCGGTATCTGATCCGCCCCATGAAACATCTCCGCTAACTCCTTGGTTGTTATCATAAGGAACACCATCAATCACAATTAACGGCATATTATTTCCCGATATGGAATTATTACCCCTTATCACAATACGGTTAGACCCACCCGGAGTTGAAGTAGATGAGATATTCATACCGGCTACCTTACCAGCCAATGATGTTGCAAGGTTTGCAGTACGGTTCTCTACCAGAGCTGCCCCTTTTACATCCTGTACGGCGTACCCCAATGCCTTTTTCTCTCTCTTAATACCAATAGCAGTTACCACTACATCATCCAGCAACAGAGCATCCTCCTCCATTACAACGTCAATTGTTGTTTTGCCATTCAAGACTGAAATAGCATCTTTATATCCCATTAAAGAGAATACAAGAGATCCTTTCTGAGGAACATTTAGCAAATATTTTCCGTCTACATCGGTTGATGTTCCGGTTGTTGTACCTTGTATCAGGACATATACACCAATAAGCGGCTCACCGTTTTTATCGGCGACCTTTCCTGATACGTTTACATTCTGAGCCCATACTCCTCCAATAGAGAAAATGAGGGCTATAAGTGTCATCATTACATAGCGCAATTGATAACTAACATTCTTTGGAATGAACATAAATAATTTTTTAGGTTGATAAATAAAATTAATATAGATTATTTGCTTGATAAACAAGTATGAATAAACAAATAGGAGAATATCTACAAAAGCTGATAGTTTATAAAGGTGAATAAAAACTTATAAATAGGGGCGCAAAGATAACCAATATTGCATAAAACCAAAGTAAAAATGTATTTTCAACATAAAATAGATGGATACTATTTTTTATACAAAACAATCTTTTAACAACCTCACAGGCCATATTCCCTTATAAATAGTATCATTTTTTGCCAAAATGTTTTTCTTTTTTTACTTTCAGGCTAATTTTTTCATACATTTGCCGTCAATATGTGTATGCCATATGATAGCAAAAACCGACGTTTGAATGATACATTTTTTTTATCATAAACTATGACATGCTGCAGTACTAAAAAACCAAACTATATAACAATTATTTATTAACCTAATTTTCAATTTATGTTCATTAAAAAGATTTCTAGTCTATCTTTACGATTTGTATTGATGACTGTTGCTTCTCTCGTTTTATCGGTAGGGGCAATATGGGCACAGAATGTAAAAGTTACCGGTACAGTAACAGACAAAAACGGCGAGCCTCTTGTTGGTGTTTACGTTTTAGTACAGGGAACTAAAACCGGTACATCAACCGATGTAGACGGAAAATACGCTCTTAGCACTCCTCCAACCGGTACTCTTGTATTCTCATCAATGGGGTATCAAAACTTAAACGAGGTTGTAAACAACCGTTCCGTAATTAACGTAACACTACAAGATGACGCAGTACTTCTTGAGGATGTTGTAGTAACGGCACTTGGTATTAAAAAGGAAAGAAAAGCTCTAGGTTATTCGGTTACGGATATGAATGCGAAAGAGCTTCTTAAGAATAAAAATACGAATGTTGTTAACTCATTGGCAGGTAAAGTTGCCGGTGTAAACATTACTCAATCTGGCGGAGGAGCTGGCTCAGGTTCTACAATTGTGATTCGCGGTGGAAACTCTGCTAGTGAATCCCGAGATAATCAGCCTTTGTTTGTTGTTGACGGCATCATCTATGATAACTCAACACCCAATGGCGGTAATTCCCTTACCGACGGTATGACTAAAACAAATACTACTTTTAGTAACCGTGTGATGGATATCAATCCCGAAGATATTGAGAATATGTCTGTACTTAAAGGTGCAGCAGCAGCTGCACTTTATGGTTCAAGAGCTGCCGACGGTGTTGTTATTATTACAACAAAAAAAGGTGCCGAAGGAGTAGTAAGAGTTAATGTTAGTTCTAAATATACATATTCTTGGGTGAACAGCCTTCCTGAACAGCAATCAATATATGGGAGAGGTCAATACAATGTATCGGGTATTCTGGAGAAAGAAGACGGTACTACGAGTTCATGGGGAGAAAAAATAGATGGCACGATTTATAACAATGTTGAGGATTTCTTCCAAGGCGGTAGTGTATGGGATAACAGTGTTAGCATTTCCGGTGGAGGAAAAAACAACTCTTTTTACTTGTCTGCATCGCGCTTTGATCAAACCGGAATTGTCCCTACCACAGGTTACGATAAAACTACTTTTCGTTTTAATGGAGAACAAAAAATAGGTATATTTAAAGTAGGTGCTAATGTTGCATACTCTTTGGCAAACACAGATAAAACACTTACTTCTAGTGGTTTATATGGGGGTGGTGGTAATGGAGCTATGACTGCAATATATGGATGGTCAAGGGATGAAGATATGTCACACTATTTAAATGAAGACGGTACTAAATATTTTATGTTTCCTACTTCAAATGTAGACCAAGAGAAGCAAGTAGAAAATCCTTATTGGATGATTAACAAAAATAAGCTAGATGATAAAAATGAGCGCATAACTGGCGGTATCAACATCTCTGCCGATCTTACAAAATGGTTTAATATTGTTTATCGTGCAGGTTTAGATAGTTATACTACTGATGCAAATACATACATTGCTCCAAATGGTAATGTTCTTAAAAAATATCAAAACGGACGTTTGAATAAGTCCAGCGTTGATTACAATTATGTTACATCAAACTTAATGCTAAATTTTCATAAAAAATTTGGTGACTGGGATTTAAACTTATTACTTGGTCATACTGCGGAAGCAACCAAGCGAGTTAATAAAACACAATGGGGTTATGATTTTATCATAGATGGAAAACCCGGTGGAACAATCAATTTTAATGACATATTAAATGTAAACAAATATTTTACAGATAATATGACAAAAAAACGGATGGTTGGTGCATATGGAGAATTTCGTGCGGCGTATAAAAATATAGCATATTTGACAGTAACAGGTCGTAATGACTGGTCTTCTACATTATCAAAAGAGAGTAGATCTTATTTCTACCCTTCTGTTAGTGGTTCGTTTGTTTTTACCGAACTTCTTCCAAAGAGTAATTGGTTGACATTTGGTAAGGTTAGAGCTTCTTGGGCAGAGGTAGGTAAAGATGCCGATCCTTATAGCACCGGTATATATCTATGGCCTCCACAAACTGTGAGTAAAGGCTTTATAGGTACCGGAAATAACTGGACAGGTGGTCAGCCAAATCTTTTACCTGAAAGACAAAGATCTTGGGAAGTTGGATTAGAAGTTAAATTTTTTAATGGCAGATTAGGCTTTGACTATACATATTATGATAGTGAAACAAGAGATCAGCTTGTAAATCCTCGTTTAGCACAATCTACAGGATATATATTCTTAACTCTAAATAGCGGTTCGGTAAGAAATAGAGGTATGGAGTTGTCTATTACAGGTACTCCTATTGCTAAAAAGAATTTTACATGGGACATGACCTTAAATCTTTCTGGTAACAGAGGTACTCTCGGAGATTTCGTAGACGGAGTGGATTTATTCTATGTTACAGATGTACAGACAGGTGGAGCTAAAGCAGCATCTGTTCCTAATGGAGGTTATTTTTTAGGTCTTACCGGTAATAAATGGAAAACTCATGAGAACGGTCAATATCTTATAAATACGTCAACAGGTCTATACGACGATACAACAGTGGAAACAAATATTGTAGGTAATAGAGAGCCAACGATGATTGGAGGTTTTAATAATAGTTTACAATATAAAAACTGGAACTTATCATTCTTATTTGACATAAGAATTGGTGGAGATATTTATAATGGTACAGAGTACTATATGCTTACAAATGGGTTAAGCACTAAAACTATCAATAGAGAATCCGTAACAGTTAGCGGTGTTACCAAAGATGGCAAAGATTTTACTCAAACTTATAATGCAAATGATACGTATGTTATTGCAGGGGCAAAGAAAAGTGGGCAATATATGATTCAGGAGTATTGGAAAAGCTATGCTAAAAATTCGTATAATTTTATCACCGATACAAATTGGTTAAGATTACGTTCACTGTCTTTATCGTATGATTTCTCTAATCTAATTAAAGGACAGAATATACTTAAAAATCTAACCGCTACTTTTACAGGTACCAATCTGTGGGTGTGGACAAACTATAAAGGAATGGATCCGGAAGTTAGTGTATCAGGTTCTGGTACAGGTGGATCTGGTTCAATGGGCATAGATTATTGTGGTGTTCCTTCAACTGCGGGTGTATCATTCGGTTTAAATCTAACATTCTAATAAATCATTAAATAGAATATTATGAAAAAAATATTAAATACTATTTTAATTCTGGTTTTTATCATGGGACTTAGCTCCTGCGATAAATGGTTGGATGTGAATACAGATCCAAACAATCCAAATGACTCCAGTGCTGAAGTTAATGTAAGGCTTCCTTGGATACAACACTACTATATGTATGCATGGGGTAGTGCCAGTATGCGTGGTAGCGTTATAGCAGGACTTTATACGATTAACTCAACAAGTAATACTAATGGCGTTATGGCATCATGGAATCCTACACAATCTATTTGTACTACGGTATACCAGAACTGGTTCCTTGGCGGGTTTGTAAATATTGAGCCTATGATTAAAAAAGCAGAGGAGAATGGTTCTTATCACTATATTGGAGCTGCACATTGTATTAGAGCTATGGGATTTTTACTGATGCTAGATTTATATGGCGAAATACCATTCTCTGAGGCAGGGAAAATTGATAATTTTGCCCCTGCATACGACCAGGGAGATGCAATTTATAAGAGTTGCATGGCCGATTTAGATAAAGCCATTGAGTATCTTGAGAAAGACCAGACGTCAGCAACAGCAATTCCTCTAAGTAAAGGGGATAGTTGGAATGGAGGTAGTGTAGACAAATGGTTAAAAATGTGCTATGGAATTAAAGCTCGCTATTTGTTACAGATTTCAAAAAAATCTATATACAAAGGAGATGATGTATTGGCAGCCTTAGCAAATGCGCTTCAATCAAATGCAGATAATACCATAATGAAGCATTATAATGTTCAGGGAGATGCCGTAAATGTTACTGTAATGGACCCTTACCAAACAAATACTATTTGGGATTGTATTGCTTATGGTTCTACACAAAGGGCTACCAGATGGTATGCGAACCTCCTTAATAATAACTACACCGGTGGCTCAAAGGTAGTTGATCCGCGCGCTTCTAAATTACTGCCTGCTATCATGACAAATGTGAAATGCGATGCAAAAGGAAAAGTTTTGAGCAACCAATGGAAGAGAGATGTCGGTGTTGACGCAATGAATTCCGATGTAAGGGAACAAGGAGGCCCTATAAATGCCTCTTATGCTGTTCCGAATTTTAAAACAGGTAAATTGCCTACTATTAAATACGACATAAAAGATGCTACGGCAAAAGCTAAATTTATTGCTGAGCTTCCTTCTTCTCAAAAATATACAGTTACAGGAAATATAGTTGAAGTTGTATATCCTGTTGGTTCTTTCTATATAAACAGTACAAACTATAAAAGAGCCGGAGATACTGCTTATGTAAATACTCAATCAAACAGTTTGGCAACAAAAGGTAAATCTGCTACAGATATGTATTATTATGTAGATGCAACTGCGGGTGCCGTTGCTGGCTCAGGTTCTTTTTATGCAAGACCTACTTCTGATTCAGATATTATGACCTATTCGGAAATGTGCTTTATTAAAGCAGAGGTTTTATTCCGTAAAGGCGATAAAGTAGGTGCTTTAGCAGCCTATACTGCCGGTATTCAAGCTAATTTTGATAGGATGCAAACAAAACTTAGATCTTGGGAGGGTGAAGGAACAATAAATCCGGACCAAAAGCCTATGAATCAAGCCGATATTGCTGCGTATATGGCTAGTGCTGCTGTTGTTCAAAACGCAGCAGACCTTACCATGGCAGAAATAATGAAACAGAAAACTATTTCAATGGGACCTAATATTCAGGTATGGAATGACATGCGTCGTCTAAATTATAGTGCTGGTAATATTGCCGGTCTAGGTATTGTATATGTAGATTATAAGAGACCATCTAATTTTACAGCAACCAATAAAATTACCGGAGCGAGTCCTACAGATCCTACATATTGGTTCCGCAGATTTAGCCAAAGTACTCATGAGAGCAATTATAATAATAAAAATCTAATGGCTTCAAATCCATTAGCTATGAAAGATGCCATTTGGAGTGATCCTGTATGGTGGGACAAAACTGAATAATTTTAGCAAAAAACTAAAAATGAAAGTGCTTGAGAATAAAAGTTTTCAAGCACTTTTTTATTAAGAATAATGATGCTGGATTTGACTATTAATACGCCATATTTAGATTAGAAAATTTTGCCTGATGTGTTCATTATACAAAGGAATACGCTATCTTTGTGAACGTCAAGTCCTGCTACGGTGTGATTTGTTGTGTCTATAATGTGGAATTTAAAGATATGCCCCAAATTTGCAAATTTTGTGCTTCGAGCACGTAGGATAGTACACAGATTCATCGGAGGAGTTGATTTTTTATTTAACCGGCATAAAGATTCCCGATTTTTATGTAGGTTTGTTACTTACCTTACGATTTTATAACACTTAAAAATATACCACTATGTTTCAGAAAGAAATTTATATAAACAGACGTGCCCGTCTGATTGAAAAAGTAGACAAAGGCATTATTCTTCTTTTGGGCAACAGCGAGGCCTCTTGTAATTATCCCGATAATACATACAAATTCAGGCAGGACAGTACGTTCCTCTATTTTTTCGGGCTTAACGAGCCCAACTTGGCCGGGGTGCTGGATGCCCAGAGCGGCGAACAGATCCTATTTGGAAATAATGTAGATATAGATGATATTATCTGGATGGGCCCACAGCCCACTATTGCAGAAAAAGGGGAGAAGATAGGTATTGTAAAAACCCGGCAATTGTCGGGATTGGAAACATACCTTAAAGAGGCCCTTGCCACAGGGAGAAAAATTCATTTCCTTCCTCCGTACCGCAATCATAACAAAATTATGCTGAATGCGTTGCTCAATATTCCGATTGTTGCCCTTAAAGAACAGGCATCTATGGAGTTGATTAAGGCGGTTGTGGATATGAGGATTGTGAAGGATGAGTATGAGCTGGCGGAGATTGACAAGGCTTGCGATATTGGTTATGCCATGCATTTTACGGCACTTAAAGTGGCTAAACTGGGTATGGTGGAGCAAGAGATTGTAGGAATTATGGAGGGGATTGCCGCTTCGCAAGGTTCCATGACCTCTTTTGCAACCATCCTGAGCCAAAACGGAGAGACGTTGCATAATCATTCCCATCATCAGATTCTTACCCGGGGGAGGATGATTGTAATAGATGCCGGTGCGGAAACCAATATGAATTATTGCTCCGATTTTACCCGTTCTATCCCTTGCAGCGGAAAATTTACACAGCAACAAAAAGAGATTTACGATATTGTGGCTGCTGCCAATAACAAGGCTTTGCAGATTACCAAACCGGGCATTACCTATACCGATGTACACCTTGCAGCGTGCCGCATTCTTGCCGGCGGGCTAATTGATCTGGGAATTATGAAGGGAGATGTTGACGAGGCTGTTGCAGCCGGAGCGCATGCTTTGTTTATGCCTCACGGATTGGGTCATAATATGGGACTTGATGTACACGATATGGAAGATTTGGGACAGATTAATGTTGGTTATGACCAAACTTACAAACCATCCAAGCAATTTGGTCTTGCATCATTGCGTATGGGTAAAATGTTGCATCCGGGCTATGTACTTACAGACGAACCGGGCTGTTATTTTATCCCTGCTTTAATTGAAAAATGGAAGAACGAGGGGATCAATACACGGTTTATCAACTTTGAGAAACTAAAATCATACTCCAACTTTGGCGGTATCCGTCTGGAAGACGATCTAGTTGTCACTCCAACCGGTTGCAGATTGTTAGGCTCCAAACGCCTTCCGATTACCACCGAGGAGGTAGAGGCGCACTACGCTAAGTGAGTTAGCGTAATGCGCCAGCGAGCAACTGCAGCTGTATCTCGGATAATTTTGCCTGATACTGGGCGGTGAGTTGACGGTCTGCTGCATTCAGGTAACTGATCTGGATATCGCGGTACTGGATTCCCGATATGGAGCCTATTTTATATTTGGCCATGGCTGCTTCCAGGTTAATGGCTGCAACTTGCTTGCTTTCAGATTCAAATGCAGTGAGCTGTATATTATTTAAATAGGTGTTGTATTGCTGTAGCATGAATGCAATGACACTCTGTTCGGTTTGTGCTACGGTAAGCTTCGCATTCTCTTGTTCCAGCCGGGCGTTTTTTATTCGCCGGCTGGTCTCCATTCCGTTAAAAATAGGGACGGAGAGGGTGAGACCCCAATTGAATCCGTTTACATCGTTGTACCGGGAGCTGTATAGGGGAGATTGATTATAGGCGTAGTTATATCCCGCTCCAACGCTTAAATTGGGATAATGGGCAGACCGGGCAATTTTCAAATCCAGAGCAGATATTTTCTCTCCGGCTCTGCTCCTTAAAATGGAGGTATTGTTTAGTAATGTCCTTTCCTGTAAGTCGTTCAGTACGATTGATCCATCCAGTAAAATAGTATCGGAGATATTATATTGTGAGTTTAACGGCACATTAATCATACGGTAAAGTTCTATGTATGCGTTCATCAGTTTCTCGCTTTGCAGTAGCAGACGGGATGAATCGCTGTTGAGGTCTATCTTGGCCTGTTTGCATTCCAGCCCGGAGTCTTTCCCTATATTATAGCGCAGGAGTGCCTGATTATATCTTATTATGGATGTTTCTACCAGCTGTTCCAGTAACGATTTTTGGTTCTGCAGGCTTATAATATAGTAATATTGAGAACATATATCCTGAGTAAGATTCTCCACTTTGTTGCGGAACGCCAGTTTACCGTCTGCAAATAGCACTTCTTGCTGAGAACGGGTAGCAAACATTTTTAGCCCGTCAAAAAGAGTCCAGTTTACATTTGCTGCCGCAGAATAATTGGAGAGGTTGCTGTTGGAACCGGTTTTGTCTCCCGATGTATTATAAGTGTTGGAATTGTTAATAGTTTGGCTGGTGCGGGCATTTGCCGTTACAATAGGGAGAAACGGAGCTGCGGTAACATTGTTCTGTACCATTTCCACATTGTTCTTCCCGATAAGGATATCAAAATTTGCCTTCAGAGCACTCCCCAGACAATCCTCAAGCGTGAGCCGCTCCTGTGCTGTTGCAGAGGAAGAGCTGCAAAAGAACAAAGGGATAAAAAGTAATATGCCGTAACCTATTTTATTCATAGTGAGTCCTTAATTTTGTGTTCTTATTTTAGAAGAAGATATAAACGAGTACATGGCCGGAATAATAAACAGAGTGAAGAATGTTGCAAAGATAAGTCCTCCGGCAACGGCTACACCCATGGATACACGGCTCTCGGCTCCTGCTCCGGAGGCAAAAACCATAGGGAGTGTTCCCAGAATGGTAGAGAGGCTGGTCATAAGAATTGGCCTGAAACGTTGTACGCTTGCATCTATAATTGCTTTATTTTTATCCAGTTTGTGCAACAGCCGTTTTTGATTGGCAAATTCTACCATAAGAATACCGTTCTTTGAGACCAGTCCAATTAACATAATAAGACCTATCTGGCTGAATATGTTCATTGTCTGGCCGTATCCCCATAAGCAGGTAAGGGCTCCAATAATGGCCAGAGGAACGGTGAGCATAATAATAAGGGGATCTCTGAAACTCTCAAACTGTGCAGCCAGTACCAGATAAATCAGTACCAGGGCAAGCATGAAAGCAAAGAGCAAACTTCCTGTACTCTCCAGAAAATCTTTGGATTGTCCACTTAAAGTAGTGGTAAAACTATTAAAATCCAGGACATCATCTGCAATACGGTCCATCTCCTGAATACCGTCTCCCAAAGTATATCCTTTGGCAAGGCCGGCGGAAACTGTGGCGGAAACAAACCGATTGTATCTATATAGTTGCGGAGGCGTACTACTCTCATGCATGCTTACCAGATTATCCATAGGGATAAGATCTCCGTCTGTCCCCCGGATATAAATACTGGATAAATCATTGGGGGTACTTCGCTGACTACGGTCAATCTCGCTCAAAATCTGATACTGCTTACCATTTCTAATAAAATACCCTATGCGCTGTTCACTCATAGAAAGTTGCAGTGTTTGAGCTATATTCTGAATGGTAATACCTAGCAGAGATGCTTTATCTCTGTCTATGGAAATACTTAACTCGGGTTTGGTAAACTTAAGATTCACATCGGAACTGGAGAAGACTTTACTCTGTGCCACTTCCGCCATAAATTTAGGGATAACCGAGCGGAGGGAATCAAGGTTTTTAGCCTGAATTACATATTGTACGGGCAATCCTCCCCGCCTTCCTCCAAAGGTTTGCTGTTGAGTTACAAAAGAACGGGCTCCGGTCATTTTATTAACTTTAGGGGTCATATCATCTGCAATTTCCTGCTGTTTTCTCTCCCTTTTATCGGGAGACACAAGCGATACCTGAAAATTTGCTCTATTGCGGGAACCGCCGCCAACCATCTGTAAGGTCTGATCCTGCTCCGGAACACTGGCGTCAATCACCTCCATCAATTGGTCGGTGTAATCTAACATATAATTATAAGTAGCACCCTCCTGTCCGGTTGAATTGACTGTAATCATGGAACGATCTTCCAAAGGGGCCATTTCGGATGAAATATTTGTCCATAACCAGATAATAAAGCCAAAAGATACAACAAGAAAAATTATTGCCATCCATTTTACTTTCATAAATGCACTCAAAGATCTCATATATGCATTGTTAAGCCATTCAAAAAACGGCTCGGTCTTTCTGTAAAACCATCCCTGCGAACTCCCTTTTGTTAAGAGCTTTGATGAGATCATGGGGATAAATGTAAGGGCTACAAAACAGGAAATACATACTGCTCCCGATATTACAATAGAAAACTCCCTGAACAACCGCCCCGTAACACCCTGCAAAAATACAATAGGAAAAAATACCGCAACCAGAGTTACCGTAGTAGCAATTACGGCAAAGAAAATCTCAGAAGATCCCTCTATTGCCGCCTTTTTAGGATCCATTCCCCCCTCAATGCGGCTGTAAATATTCTCCATCACCACAATTGCATCATCTACCACAAGCCCTATTGCAAGTACCACGGCCAACAGAGTAAGTATGTTAATAGAAAAACCTCCTATATACATAATAAAGAAAGCCCCTATCAGTGAAATAGGAATTGTAACAATAGGAATAATAGTAGACCTGACATTTCGCAAAAACAGGAATATGATAAGTATTACAAGAATGAAAGCCTCTAATATTGTGGTCTTTACCTCGGAAATTGAATCTCTGATAAAAATAGTATTATCAAAACCCACCCCCACTTTAATATCATCGGGGAGGCTTTTTTTAAGTTCGTCTACTGCTTTGGTGGCTAGGTCTACAATCTCTATATAATTGGCTCCCGGTTGCGGAATCAGCAGGCAGGAAACCATTGGAACCCCGTTCCTTTTTAAAATACTACGGGTATTCTCCGCATCCGCCTCGGCAATCCCAATATCGCAGAACCGTACAATCCTCTCTCCGTTTTTCAGAATAATAAGATTATTAAAATCCTCTATAGTCATTAATCGCCCCAATGTCCTTACCGTTAGCTCCATAGATGATCCCTCCACACTTCCGCTGGGGAGCTCTACGTTTGCTCTGGTTACGGCATCCCTCACATCCAGCGGAGTAATTCCGTAGGCGGCCAGTAACAACGGGTCCATCCTCATCCTCACCGAGAATCTTTTGGAGCCCCATGTGGTAACACTGCTCACGCCGCTTATTGTCTGCAAGCGCTCCTTAAAATTCACCTCCGCCCACTCACTCAGATCAATGATATTTCTGGTATCGCTTTGCAAGGTAATTGAAAAAATAGGCTGTGAATCGGCATCCGATTTCTCCACAACCGGAGGATCTACATCCTTTGGTAATCTTTTCATGGCTCCCGATACCTTATCACGCACATCATTTGCCGCCGTCTCCAGATCAACCTCCAAGTTAAACTCAATATTAATGGAGCTACTGCCGTCTCGGCTGGTAGACTGAATAGCCCTGATCCCCGGAATACCGTTTACAGCCGCCTCAAGCGGTTCTGTAATCTGGGTCTCAATTACATCTGCATTGGCTCCCGGAAACGAGCACCTCACCGATATAATAGGATTATCCACACTCGGATAGTCCCGTACGCCAAGAGAGGTATACCCAATTGCTCCAAAAATGATAATGAGCAAATTCAATACGGTTGCAAGAACCGGCCTGTTTATACTTGTTGTTGATAAACTCATTCTCTGGTAGTTTTTTATGAATTGGTCATTTGTATTGAGCTCTTTTATAAGTTGGTTGCCGTTACTCTAAGGTTTTCCCTTACCTGCATAAGACCGGTCACAATAACGCTGTCACCCTGTTGCAATCCAGATCGTATTGCAATCATATCCTCCGTACGGGTACCTATAACCACCGGAACAGAAACGGCTTTTCCATCCCTCTTTACCCATACGGAACGTCCTTTGGCATCCTGTACAATTGCCTCATTGGGAATAAGAATAGATTCGCTGTTGTTATTGGAAGAAAAGAGAACTTTGGCACTCATGCCGGGTTTTAGAAGATTGCCTATATTATGAAAGAGGGCTCTTAATAAGATGGTTCTTGTTTTAGTATCCAGTTGCGGGTCAATCGCATATACTGTTGCTCTAAATGTTGTACCCAACCCCTCCACTGTAAAAACGGCATCTTTTCCTATTAGATTATTGGTAGCATATTTCTCACTGATAGAAAACTCCAATTTCAGATTGGCAATATCCACCATGGTAGCAATTTGTGATCCGGGTTGCAGATATGCCCCAAGACTTATATTACGAAATCCTATAATACCGTTGAAAGGAGCTTTAATCTCGGTCTTATCTATTTTAATTTTAATCTGGGTAATATCCTGTTGCAACACATTAAATTCTGTCTGAGCCTGATCATACTCCTCGCGGCTTACCGCATCCTTTGCCAGCAGAACTTTCTGCCTCTGCAATTTCTCCTGAGTAAGTTTCATCTGATATTCGGCCCTTGCAAGTTGCGATTGCAGATCATCATCATTTAACTTTATCAGCACCGTTCCCCGTGAGACCATTTGCCCCTCCGCAAAATTAATACTTACCACTTTTCCTGCTAACTCACTTGCTATATTTACCACCTCGTTGGGCAGGAGAGAACCAATTCCCCGGATACCGTCTTTTACAACTCCTGAACTGGCAATATAGACATTTACAGGCAGGTTCCCCTTCTTTTCTTGAGAGGGTTTTCCGGCAGAGGGTACATTTGTTGTCTGATCGTGCATATCTGGTTTGTTACCAGACTTGTAGATGTAAATTGCAGCTATAAAAAGTATGGGAATACATACATATAAAGTGATTCGAATCCCTTTGTTCATGGGTGTAATGATTAAAATAGTTTCTGATTCGTTATAATTGACTCTGTTTTTATAAAAAGGTTTAATAAAGGGCAACCTTTATTGGTAAAAAAAGAACTTTGTTCTAAATAGGTGGATTTTTGGTAAATTTATTATAAATTTGCCCGATTTAAGGTCGATTCAAGAATTGCTCAAAACTACATACACAATGGAAACATTACAAAAAAAATTTCTTATTTGTGCTACTACATTTTTTTTCCTGCTGCTGGGAGTGACAGGGGGGCTTTCTGCATCTGAAAAGAATCTTCCCATTTTAATCATAAGCTCCTATAATCCCGAAACCAGTTCCACCTCCTCCTGTATTCAGGCATTTCAATCGGCTTGTGATTCTATCGGGATAAAAAATGTCACCATTATAGAAAATATGAATTGTAAGAATTTTTCCGAGTCCAGATTATGGAAAGCCCGCTTGCATTCTATTCTTTCAAAATATGTTAATGCCGATGGAAAGTTGAATGTCTCTGCAATATTATTACTGGGGCAGGAATCGTGGTCTGCGTACATATCGCAGGATATGAGTGCGTTGGAAGATATACCGGTGGTGGTGGGAATGATAAGCAGTAACGGCCTGATCCTCCCCAATGAAGAGGATAGTTTGTCAACATGGATGCCCACGCCGCTTTATTTTAAGGACTTGTACGAGCGTAAAAATATCCTCTCCGGCCTGGCATACGAATACAATATTGCCAACAACGTAGCCATTGTAAAGGAGTTTTATCCAAATGTCCAAAATATTGCCCTGCTCACCGATAATACCTTTGGAGGCGTTGTCCTGCAATCGCATGTAAAAGAGGAGATGCTCCGCTACAAAGAGTTAAATCTTATACTTCTGGACGGACGCGTAAATGATATTTATGAAATTCAGAATCAATTGGCAACATTACCTGAAAATACGGCGTTATTTCTGGGAACATGGCGGGTAGACAAACGGGAAAGCTATTTTCTCACTTCTTCACTTTATGCCATGTCTATTACCAATACCGCCCTGCCTGTATTTTCGCTCTCTACCTTAGGGCTTGGTAATTGGGCCATCGGAGGAGATATTCCCAATTATAAAAATCAGGGATGTGATCTTGCAAAAAAAGTGAAAGAGGTTTTGAGCGGAACATTACAGAGGCAGGATGTGAGTCTGGATATAATTCCCAGCCATAGGCGGTTCGATCTGAAAAAGGTTAAAGAGCTGGGCCTGAATGAATCGCTTACGAAAGGGGCTATCATCTTAAATGATAATAAATCGCTGCTGGCTAAATATCCGATGTTGCTCTATGTTATCATGTCCGTTCTATCTGTTCTGGCTGTGGCTTTTATCCTTGTTTCGGCTTTTCTGATCAAAACAAAAAGGCTGAATCTCTCTCTTATGGAATCGGAAAATAGTAATAGATTAATATTAAATAATATAGGGGTTGGCTTATTCTTTATTAATCAAGATTTTGAGATTGTATGGGAGAACTGCTCTCTTGTGGAAGAGTTGAGTCATTGGTATACCTTAGCGATAGGAAAAAAATGTTATTGCTCCAAACTTGGATCGGATACCCCTTGTGATACATGTCCTGCCGTAAAATACAAAGCAGGGAAGCAGACTCTGCATGAGGAGGTTATAGAGAGAAGAAATCATAGAGTATTTTCATTGCTTTATACTCCAATTCAAAATCAGGATAATGAATATACCGGCTGTGTGGTAAGGATTGAGGATATAACACTCCGGGAAAAAACCAATATGGAATTACAGGAAGCAAAAGATGCCGCTGTGAATGCAGATAAACTCAAATCGTTATTCCTGGCCAATATGAGCCATGAGATAAGAACTCCGTTAAATGCTATTGTAGGGTTTTCAGAGCTGCTGGCAGATATGGAAGATCCGAACGAAAAAAAGGAGTTTGTAAAAATTATTGAGGCGAATAACAAGCAGTTGTTGCAGTTGATTAATGATATTCTTGATTTATCCAAGATAGAGGCGGGTACCCTGGAATTTCATATGGAACAGGTGAATATAACGCAGATTATAGAGGAGGTTTATCAGGTTTTTGAATCTACCTGCCATGATAAGGGATTGAAACTTCTTAAAGATATTCCAATAACAGAATGTTCCATTCTCTCCGATAGAAACAGGATTGCCCAGGTGGTTTCTAATTTTATTACCAATGCTCTTAAGTTTACTTCCCGGGGACATATCAAACTGGGTTTTGTTGAACGTCAGGATGATGTTAAAATTTTTGTGGAGGATACCGGT
>JAVWIB010000014.1:0-39432 GCA_036639755.1 Bacteroidales bacterium
ATAAGAAATTGCTTGGCAATTCCCCCCCCCATTCTGCGCCCCACACCACCGCCGGTAATAATTACATATAAGTCCTTTTTCATCCCGTTAAAATTTTTGACAAAATTATTAAAAATAGGTTATTATTTCGTATTTTTACGGCATTAATATTTTTATCATTTGAATATTCACTAAATATAGTCCAATCCGTGAAAGAGATTAAAAGAGCCCTGATTTCCGTCTATCATAAAGACGGACTTGATGAAATTGTAAACATCCTGGCTGCTAACGGCGTAGAAATACTATCAACAGGCGGAACTTATACCTATCTGCAGGAAAAATCCATTCCGGTAACCCTTGTGGAATCTGTAACCGGGTACCCCTCTATTTTAGGGGGCCGGGTAAAAACCCTGCATCCTAAAATTTTTGGAGGAATCCTCAACAGACGGGATAACCCACAAGACGTAACCGAGGTAAAAGAATATGACATTCCCGCCATTGATCTGGTAATTGTAGACCTCTATCCGTTTGAAGAATATGTAGCTGCAAACGCCTCTCACGAAGATATTATTGAAAAAATTGATATAGGAGGCATCTCGCTCATACGGGGAGCAGCCAAAAACTATAACGACGTTGTCATTATCCCATCGCAAGAGTCTTACGCTCCGCTTTTGAATATTCTTAAAGAAAGAGGCTGCAAAACAACACTGGAAGAGAGGGAATTTTTTGCAGCACAGGCATTTATGGTAAGCTCCCATTACGATACCGCCATCTTTAATTATTTTAACCGGAAATTTGCAATTCCCGTATTTAAGGAGAGCCTCACTCACGGACACAGCCTGCGGTACGGAGAAAATCCCCATCAAAAAGGGATTTACTTTGGAGCACCCGAAACCTTGCCAAAACAATTACACGGTAAAGAGATCTCTCACAACAATCTGCTGGATATAGAGGCCTCTATTGAATTAATATCGGACTTCACCGATACAACCGTGGCAATCATCAAACATAACAACGCCTGCGGATGCGCATCGGATGCAACCCTGTCCGGCGCATGGGAAAAAGCTCTGGCAGCAGATCCTGTTTCCGCATTCGGCGGCATTATTGTAACCAACAGAGAAATCGACCTCTGCACGGCAGAACTTATGAACAAACTGTTTTTTGAAGTGGTTATTGCCCCTGCCTACTCAGAACAAGCACTGGAGATTCTTAAAAGTAAGAAAAACAGGATTATCCTAGAGAACAACCTTATAAAACCTACCGGTAAGAAATTCCGTTCGTTACTAGGGGGGGTACTTATTCAGGACAGAGATTCCTACGTAGAAACACTCTCCGATCTCAAACCGGTTACCCTGCAACAACCCCGTCCCGATGAAATTGAGGATCTTATTTTTGCCAACAAATTGGTAAAGCACTCCAAATCAAACGCAATTGTACTGGCAAAAGGAAAACAACTGCTTGCCAGCGGAATAGGACAAACCTCCAGAGTAGATTCTCTGAAACAGGCTATCCAAAAAGCAAAAGCATTCAATTTCTCATTAGAAGGGGCCGTTATGTCGTCCGATGCCTTTTTCCCGTTTGCAGACTGCGTAGAAATTGCTGCGGCAGAGGGGATAAAGAGCGTTATTCAGCCTGGAGGCTCCATTCGAGACAACGATACCATCGAGTATTGTAACAAAAATGATATTGCAATGGTTATTACCGGAGTAAGGCATTTTAAACATTAATAGAAAAATAAAAAAACACATATGGCATTTTCTTTTTTAACACAAGAACTGGCAATTGATCTTGGGACCGCCAATACCGTCATTTTTGTCAATGACAAAATTGTGGTTGACGAGCCCTCCATTGTTGCAATTGACCAGAATACAGGTAAGCCAATTGCATTCGGGCACACAGCCCGTATGATGCACGAAAGAACCCACCCCAACTTAAAAACGGTACGTCCCCTCAAAGACGGCGTAATTGCAGACTTTAACGCTGCAGAGCAGATGATAAGGGGATTCGTTAAAATGATTAATAATAAAAGAACCCTATTCACCCCCAATCTTAAAATGGTTGTATGTATTCCATCGGGGAGCACGGAGGTTGAGATAAGGGCCGTAAGAGACTCCTGCGAGCATGCGGGTGGCAGAGATGTCTATATTATTTACGAACCAATGGCAGCAGCCCTTGGTATAGGATTGGATGTGGAAGCACCAAGCGGACACATGGTAGTAGATATTGGAGGGGGAACAACAGAAATTGCCGTTATCTCGCTAGGCGGTATTGTATGTAAAGAGAGCATAAGGGTTGCGGGAGACGTATTCACCTCCGAAATTCAGCAATATATGCGCCAGCAGCACAATATTAAAGTAGGTGAGATTACCGCAGAACTCATAAAAATAAATGCCGGAGCTGCAATCTCCGAACTGGATGATGCACCGGAGGCTTACATTGTAAGAGGGCCGAACCTTATGACGGCACATCCGGTAGAGGTTGCCGTAACAAGTCAGGAGATAGCACACTGTCTGGATAAATCGCTTGCCAAAATTGAAACAGCCGTACTCTCCGTTCTGGAACAGACACCACCCGAGCTATACTCAGATATTGTACAGAAAGGGATCTTTCTTACAGGCGGCGGAGCATTGCTCAGAGGACTGGACAAGAGACTTTTTGACAAAATAAACATCCCGTTTCATGTTGCGGACGATCCGTTGAGAGCCGTAGCAAGAGGAACCAGTATTGCACTTAAAAATGCTGCCAACTTACCATTCCTAATGAGATAATAAAAAATGAGAATACCTCCTTCCTTATTAAACACATTATGGAGGTTTCTCCTTTTTATAGCGTTGGAAGCTATATGCGTTGTTATGATTTCGAACAACGGAATTGTTCAGCGATACCTTATTTTTGAAAAAATAAGAGCCGTTTCTGCTTTCTTCTGGAAAGAATCTGCGGCCATTAAAAGTTATTCCGGATTACGGGATATTAACAAAGAACTTTCCATTCAGAATACCGCACTTCTAGCCGAGAAAGAGAAATATAAAAACATCCTGAACCAGCTGCAGGGAGAGGCTTTTGCCCGCACCTTTACAGATTCGCTTAAAATGGATTCGCTTCTTGTAAAAAGTGGCAAAACATTTGATTACCAGTGGGCTCAGGTTATAAAAAACACGCTAAACACCACCCATAATTATCTCATTCTAGATAAAGGGGAAGAAGACGGCATAACGGAGGATATGGGTGTTATTACCCCTGCCGGCGTTATAGGAATTACTCGCGCCGTAGGCAAAAAATACACCTATGTCTACTCTTTCTTAAATTCCAACCAGCAGGTAAGTGCAAAAGTGGGGCACACAAATGCCTTTGGCCCGCTTACCTGGGATCAGACCTCTCTGGAGAGTGCCACCCTCACGGAAATTCCCCAGCATATAGATGTAAAACAGGGAGATACTATTTACACCAGCGGCTACTCCTCGTTCTTTCCTCCCGATATTCCTTTAGGAACCGCACAAGAGAGCAACGTTATCAACGGCACCCACCTCTCCATAAAAGTAAAATTATTGCAAGACTTTAAAAATGTCAATTACGTGATTATTATTAAGAATAACAGCAACACAGAAATTGACAGTTTAGTGAACGTTGTAAATCCGAAACCTTAAAAACTGTTTAAATTTATCAGCAATGGGCAACAGCATCAAATATATAATTTTAGGAATTATGTCGTTTCTCGGCCAGATGTTAATCAGCGAATACGTAAACATCTGGACCATGCTTTACATTGCCATATTTCCGGCATTCCTTATCATTATACCAATGAGCCTGAATGTAACGCTGTACATGCTACTGGCATTTTTATTCGGATTGGGCATCGACTCCTTCTCCGACGGAATCATAGGTTTGAACGCTGCCGCCTGTGTAACAATAGCATACCTAAGAAAACCCTTGCTCAGTCTTATTCTTACAAAAAACAGCATAGAGAACATAGATTCCATTAGCACCAAAGAGCTGGGGGTCTCTAAGTTCATTGTTATCAATTTGCTGTTATACTCCGTGTTTTTTATTATTTATCTGAGCCTCGATAATTTCTGGAGTGTTGCCTTTCTGTTCACCCTCCTTAAATTTATAATCAATATTATTATAAACGTTATCTTTGCCATTGTTATTGAATATACCCTGGTTAGCAAGTTTAGTATAAACTATCGTGGATAAAAAAGACATTTTAATTATAGGTATTGTTATAGTTGGAATCATTCTTATTCTCCAATTATTTAATCTTCAGCTTCTTAATGAGGAATACAAGATTACTGCCGGTAATAACGCCTATAAATACGAGACACGTTATCCCGTGCGCGGGCTTATCCTTGACAGAAATAATAATATACTGGTAGGAAATAAGACTACCTACGACATTATGATTACCCCGGCCGAGGTAAAAGCTTTTGACACTCTCGATTTTTGCAACATATTCGCTCTGAATCCAATTGATGTGAGGGAAAAATTAAAAGAATACAAACGGAACAGAAAGAAAGTGGGATACCAGACCTTTACCTTTGTAAAACTTGTTTCCAGCGAGGAGTACAGTGTTTTTGCAGAAAAGGCATACCGATTTCCCGGCTTTGGGGCAATTTCCCGTACCTCCAGAAACTATCCGTTTAATGCCGGAGCAAATCTTTTTGGATATATTACCGAGGTAGACACCTCCTATCTGAGAAAGAATCCCTCTTACAAACGGGGAGATTATGTAGGTGCTACCGGCCTGGAACAATCGTATGAAGGGGTTCTTAAAGGGGAAAAAGGATACAACATCTATTTAAGAGATGTGCATAACAGGGTACAATCCAGTTTTGCAAACGGCAAATATGATATTACTGCCATACCGGGAAAAGATATTATCACCACCATAGACGGCTCCATACAACAATACGGAGAAGAATTAATGAAAAATAAAGTTGGAAGTTTGGTAGCTATAGAACCCTCTACCGGAGAGATTCTGGCACTCATCTCCAGCCCCGGAATTGATATTAACAAACTGGCAAGCATCAGCAAATATTATCAGGAGATTGTAACAGACCCCTATAAACCTATGTTTAACAGGGCTGTAATGTCATCCTACCCCCCCGGCTCCGTTTTTAAATTGGTAAACGGACTTATCGGATTGCAGGACGGAGTGATTACCCCCGAATCCAAGTTCCCGTGCCACATGGGATATTCTTACGGAAACCGTAAACTGGGATGCCATGCACACCCCTCTCCGTTGGATTTCACCCACTCCATTATGATGTCCTGCAATGCATATTACTGTTATGTATTTAAAAACATTCTGGATAATCCAAAGTATGCCAATATCCACGAATCATTTAATCATTGGAGGGAAATGGTTATGAGTTTTGGATTCGGGCAAAAGTTGGGGACCGATTTTCCCGCAGAACTCGGAGGTAACCTCCCAACCACCAATACCTATGATAAAATACACGGAAAAGATAAATGGCGTTCTACCTCCACCATCTCTTTATCCATAGGACAGGGGGAGATTGGAGCCACCCCGTTACACCTGGCCAACCTGGCCGCAACCATTGCCAACCGCGGATATTATTATATACCACATCTGGTAAAAGATTCTCCCGATACCACCATTGATAAGCGGTTTAAAGAAAAACATTATACTCTGGTAGATACGGCCCACTTTAGCAAAGTGATTGACGGAATGTACATGGCGGTAAACTCCCCACCCGGTTCGGGAGGCACGGCACGACAGGCAGCAGTACCGGGGCTTGAAATTTGCGGAAAAACCGGTACGGCACAAAATCCGCACGGAAAAGACAATGCCGTCTTTATTTGTTTTGCCCCCCGCAATAACCCCAAAATAGCCGTTGCGGTATATATAGAAAATGCCGGATTCGGAGGGACATGGGCGGCCCCGATTGCATCATTATTAATTGAGAAATATTTATCGGGAGAGATAAGCAGGCCCGAGATGGAGACAAGAATGAAAGAGATTAATCTGCTTGAAAATGTACCTGTAAAGAGAAATTAAAACAACCCAATCATTATTTGGATAACCAACTTATGAGTAGAGATAGCATACAACTAAAAAAAATAGATTTACCGCTGGTATTCTGCTTTCTGTTCTTTGTGATTGTAGGATGGCTGAATATTTATTCTGCCGTCTATACAGAAGAACATAGCTCTATTTTTGATTTCTCACAGAGATACGGTATGCAGTTTGTCTGGATTATCACCTCTTTTGTGCTGGCCGCATTCATCCTTTTTGTAATTAACCCAAAGGTCTACAACGTATTGTCTCCTTTAATTTATACAGGGGCAGTAATATTGCTGTTTGTAGTTATCTTTCTGGGAAAAGAGGTAAACGGCTCAAAATCATGGTTTGTGATTGGCCCGTTCGGGTTTCAGCCTGCCGAAGTTTCTAAAATAAGTACCTCTTTGTTTCTTGCCTATCTGATGAGTAAATACGGGTTCAAACTTACCCGTATGAAAGATGCCATTACCATAGGAGTCACTCTGTTGCTCCCTATGTTGCTGATTGTTCTGGAGAAAGAGACCGGTTCCGCCCTTGTTTACTGCGGGTTTATTTTTGTCTTATATCGTGAGGGGCTGAGCGGATGGTTTTTAATATTCGGGCTAACGGCCATCTTTATGTTTGTAATTACATTGGGAATATCGCCGCTGGTAGCCATTATCTTTTTATTTGCCTTGCTATGGATTACCTCGGGAATATTCGACGGAAACATTTTCCGGAATATTCTAATTTTAATTCCTCTTACGGTGCTGCTGGCGTTCCTCCCATCCATTATGGAGCTGGAATTTATACAACCTCTTACAGTTCTTAATGTTGAATATTGGGCACTTATCATCATTGCACCATTCACATTGTATAATTTTATAACGGGTTTAAAGAAAAGAGTTCCCCACACCAAGTCTCTATTTTTTAGTTTCTTCTGCGCTATTCTGCTTATTTTTTCGGTCGATTTTATTTTTGATAATATCCTACAGGAGCACCAGCGTGCCAGAATTGAATCTCTGCTGGGAATAGAAGAAGACTTAAAAGGGGCCGGATATAACGTGCACCAGTCAAAAATTGCAATTGGATCGGGCGGATTTCTGGGAAAAGGTTATTTACAAGGGACTCAAACCAAATATAATTTTGTTCCCGAGCAAAGTACCGATTTCATTTTTTGCACCGTAGGGGAAGAGTGGGGATTTTTAGGCTCCGTAACGGTTGTAGGGCTTTATCTTTTTATGATAGCAAGGATTCTTTTGTTATCGGAGAGGCAAAAAGATAATTTTACCCGGCTATACGGCTACTGCATTGCCTCCTGTTTTTTTATGCACGTGTTTATTAATATCGGGATGACGATGGGACTTGTGCCGGTTATTGGGATTCCACTGCCGTTTCTCAGCTACGGTGGCTCCTCTTTGTGGACTTTTACCATTCTGCTTTTTATCTTTATCCGGTTAGATCTGGAGCGTTGGAGATAAAGATGTTTGCAAAGCATTCTTATGGAGGAACTTGCAAAGCATCCAAACGTTGGAAACTGAGAGAGGGCCCTAAAAATCGCTTTTTAGCCGCCCTCTCTTTTTATTCTATTTGAAACGTTTCCGTTTCAGTTATTTTACCTTCTTAAAGACCATGCAAGAGTTGTGTCCGCCAAAGCCGAATGTATTATTAACGGCTACGTTCACCTCTCTGTGCTGCGCTTTGTTTAATGTGAGGTTCAGGTTATAATCAATCTCAGGATCAGGAGTCTCAAAGTTAATGGTAGGTGGAACAATACTATTTTGTATAGCATCTATACAGGCAATGGATTCAATAGCGCCTGCACCGCCTAAGAGATGCCCTGTCATTGATTTGGTTGCACTGATATTGAGTTTATAAGCATGATCGCCAAAAACAGCTTTAATTGCTTTTAACTCTGCAATATCACCAAGAGGAGTGGATGTTCCGTGTACGTTTATGTAGTCTACGGCTTCCGGCTGTACTCCGGCCTCCTCAAGTGCCAGTTTCATAACCTGAGTTGCCCCGTGTCCTTCCGGATGCGGAGCAGTAATGTGATGAGCATCGGCCGTCATTGCCGAGCCTGCAACTTCTGCATATATTTTAGCTCCTCTTGCTTTCGCATGCTCATACTCCTCAAAAATAAGAATACCTGCACCCTCTCCCATTACAAAACCATCTCTGGTTTTATCGAAAGGTCTGCTGGCTGTAGCATAATTCTCATTATTGGTTGACAGAGCCTGCGCAGAGTTAAAACCTCCTACGCTCGGTATGGTAATTCCTGCTTCCGCACCCCCCGTAACAATTACATCCGCTTTCCCTAACCTTATCAGATCAAAGGAGTTGGACATAGCATGAACAGACGATGCACAAGCCGATACCGTAGCATAATTAGGTCCCATAAAACCATATTTTATAGAAACCATTCCTGCTGCCATATCGGGAATCATTTTTGGAATTAAGAATGGACTAAAGCGAGGGGTATTACCACCTTCACAATAGCCCATTATTTCTTGAGTAAGTGTTTCAATTCCACCGATACCTGAACCGATGATAACGCCAACTCGGTCTTTATTAACCGTTTCAAGATTGATTGCCGAATCGCTGATAGCCTCATCCGCCGCAATAACTGCAAACTGACAGAATCTATCAAGCTTTCTAGCCTCTTTACGGTCTATCCCATAGTTGGCCGGATCAAAATCTTTTACCTCACAAGCGAATTTAGTCTTAAAAAGGGTGGTATCGAATCTGGTTATGAGACATGCACCGCTTACCCCTTTATTAAGATTAGTAAAATACTCCTCAATATTGTTTCCAAGCGGATTTATTGTACCCAACCCTGTTATTACAACTCTCTTTAATTCCATAAATTCTCTTTAAGATAAATTATTTTTTGTTAGCCTCAATGTATGCGATAGCGTCGCCAACTGTAGCGATTTTCTCTGCAGCCTCATCAGGGATTGTAATTTCAAATGCTTTCTCAAACTCCATGATAAGTTCTACTGTGTCAAGAGAATCAGCACCTAAATCTTTTGTAAAGCTAGCTTCTGGTGTAACCTCTGCTGCATCAACGCCCAATTTGTCAACGATGATTTCCTTAACTTTAGAAGTAATATCTGCCATGATAAAATAAATTAGTTAATAATTAAGTTTATAAATTTTAGTAATTTTTCAGTTTATTACGAACGGCAAAGGTAAACAAAATTTTTTAAAAAAAAATAGTTATCTTTGTCCCATTCTACAATAATGATTATGAAGAAACTAGCTATCTTTGCCTCCGGAAGCGGTACAAATGCCCAAAATATTATAACATACTTTAGTTCAAAGAGTTCGGCAAAAGTAGAATTAATTATCTCCAACAAACCCGATGCTTACGTTCTTGAGCGTGCAAAAAACTTAAACGTAGCATCAATTGTTCTCTCCAAAGAGGAACTTATGTCCGATAAAATTCTGCAAATTCTTAAAGAACACCGGATTGATTTCATAGTCCTGGCCGGATACCTACTCAAAATTCCTGCCATACTTATTCATAACTATCATAGTCGTATTATAAACATTCATCCGGCACTCCTTCCAAAATTTGGAGGAAAAGGGATGTACGGTCATCACGTTCATCAGGCAGTAGTAGCTTCGGGCGAAAAAGAGACCGGTATTACCATCCATCTGGTAGATGAGGTTTATGACAACGGCCGCATTCTATTTCAGGCCACCTGCCCCGTAACCCCCACCGATACCCCCGACAGCGTAGCCGCCAAAATCCACGAACTGGAACAAGCTCACTTTCCCCGCGAGATAGAAACTTATATACGCTAGCTCACTTGGCGCACGGTTTTGACCCACTTGCAAAAAAAAACGGACATCCCCAATTCTCCAATTATTTGATTATAAGCAAGATTTATTATCCGCTAAAAATTAGTGATTTTTTTTATGTCACCGGGCAACCTAGTGCATCATTTTTTTCCTTAACTTGCATCCAACTTAAAAAAAACATTATGGCAACAATTAACATTCAAGGAAAGTCATTTGAAGTGGATGGCGACGGATTCCTTACAAATCCGGAAATATGGAACGATGAGGTAGCAAAACTTTTTGCTCAGGCAGATGGTATTACCGAGCTCACCGATAATCATTGGGCAGTCGTTCGTATTATTCGGGCGAATTTTGAGGAGAAAGGGAATGCTCCTATGGTTCGCACCATTTGCAAAGAGACCGGGCTAAAGCTAAAAGATATTTATGAGCTTTTCCCATTAGGCCCTGCACGTGGGGCTTGCCGCATAGCCGGATTGCCTAAACCGGACGGTTGCGTATAATAGAGAAGCCTTATGGAGTGGTATCAATGGCTCTCAATTGCCGCGTTAGCTTATTGCACGCTGGCATTCATATACCGTTTCATCCGATTAATAACCATGGGAGTTCCAAAAGATTTATCCCAGAAATCGGGAAACGTAGCAAACGCCGTTATCTATGCATATACAGCAGCAATGTCCCCCAATAATAAAGAGTCTGCTTATCTGCATTTACCAACTTTTACCCTGGGGATATTTTTCCACTTGGGAACCTTTCTTGCTATCGGCATTTTTTTCTGGCTGATCATCGATTCGTTTTTAGGGATAGGGACACCTCAAATTATCACACACCTTCTTTGCGCCGCATGTTTAATCACTTCTTTATGCGGATTTGCAATCCTTATTAAAAGGGGAGCAAAAAAGGAACTAAGGGAATTATCGGGATTCGACGATTATTTCTCCAACAGCATCACCTCGCTGGTGCAACTTTTTACAGCACTCTATTTTCTGTTTCCGCAACTTGCAGTTACCTATTATATATTGGTGGCTCTGCTGTTTTTGTGGATGCCTACGGGCAAGACCAAACATGTGCTTTATTTTTTCTTTGCACGGTATCATCTTGGCTTTTTCTACGGATGGCGTGGAACATGGCCTGTTAAACACGCCTGAGTTATGGAAACAATTACAAAAGAACAAAAAGCAAAGGTGATTGAGATTCTCTCCAATGAGAATGACAGTAAACTGGCAACCCACCTCAATTCATGTGTACGCTGCGGACTTTGTGCTACAAGCTGCATGTATTATATAACCATGAAAGAGGGTAAATATATTCCAGCCCATAAAATAGATCTGGTAAGCTCTTTATACAGACGCTATTGCACTTGGGAAGGAAAAATAGCCCCAAAATTGGTAAACGCACGGGAATTAGATAAAGAAATGTGCGATGAGATGGTTGATTCCCTTTTTGGAGCCTGCACCATGTGCGGACGATGCGTAAAACATTGCTCCATAGGGGTGGATATCCCTTTTATCGTAAAAAAAGGACGGGAAATTCTGGCGGCTCTTGATATGGTTCCAAAAACATTGCAATCAACCGTAGATGCAGCCCTTACTACCGGCAATAATATGGGTATTCCTCCCGATGAATTTGTAGATACCATCCAATGGATGGAGGAGGAACTGCAGGATGAACTGGGAGACAAAAAAGCGGGAATCTTTTTGGACAAACCCAATCAGGATGTCTTTTACACATTAAATCCGCGTGAACCCAAATTCTTTCCCCTCTCTATCTCCGCCATGGCAAAAGTATTTTATGCTGCCAATGAAAAATGGACCATGTCGTCTAAATTTTACGATGTAACCAATTACGGCTACTTTAATGCAAACGGACAACAGGCTGCACAGATTACCCGGAATCTTTACGACGAGATTCACAAACTGCATGGTAAAAAAATGGTACTGGGGGAGTGCGGACACGGCTCCAGGGCGTTCCGCTGGGAAGGGCCTAACTACCTAAAAACCAAATATGATTTTGAAACCGTTACGGCCGTGGAATTAATAGCCGATTATATACGGAGCGGCAGGATAAAACTTGATAAAACACTTAACAACGAACCGGTTACCATACATGACCCTTGTAATTTGGTACGTAACGGAGGCCTGTTAAGCGAAATCCGTTTTGTGGTAAATGCCGCTGCAAACAATCTTATAGAGATGACCCCTCATGGAAACGACAACTTCTGCTGCGGCGGAGGAGGGGGAAAACTTGCCATGAGCGAATACAACGAACGCCGGTTAAAAATAGGCGAAATAAAAGCGGAGCAAATACGCAAAACCGGGGCAAAAATAGTAATCACCCCGTGTCACAACTGCGTAGACCAGCTCACCCAGCTCAACCATACCTATAAATTGGGCGTAAAAATAAAAACCATTGCAGAGGTAGTGGCCGATGCCATTATCTTACCCGAAAACCAATCAAACTAAACATAAAACACACACATTATGAGTAAATTAATTTATCTCGACAACTCGGCAACCAGTTTTCCAAAGCCGGATGAAGTATATGACTTCATGAATTCATTCTATCGCGCACACGGGGTAAACCCGGGCCGCTCAGGCTTTGACGCAGCCATAGAAACCGGCGAAGTAGTAACCAACACCCGTAAAATGCTCACCAAGCTGTTTAATGGAGGATCCGATCACAACCGCCTCACATTCAGCTACAATGCAACAGATTCACTAAACCTTATCATTAACGGACTGGTAGAAAAAGGGACACATGTGGTAACCACCATGTTGGAACACAACTCCGTATTGCGTCCGCTGTACACCCACGCACAGGCAGGAACCATTGAGGTTACCTATGTACCTTTTAATAAATCGGGGTATGTAGATCCCGATGATATTAAAAAAGCCATCCGTCCCAACACAAAATTTGTAATTGTAACCCACTGTTCCAATGTACTGGGGACAATTCAGCCTCTGGCAGAAATAGGAAAAATTTGTAAAGAGAAAGGGGTTCTTTTTGTAGTAGACGGCAGTCAGGGGGCAGGAGCAGTTGATTTTGATATGCAAGCATGTAATGTAGATGTTTATTGCTTTACCGGACATAAATGCCTGATGGGGCCAACCGGTATAGGAGGATCTTATGTACGTGAAGGTGTTAACATTAACCTTACCCGTGCCGGTGGTACCGGAGTCCGTTCCGCCTATCCGGGCCATCTGGAAGAATATCCTTATCGCTTGGAATACGGAACTCTAAATCTGCTGGGAGTAGCCGGACTGAACGCCGGTGTTAAATGGATTACCTCACAAGGCGTTATGAACATTCACAACCGCGAGATAGCCCTCTGGGACAAACTTCGCAAAGCATTGCAAGACACCGAAGGAGTTATCACCTACTGCGCAGACAGTGCAGAGCATAAAAATCCTGTCCTGAGTTTTAATATTAAAGGCTTTGAAGCAGCCGACGTTGGAACCATGCTTGACGTAGATTACAGCATTGCCGTACGCACCGGATTGCAGTGTGCCCCTAAAGTACACGAACAAATAGGCACCACCGGCATCCACGGTACCGTACGCATGAGCGTTGGTGCTTTCACAACAGAAGCCAATATAGACACCGCCATTGAGGCAGTCAAAGAGATTGCAGCCATTAAAAACAAATAGCAATTTCTACCCTAATCACAAACCGGCCTCCTCCTTGCAAAAGGGGAAGGCCGGTTTTATTTTGCCAAACGCTTTAAAGAAAATCAAGACAACTGAAGTTCATCATGCCCAATAAATTATACCTGCGGCAAACGAACAATCGGAAATTACTTAACCCGGTCGAATCCGTTGCCGTAAACGCCCATTACAGAGGAGACATTTATAAATGCATGCGGATCGGCTTTATGAATTTCGCGCATGGTAGCCTGCATCTGTCCTTTGCGCACCACAATAATCAGTAATTTATTTTCCGTCTTAGCATACCATCCAACAGAATCCAGAACGGTTACACCACGCCCTACGTTGCTGCAGACATTATCGGCAATAAGCTGCGGATTGGTAGACATTACCTCTATCCGAACCGATTGCTGAGTCCCGGTTAACAGCAAATCAATGGTATAGGTAAAGGCAATAATTTCTATATATCCGTAGATAACATCCTGCAATCCTTTATCGGGAAGGAGTAGAATAGAGGTAATAATAAGAGAATCCAGTACCAGAAATACCTTTCCGGGAGATACCTCCCTGTATTTGTTAATAATAAGGGCTATAACATCGGTTCCGCCGGTACTGCCGCCCTGTTTAAATACAATTCCTATCCCTATACCGCTGAATGCACCGCCGATAATGGCATTGATAAGTTTATCACCAATATCCGAACGCCAGGTTATAATCTGCGGCATATACTCAAACAGCAGCGATGTTATAATAATACAATAAATTGTTTTTACCCCAAAACCTTTTCCCAGAATGGCAAACCCTATTGCCAGAAGTACGACATTCATTAAAAAATAGCTATAGGAGATTGGGATATTAAATCCGTAAAACAGAATGGAGGCAAACCCTGCAACACCTCCCCCCGGAAAACCGAACGGAATAATAAATGCCACCCATCCAAAAACATAAATGGCAAGGGCCAACGCCATGAATACATACTCTTTTATTACTTTGCCCCAGTTTATTTTTTCTAACATAATCTGTAATTTTATCTTTTAACCTTTTATTTGCTCAAACCCCTCTCCATAAACGCCCATCACCCCGGTAACGGTTAAGAACGCCTGACGGTCTACCTCTTTAATAGATTTCATCACCTCGTGCATATCGCTTTTGCGGGTAACCACCATTAAAATCATGGCCTCTTTCTTGGTATACCAGCCAACCGAATTAATAGCGGTGACCCCTTTGTTGGATTCGTTTAATTTATCTGCAATAGCTTTGAATTTATTGGAAACCACCATAATCTGCACACTCTGCTTGCTTCCGGTAAGCACCATATCCACCATATACGTAAACGCTGCAATGGTAACATAACCGTACACCACATCTTGAATTGCCTTACCGGGCAATAAAAGGATAGAGGTGATAATGAGTCCGTCACAAATCATATAAATCTTACCCGGGGTAACCTCTTTGTATTTATTAATTCCAAGCACAATGATATCAATCCCCCCCGTACTGCCTCCCTGCGTAAATACAAGTGATATACCCACCCCGCTGAAAGCACCGCCAATAATGGCATTTAATAGTTTATCGGGAATATCGGATGTCCACGGAATAAGGGGGAAAAACTCAAACATCACCGATGATATTGCAACGCAGAAGATGGTCTTTACCCCAAAACCTTTTCCCAGAAGAAGGGTACCGGCAACCAATAGTAATACATTCAATACCGCATAGGTATAGGAAACGGGGATGCCAAAAGCATAGTTGATAATGGAGGAGAATCCTGTTACTCCCCCTCCGGGAATCTGATTCGGGATAAGGAATGCCGTCCACCCAAAAACATAGATGGCAAGGGCAATTGTCATTATTAAATACTCTTTAATAACAACCAATAGTTTTTTATTCATAAATGTAAGCTATTTCGCAAAAACGGTTGCAAATATAAACAAAACAAACCGCACTATCAAAAACCGTTAAGTTTATAATAGTGCGGCAAACAATACAACTGTTGAATATTTTACTACTTCTTCTTGTAGGAAGGTTTCTGTTTAAGATCAGCAGGTCTCATTGAATATTCTTTTGCTCCGTTAACAGGTTCTGCCAAAGGGGCATTCAGCCTTTTTAACTTCATTTCAAGTTGCTTTGCATATTCAAAATGCACTTGTGAATCATCCCTATCAGAAAAATTATAGGCAACATATCGGGAAAGCTCAAGACATTTATCATGCCATGACGCAGGATGCTCACCATATTGATTAGAACGAGCGGTGAAAATCAATAAGCGGCAAAGTTCCGCCTGAAAATCTCCGGGATTAGCTATCAAATCATCCAATAGTTTTGACGCTACATCGTATTTTTTCTCCCTTATAGCAATATCTGCAGCTCCTTTTTTCATAAGGATACTCTTTCCGTTAAAATCAGGTAATTTTTCCCACTCTTTAGGATCGGGAACATAACCGCATTCCGCAAACAATTTAGCATCAACCTTAGCTCCGTAAAGTTCTCTATATTTTGCAACATTTGCTGTTAAATCTGCAAAAAGAGTATTATCTCTCCCCGATACATATTTAACAAACAAATCCCACACTTTGGCATTCTCCAGTCCAAAACCTTGAATCTTTACCAGCTCTTGCGCAGCATTTTTTGCGTCATCTCTTTTGTAACATGATCCGCAATAGTTTGCATACGCAATCAGAAATTCCGGTGTTTTATTACCTGCCGCCAACTCTTTTTCGAGATACACTGAGGTCGTTTTTGGATTCAGAGCACTCTCGCCGGTAAAAAGAAATGCCTCAGCAGGCTGGTTACTTCCGGAGCGATGCACAATCGCCTCTGTCTTAGGATCTATAAAGCAATAAGTAGGATAAGATCTTACCCCATATTTTTTTGCAAGTTCAATACCCTCTCCGTTCTCCGCATCAATCTTCATATTCACAAAGTTATTATTATAAAAAGAAGCCACAGCATATTGCGGGAATATGGTTTTGGCCATGTTGTAGCAAGGGCCGCACCATTGCGTATAAAAATCCACAAAAATTAATTTGTTCTCTTTGGCAGCAAGTTCTTTCGCCTGTGCCCATGTTCCGTGCTGGAATTTAATTCCATCCTGCGCTGCAAGATTGAGGCTTACCAGCATAAGGATTATGAAGACTATTTTTCTCATACTATGTTTTTAATTGTTTTCCTATAAAAAAGGCTCTCACCACACCTTAGGCGAGAATGAGAGCCGTTATAATTTATTATCCTGATATCTATTTACGGTCGTACTGAGGCATATCCGGATTAAAGTCCAGAATTTCCTGATTAATTGGTAAAATGTATTTAGGATCATTCGGAGCAAGTGTCCAAGTCTCCCCATCTGCAGTATGCACTACGTTTTTTGCAAATTTAGAATCTTTATTAAGACGCTTCAGGTCAAATAAACGGAACCCTTTCATTGCTAGTTCTCTCCTTCTCTCGTCAAGAACTTTCACCAATGCCTCCTCGTTCGAAGAGGCCGTAAGAGCAACGTTATTCTCAAATCTATAATCACGCAGTTTACTAATAAGTTCCATAGCTCTATCTTTAGAACCTATCCTTGCCTCACATTCTGCAGCAATAAGATAGTTCTCTGTTGAAGTAAATCCGACATTTTGATTTGCATATAAAACAAAGGCACATTCACCGGGGAAATAATCGGGATTCGATCCAAGTCTAACAACATCCTCTGCATAAAAATACTCTTTACGCAAATCTTTAGCTCCGGCAGGAACATCTTTCTTAAACAAATCTCTAAATTCCTTATTGATCATAACACTGCCTTGCAATCCGCCGGAAAGAAATTTTGTATAATTTGCTTCCGGATGATCTACATCCGGTAATCTTTTTGTCTTGTCCGATTTCAATACAACCCTATCCCATGTTGTACCATCCTGCATCATATAATCATTAAGATTCAGCAGTTTATCATTCGATTTTAATGCAAGATTGGCATTTTCTAAGGCTTTTGCATATTCTCCCATAGTAAGATAGATTCTTGCATAAAAAGAATAAGCCGCTGCTTTATTAGGATGTGTAGTATATGCTACAAGCTCAGCCAATCCAGATTCAGCTTCTTTCAAATCTGCGAATATATTCTCATAAACCTCTGCAACAGTCTGTCTTGTATACTTAAGATTAATATCTCCCGCTTTAATATACGGAACGCCATAATCTGTAGCGGCAGTTCCTTTATCATATTGGACACCATACGTATTTACAAGATTGAAATATTCAAACGCTCTGGCAAATAACGCCTCCGCTTTAACTTGTAATTTCTTCTGCTCGGTTCCTCCGGCAGAAGTCATAACGTTGTTAATTATAGTATTTAATGTAAATAGTCTGTCATAAGCACTATTCCATGTAGCATCGGAAGAACCTGCCACCTCTATCTGACCTGGAGCAAAAGTGTACATATTCTGTATATTATTATACTTATTAATATAAATATAACTTGATGCAGTTTGGTCTGCATTAATCAAATGCACATTATCTGTAAGATACTCTAAATCGCCATTAGAAGCAGAAATAAAACTGCCATTATTTAATAGTTTCTCATAATCCTCGTATTTGCTTGGGATTGTCATTCCTTTGGGCGGATTATCCAAATAATCTCCGCATCCCTGAATTACGCCAAGGGACACTATCAGTAAAATTGTATATAATATTTTATTCATCTTTCAATTAAAAATTAAGATTTAACCCAAATGTAAACTCGGCAGGATAGTGTGTTCCACGTGATGGAGAAGTAGAGTAACCCGACCATACTTCGGGATCCAGCCCGCTGTCATTTGCCGCCCAGTACCATAAATTTCTTGCCTGGAATGAAAATCGAACTCCGCTAATAAACGTTTTTTGAAGAAGACTTGCAGGAAGATTATATCCAACAGTAAGATCTCTAAGTTTAATAAAATCACCCCTTTTTACATGCTTATCGGCAGCTTGCCAGATACTTGAACCATTCCTAACAGAAGTCTGGAACATATAAGCAGGATTCATTCCCGGTATCTTCTCATCGCCTGGATTTTTCCAATAATTCATATAATTTCTATCGGTATTCCCTGTTGCATATATCGGATGCGATGATTGAATATAACGTGCAGCAATATCTCTCATAACATGCCCGCCAGAATAAACAAACATGAAAGACAAGTCAATTCCTTTATAAGAAATCGTATTTGTAAGGGATGCATTATAAGGAGGATTATATGTACCTGAATATACAAGATCTTCTTTTGTTAGTTTTGTATAGTCAAGAACCTCCGTACCGTCTGCCTTATAAGCAACCGGAGCTCCTTGCTCGTTCAGTCCTTTATATCTTACACTAAAAAGAGAAGACATAGGATAACCTACCCTGTTATTAAGTCCGCTCCAATAGCTACTTGCAGATTCGCTGGATGTCTCTATATCGGTAATCTTACTCTTATTGTAACTGAATACAAAATTAGATGTCCATCTAACTTCACGGCTATCTATATTCACGCTATTAAGCGAAATCTCCACACCTCTGTTATACAGACTACCAAAGTTCATATCTACAGAAGTCCATCCTAATGTAGGATCAAGTGTATATGGGCCTAATAAATCCGTCGTATTTTTATTATAATACTCTATGGAACCGGTGAGCCTGTTACTAAACATATTAAAATCTACCCCCACATTAAACACCTGCGTTTTTTCCCATCTTAAAGTTGGATTAGGAGGAGAGGCAATGTACATCGTATTTTCATTGGTATAGTAGTTATTCCTAGCAACTTTTGCAATAAGGTATGGTCCGTTTAATTTAGGGATATTACCATTAATACCGTACGTAGCCCTTACAACCAATCGGTCTAACCACCCTTTATAATTCTGCAATACAACATAGTGCGCACCGGCCGACCATAAAGGACGGTATTGGTATTTTGGGTCTGTACCAAACAAGTTCGATTGGTCCATTCTAACACTTCCCGTTACGGTAAGTTTTTGTTTCCAGCTATACGATGCATTTGCATAAAAAGAGACATATCTGTTATCGGTATGCGTAATTGCGGGTAGACGCCCAAAAGGATCATCAAAAGAATAAGTTCCGTAAATAGACTGGGTACCACTTACCATTTGGGTTAAATCCAAAGCATTGTATTCACTGTAGCCAAGATTATCATCATCATAACCTACTCTGTAAAAAGCATTACCCGTAGTTACCACCTTTCTAACCTCAGCACCCGCCAAAACCTGAATGTAATGGTCTTTCTTAATATCCTTCGTATAATCTATCTGCCCCCTCATTGTATATGAATAGTTATCCATATTTCTTTGCAAAATCTGTCCTCCGATAGGCATATTATATTTTGGAACTCCGTTAATAATTTGAGTTGCATTGTTTACCATTGTTTTTACAATATATGAATCTTTTGAATCATATTGTTTTGTAAAACCGTTACTCTGCTCGGTCTGATATCTTAAACTAACATTCAGTCCCTCTATAATTTTAAATTTAGCACCTAAGTTAATATTCAGATAATTCTGTTTTGAGGTATAGTGTCTTGTCCCTAATTCGTTTACAGGAATAAAGGTTTCATCCTGTAATCCAAGAGAATTAAGTCTGTCAATCTCAAATTGAGATTTAAACTGAGAGCTTGGGGCATTATAATACTGTAACGGATTGCCGTCAGCATCTCTAAACATCAGATAAGATGCGCCTCCGGCATCAAGATAACTACTTCCCAGAACACCGTTATCCCAATCGTTCTTAACCTGACTTCCCATAATTCCAACATCTACCTGCATCCACTTAAAGAAATCAAATGTATTCTTTAAGTTAAATCCTAACCGGTTTTCATACTGAGCTTTCTCGTAAGGAGCTGTTCCGGTTTAGTTTGCATAAATATTATATTTATAAATCTCTGTTCCTCCGCTAAATGCCAGATTATGTTGCTGAATAACTCTCTGTCTTCTCATCAACTCATCAATAACCTGATCCGATCTGTCATTTGTTCTGTAAGGCATTAAAGCTTTTTCAAACTGATCTTGGCTAATTGTTCCATCTTTTCTATCAAGCATAAGCACCTGTACATCATTCTGCCACTCTCTGTTTCCTTTCCTTTTTAAGTTAGGATAAGAATCCATAAGCATTAGCTGATAATCAACCATCTCATTGCTAGTCATGATATTCGAGTAGTCTCTATCTTTCATGCCACGTATATTTACACTTCCATTATAACTAACTTTAGTTTTACCAACCTGACCGCTTCTGGTAGTAATAACAATAACGCCATTGGCAGAACGTGCTCCATAAATAGAGGCAGCAGTAGCATCTTTAAGTACAGTTACGTTCACAATCTCCGAAGGATTAATAACATCCAACACACCGGCATTTACCCCCGGTTCTCCCTCAAAAGGAATACCGTCCACAACATACAAAGGAGCCTTTGTACCGTTGATTGTTGAAACACCTCTCACCTCAACAGCACCTCTGTTTGTATTAAGACCGGCAACCATTCCCTCCAATCTCTCCATCACATTCGTAGATAGTTTCTGCTGAATCTTCTCAGAAGTCACAACCGCATACGAGCCCGTAGATCTCTCTTTGGAAAGGGTCTGGTATCCGGTTACCACCACATCCTCAAGCGCAATAGCATCGGGATTTAAAACAACATTCAGTTTCTCGGTTTTACCGGAAACTGTAACGCTCTTATCCGCCATTCCAATGGAAGAAAAATGAAGAATATCTCCCTCCGCTACATCTATCTGATAATTTCCGTCCAGATCAGAGGCAGCATATTTGTTGGTGCGCTTATTCTGTACGGCTACACCCGGTAAAAACTCCCCCGAATCATCCGTTATAATACCTTTAATTGAAAAGGTCTTGTTGGTGGTCTTCTGAGGAACAACATTGGATGGTGACAATGCAATATTCTTACCGTCTATCTTATAACTGATTTTCTTACTCAAAAGAATCTCGTCCAGAACAGAGCGTAAGTCTTTGTTATTGCAGTTAATGGTAACAGGGGTCTGTATCTCCTTTAAGGCATTGGAATATACGAATTTGTAACCGGTTGCCTTGGTGATGGCAGTAAGGACTTCGCCCAATGGTCTGTTCTCCATCTTAAGCGAAACGTTCTGCGCTGCTACACCCAAAGAAAATGTCAAAAACAACAGAACCAATAAGGTTCTTTGTTTGAACAATGTGTTAATAGCTTTTATTATCATAAAAAATATAATTAGGTTATATGCCCCTTAACAAGAAAGGGAAAGTCCAACCCTAAAAAAAGTTAACAAAAAATTATTTTATTTTTAATTTATACTCTGCTTTTTGCCCGTCTGTAAGAAAAATCCCTTTTTGCAGAACCATTGCATTTAGCATATAACGCTCGTGACCGGTTAATCTCTGGTTTAGGAAATTTAAGTTAAGAGATTTCTGAATAGCTGCCGTATCGTTTACGGAATAAGCCAGCGCAATATCGGAAACGGTTCTTGTCAACATAAGGTTCCGCCCCTGTTTGGCAAAAGCAAGATCTCTTGCAATCAATTTTACCTCCTGCGGAGTTAATGTAAGTTTACCGGTAAGATAATTTACAAGTTTATTATATTGTACGGTTGCAACCGCTTTATTAACGGTGTCCGGAGTTAAGGCCTCGTCAAATTCATATTTACCTGCCATCACTTTATCATAAACAGAATCCGAAACCATAGCCATAGCTATATATTTCCACATCTGCTCGGAATGAAGAGCACGGCCAAAATTATCATAGTGAGCCTCAATAAATTTCACAATCTCCTCTTGCTTGTAAGATTCCTCCAAAAGAGACATATAGGCAAAAGCAAGATCAATGCTCCCGGTACTCTCATACTTTGCCAACAGGGCAGCCGGTGAGTTCTCAACAGACATGGCAATCTTTACCTTCCCGATAAATTCCTGCAACTCTGCGCCGCCAACAATCCTTCCCACCTCATTACCTTGGCTATCAAGAACCAGAAATGTAGGAAATGCTTTCACCCCTAATTTTTTACATAAATCAATCCCCTCGCCTTTCTCCATATCTATTTTTACATTCACAAAAGTAGAATTAAAGAATTTACCGGCCTCAGGTAATGTAAATACATTATTTGCCATATGCTTGCACGGACCGCACCAGCTTGTATAGCAATCTAAAAAAATTTGTTTATTTTGTTTATTTGCCTTAGCCAGAGCTTGCGCAAAAGTCCCTTCCTCCCATTTTACGCCATTATTTTGTTGCGCAAAAACTCCAAAGGAAAAAATTGATAAAATGGATACCAGAATAATTTTTCTCATATATTACATATATTGTTTGGTTATGGTACTTTAACAAGATTGTCGCCCTGTAACCCTAAAGAGAGAGACAAAACATGTACACTATAAACGAGAAAGTATAGATTTACTGCATGATAGCCACAAAAAAACTAAAAACGCCCCCCCCTTTGGCGGGGATAAAAAAGAGAAAAGAACGGTGGTTCCTACGACACCGCTCTTTTGTGAAATAATTTTTAAGTAAGTGTAAATTTTACCTTTAAATTAACCTTTAAAACCTATCTACTATTATAACACCTTTCTTACACTTCCCCCTAAAAATATTTTAATTTTTTTTTATAAATCTCTAAATATTCCTTTTTTTAACATAAACTTTGTTATCCTCTATTATATAATCGATAGGCGAGGTAAACCGGAACAACTCAAAAATCTGAACAATGGACTCCGACGAAAAGTCTGCCGTAAATGTGTAAGACAACACGGCCGGGTCCTGCACAACAACTTTCACTCCATGCCATCTCTCCAGCATTTTAATAACTTCCGACATAGGTGTCTGCTCAAACAACAGCTCCCCTTTTTTCCATGCAACCTTTTTTGTCGTATCCGCCACAGCTGTAAGCACCACCTTTCCGGCATTGGTAAACCTCAACGATTCCCGTGGTTTGAGAACTCTCATATCCAATACCTTCTTACTTCCCGACGATTTTGAAATATCAATCCTCCCCGAGAACAACGTTGCCTGCTCCTCCTGGTCATTATCATACGATTTTATATGAAACTTGGTTCCAAGAACCTCCACCTTCATCCCTTTTGGGGTCACAACTTCCATAGGCCACTCCGGATTCCTCACAACATCAAAATACCCCTCTCCTTCAAAAGAAACACGCCTTTTATCACTATCAAAATTCTTCGGATACACAATTCTGGAACCGGAGTTAAGCCATACGACAGAACTATCGGGGAGTAAAACCCTTGCTTTCACTCCGTTTTCCGTATAATACGTATTCATTATATTCTCCACGGCCGGGACCTTGCTGAGTATCACCACATTCTCCTTATTTCCGCCAAACTGATACAAGTTCATACCAACAGATACAAAAAGTAACACCACCGCCGCATAGGAAGCTATCTTCCAAAAATTAATAACCTTGGCCGCAGAATTTTTCCCTATCTCTACTACCTTCCCCCTAATTTCATCCGCACCCTTCTCTACAACCCTTTTCTCCGCACCATTGCGGGCTGCGCATATCTGCGCCTGAATCTGCCGGAAAGCATCTTCTTTTACGCTATCGGAAATAGTTCCACCGGAAGGATTCTCCCCCGAAACATTTTCCATAACAATCGTATTCATAAGGTTAATATAATAAGACTCGTTATCCTCGGATTTATTAATCCAAGAAATCACGGCCTCACACTCGTCTGAGGCCGTTTCGCCCTTAATATGCCTTATTAATAAATTTTTATTCATCTTTTTTATCACTCTATTTATCTCTCCTCTATATAGATAAACAATCTTAGGGCCTTTTCACCCTAAAAAATTTATTCAAATATAAAAGTAAATAAAATAATTACAATTTGTATAAAATCCTTTAAATTTTTCTTTAAAATTCTAAGTGCCGCCGCCATTCTGTACTCCACCGTCTTTACCGATACATCCAGTTCTCTGGCCACATCTTCGTTCTTCAGACTTTTAAACCTGCTTAAACAAAATGTCTCTCTCACTTTATCATTCATCTGCTCAACACTTTTTGAAATAAGTTTCTCTATCTCGCCCGCATGCACCCGGTCCATCGTACTCGATTCCAACGCCCTGTAACTTATCTCCATATTTCGTTTTTGCGTATAATTGCTAAACCTATCTTTTACAAGATCTCGTTTAATTGTATTGAGGGCTTTATTCTTTGCCACAAAATAAAGATACGGCAGAGCCGTCTTCTCAGAATCTACCTTCTCTATATTCTCCCAGAACGAAACAAACGTATCCTGCGCAATATTACGGGCCATCTCCCAATCTTTGCAATAACCATAAATATAGGATGCAACTCTCTCAAAATATTGTTGGAAAGCCTCATTAAAAAAACGCTCTTTTTGTTGTGAAGAAAGTTGCATTTTACCCTCATATTAGATTATACTTGCTTGCGGCCTGCAAAAATAGGAAAATTATTTAACTCCGCAACTTTGTACGGCAACACAATAATAAAAGGCAGAACCTGCTACGGAACCGCCTTCTACCTTTGATATACTAATATCTATGAAAAAATGGTCTATTTTTTATACGCTGCCAACGCACCGTTAAGAAACTCCACAAAAGCACCTTGATCCAGATTATAACCTCTCGGCTCAACCACTTCGTTACCTTGTGCGTCTACAATAATATAGTAAGGCATTGCATTTACTTTATATTTACCCATAATAAGATTTGTATTAATCTTACCAAGCCCTTTCAGAACTTTTCCGTTTGGCAAAGTAACCCAATCGGCCTGTGCAACCTCGGTCTTAACATCGCCGTAGATAGAAACAAATACAAAATCATTATTCAGCATATTCTTAATTTTAGGATCGCTGAATACACGGCTCTCCATCTCGCGGCAGTTTACACATGCTGCTCCGGTGTAATCAATAAATACCGGTTTGCCAACCTGTGCGGAATATTCCAAAGCCTCATGATAATCAAAGAAACCGGGAATACCGTCAATATGTTTAAGACCCATTTCGGTATATTTTTTAGCAGGAAGTGCACCATGTGCAGCACCTGAATCACCACCCGAAACAACCACCGTATTGGATTTAGCCAGATTAAAATCGATACTCTCAACAGGAGGAAGATAACCGCTCAATGCTTTTAACGGCGCACCCCACATACCCGGAATCATATACATTACAAAAGAGAACACTGCTATGGAAAGGAACAATCTCTTTACCGTTAAATGATCCTCCGGAGTATCATGTGCAAATCTTAATTTGCCCAATAAGTACAACCCTAACAAGAAGAAGATTACAATCCACATTGCAAGATAAACCTCTCTATCTAACAAACCCCACTGGTAAACCTGGTCTGCAACGCTAAGGAATTTAAGACCCAACGCAAGCTCAATAAAACCAAGCACAACTTTAACGGAGTTTAACCATCCGCCGCTCTTTGGAAGATCCTTTAGCAAAGAAGGCGCAAACGCAAATACCGTAAACGGAAGAGCAAAAGCTGCAGAAAATGCAAACATGGTAATAATAGGCTCCCATATCTCGCCCTGAGTACTCTTAATAAGCACCGAGCTAACGATAGGGCCTGTACAAGAGAATGAAACAAGCACAAGGGTAAGTGCCATAAAGAACACACCTACAAGGCCCCCTTTATCACTCTTGGCATCTGTTTTATTTACCATCCAGCTAGGCATTGTAATCTCAAATGCACCAAAGAAGCTGGCAGCAAACACAATAAATATAATAAAGAATAAAATATTTGGTATCCAGTGTGTAGCAAGCCAGTTAAAAATATCTGCAGTTACAGCATCTCCTCCAAGAAAATAAGTTAGCATAATAATAATTGCAATTGGAAGAGTATATAAAGCTACAATTGAGAAACCATAAAACGAAGCAAACATTCTCCCTTTAGCCTTTGTTCCACCTGAGTTTTTAAGGAAAAACGATACTGTCATAGGCACCATCGGGAATACACAAGGGGTTAATAAAGCAACAAATCCCCAGGCAATAGCCTCAAGGATTACGCCCCACAGGGATTTTTTTACCGGTTCTTCTGCCTGAGCCGCTGTTTCGCCCGATGCGGTTTCTTGTGCAGCTGCAAGCTGCTCCGTTTGCACAGTAGAGTCTGCAACAACAGGATTGGCATCTGCAACAGGTGCGGCATCTGCTACGGCACCTACCGTATTGGTGGTAGCAGCAGTACCGGAAGCATTTGCTGCAACAGTCACTCCACCTTTAGCAGCAGGCAATTTTATTTTTAGTTCTTCATCTGTTGGAGGAAGACAACTTCCGTCATCACATGTCTGCCATTCAACGGTTACTTTTACCTCGGTAGCAGTCGCAGCCGAAACCTCAACTTTCTGAGCAATTACAACCCCGTTCTCACATGTACCAATCTCCATATTAAACATCTGGTCAAAATACTTGTGAACTTTGGTTTTAATATAGGGTTTCCCTACAACCTTAACTCCCTGACCACCAGAAATAACAATCGTTGTTGAAATAGGGCCATCCTGGTAAGGACCAAGATCATAAATATGCCATTTACCCTGAATGCTACCTAGCAGTTGAATCTCGTAAACGTTATCTTTTACGTTTTCAACTTTTGAACTCCAGCTCACAGGATTTTCTCCTTGAGCAAATACATTCAATGCAAAGATTGAAAGTACCAGTGAAAGAAATAATTTTTTGAATTTCATTGTATTAAAAATGCCTAATATACTATTGTATTATTTATAATTCTCTTATATACTTAAGTAAACAATCAAAAGAGCAATCTCCCTAATTATTTTCGCAAAATATCTGTAATTTCATTACCATTTATTATAATGTACCTTCTCAGGTTTCCATTTATCCTTTGCCTTTGTCTCTCCTGCCGGATATCCAATCGGAATCACACAAAGCGGTTGATAAGGGTCTGGAATACCCAGTGCACTTTTTACAATATCTGACCTATCCTGATATGGATAAGCAGCTGTCCAGACACCTCCAAGCCCCAGTGACTCAATAGCCAGAAGGATATTTTCTGCAGCTGCGGCACAATCATGTTGCCATAAATTGCCAACTTGGGAATTTCCAACAACCACAATGGCAGCCCCCGCCGTTTTGAGCATTTTTGCATAAGGCAATTTAGATGCCATATCTTCCATAGGGTCTGAAACGCCATCTACCCCCCTTGTAACAATATAAAACTCCCACGGCTGTTTATTCATAGCCGTAGGTGCAGCCATTCCTGCCCTCACAATCATCTCCAACGTATCCTTTGATATAGAAACAGCCTTACCATTTGAATCTAACTTATAAGTTCTGACACTCTTACGGGCGTGTATATTTTCCAGTACGGGATTCATCCCTTTACTTTGAGCATATACCGCAACGCTCGTTACAATACATAATAGGCAAATAAAAATTCGTTTCATTTTTTTTACAAATATAATCTATATTTCCAATTCTGTAAACTGTTTTAATTTATTTAGGATGATTTTTGAGACTATTTTTGAGTAGCTTTTTATTGCATCATGGAACTTAGTGCCTCTTTTTGTGCAGCCTTGGCAGAAGCGTCTGTTTCTGTGTTATAGGCGGCTTGCAAATCGGGAAGAAAAGTAAAGTATTGAGTATTTGCAACGTATTGAGCAGCACGGGTACGAACCACAGGGGAAGCATCATACAGGAGTCCTTGTATTTTCCGTTTTAAATCCCATGAATGATGAGATTCCAACCAATCCAATGCCGCAATCTTATCGTTTTCTGCGCCATAAATCAAAACTTTTAAAAAAGTTGCCTCCTGCTGAAGATCAGTAACGCTCATAAGTAGCTCTTTCTTAAATAAATCCGGCTTTACAAATGCTTCTTTATAATTAATAAAAGGGAGATTTAATGTCCAGCGCACCATACGCGGAACCATCCACATCATGCCGGGAGTAGCCTCCGGATGAGCAATAGAACTAAAGACACGCCCTTTACCATACTCATTGGCAAGATAAAACGGCTTTCCGTTGGTCATATTTGCAGGAGCGTTTCCCTCCTCATGCACATCGCTTTCCATAACGGCCATTACAATATTTGTAACAGAATCGGCAGGATTTTTTTCAAAAACAGGCCCTTCATAATAAATTACGTAACAAGTATCGCAGGAAGCAAGTTCCGGAAAAATCTGTTTTCCTTCCGGAGTAAGGGTAAATTTAGACATCCCGTGACCTCGGTTATCATGCTCTATATCTATAGCTTGTTCACCATTTAGGTTCAGACAGGCATAATTTGGAGTAGCGGAAAACATATAGGCACCGGCACAAATACCAACCGCCCCTTTACCACCGGCCACAAAATCCACAATACGGTTTCTATTAGCCTCTCCAAGATTCAGATACTGAGCACTGCCGCTTCCGCCAGGAACAATAATTGCATCCAGCGAGTCTAAAACATTGTTTGCAATATCGGATGTGGTAATAGTCCTGACAATCATTCCGGTATCGAGCTTTACCGCTGCTACCGTTTCCCAAATGCACGATTGAGCACCTCCGTCTCCTTCAAATACACCAACTTTAATTTTATCCGACAAGTTATTTTGTTCAGAAGAATTTTTCTGTGCACATGACACAACACACAGTAACAATAAAAAATAGATAGTTTTCATATAATGGTTAATTTATTTTTAACAAAAAAAGGCTCCCGACAAAAGGAGCCTGTATCTGTTTATGGTAGTGCTCGGGACGGGAATCGAACCCGTACGGACATTTCTGCCCACAGGATTTTAAGTCCTGCGTGTCTACCTATTCCACCACCCGAGCGAATTATTTACCATAAAGGTCAAAAAAAACTCTCCAAGAAGAGAGTCTTTTTTGATAACCAAAACTAAACTTTGAGCGGAAAACGAGACTCGAACTCGCGACCCTAACCTTGGCAAGGTTATGCTCTACCAACTGAGCTATTTCCGCAATTTATAAAGAACTTATCCCTCTCAGAGACCATGAATCTCCTGTTTGGGATTGCAAAGATAGGTTCTTTTTTTTATTCTCCAAAAAAAAATCTCGTTTTTTCAAAAAAATTGCAAACCGCCTATACAACCGAATCAAACTCCCTTAAAAACCGCACATCATTCTCAAAATAGTGGCGCAAATCTTTCACCTGCCACTTAAGCATGGCAATTCTCTCTACCCCCATTCCAAACGCAAAACCGGAATATTCTTTAGAATCAATTCCCGATGCTTCCAGTACATTTGGGTCTACCATACCGCATCCCATAATCTCCAGCCAGCCGGTTCCCTTGCAAATATTACAACCTTTTCCTTTACAAATATTGCAACTTACATCCACCTCTGCACTTGGCTCGGTAAACGGGAAATAAGAAGGACGCATTCTGATTTCTGTCTGCTCGCCAAACATCTCTCTGGCAAACAACAAGATAGCTTGTTTAAGATCTGCAAACGAAACATTTTTATCTATATACAACCCCTCCACCTGATGGAAAATACAATGGGCGCGGGCAGAAATCGCCTCGTTCCTGAACACACGTCCCGGACACAACACCCGTATTGGGAGCGACATCTTCTCCATCGTACGCACCTGTACGGAACTGGTATGGGTTCTTAACAAAATAGGATTATCTCCCGATGATATAAAAAACGTATCCTGCATATCCCTTGCCGGATGCTCCGGAGGAAAATTAAGAGCACCAAACACATGCCAGTCATCCTCAATCTCCGGCCCTTCCGCCACCGCATAGCCGAATTTCCCAAAAATAGAGATAATCTCCTCTCTTGTAATGGATATCGGATGCCTTGTCCCCAGATCAAATCTATCTCCGGGTTTAGTATAATCGAATGTAGCAACCTCATCTGCAGGAGTATCCTCAAGAATCTGTCTTAACTCTTCTATCTTCTCAGCAGCTTTGGTTTTAAGGATATTCAGTTTTTGTCCGAACTCTTTCTTTTGCTCCGGAAGAACATTTCTAAAATCCTCAAACAATTTAGTAACCTCACCTTTCTTACCCAGCAATTTTACCCGTATCTCCTCAACTTCCTGCAATTTCTGGGCTTTTAACTGCTCTATCTCCTGTAATAATTCTTCAATTTTCCGCTTCATAATAACATTAAAATTTAGGGCAACAACACTAAAAATATGGGGTGCTAAGTTACATATTATTTTTTAAGTAAAAATACCTATAACGATTTTCTTCTTACCGGCATGGTCATACACCTTGCTCCGCCGCCCCCTCTAGGCAACTCGCTCCCCTCAATGGTAATCACACAATTTTTATAATTCCTTGCATCCTTTACGTCGTTTACAATATCCCAGGCAGGAATAATCTCAAACCCTTTTCCGTTTAATTCATCCAGCGTATGAATATTACGGGCATAAGAGAGCACCTTGCCCGGAGCAATTGCAAAAAAGTTTGCACCGCTATGCCATTGTTCACGCTCCTGATTCCACTCATCACCCGTACCGCCGCACACAATCGGCTCCAGATCCATCCCAAGCTTACGCAAGGCAGCCGGAATATTAGGAACCGTTTTTATCTTGGAAACCTTCCCGTTATCAATGGTAATATGCACGGTCTGGTATTGATTATCTCCCAAAATAAGGGGATCGAACACCATGCATTTATCATAATCGAGCAACGTAAACACCATATCCAAATGAATAAACGATTCCGGAGAATGAGGCAACTGCTGCACAATCACATGCCTGCGCCCCTGACTTTTATCTTTGCACAAACGGTTAATAAGCATATCAATACCCTGAGTGCTTGTTCTGTTGCCGTTCCCAATTAAAAGAATATCTTCCCGGGCAATTAAAACATCGCCCCCTTCCATAAAAATTTCTTCGTTGCCGGGCTTAAAATCATGCGCATTAATTATATTGCAATCAAATTGCCCCGATCCCTTAAAAATAGCCTCCATAATTAAAGATTCTCTCATCCTCACCTTGTTGGCCATACGGCAAATAAGGGCATTATTCCCAATGGTTACCGATGCATCTCTGGTAAAATAAAAATTATACAACGGATAAAGGGCATAATACTCATCTTTCAGATAAGCGGTAAGAGAATTAACCTTTGCCGGAACCCCCTCTATAAGCGATTTGGCCAGAACGGGAGAACTCATCTCCATAAGATCGTCAAAATAATCGGTAACTCCCTCTGAAATACATATCTTCCCAACAAGAGCCTCTCTCTGCCTGTAATTTTCCAGTACCGCAACCAGCAGATCGTACACCTGATAGGTTGTGGTATATTTATTTAACACGCCATGTAACTGAGCATATTCTTTCTGCGCAATGGAGAGATTAAGAATATCGCTATATAAAGCTCTCTGCGCCGTACCCGGAGTCATATTCTCCACCTCAGCACCGGGAGTATGTAAAATTACCCCTTCCAGCGTCCCAATCTCGCTCTGCACATTCAATCCTATTGAGTTTGCCATAATAATATTTATTGAAATTTAGTTAATTCGTTAACAGTAAGGTCTGTAATAATATTTTTAAAGGAAGTATCATCTTTAGGACAAATCATAAGAACATCATCTGTATTTACGACCATATAATCTTCCAACCCCTTTATGACAATCAATTTATTCTTCTCTTTAGAAACCACAATTGAATTATTAACATTCTCAATCAGACTTTCCCCAACCTGAATCATGTTATTTTTTTCATCTTTATTGCTCTGCGCATAAAGCGATTCCCATGTTCCAAGATCACTCCAACCAAACGAGGCCTCAAAAACCCAACTTTTGGAAGTCTTTTCCATTACACCATAATCAATTGATATTCCGTTACATGCCTCATAAATCCCTTTAATATAACCCGGCTCCTCCTCCGTATAATAATAAGGGAGTCCGTCCTTAAATGGATTTGCAATATCGGGAAGATGTTTTTCCAGTTCCTCTTTAATAGCCTTCAGGTTCCAAACAAAAATTCCGGAATTCCACAAAAACTCCCCACTCTCAAATAAAATTTTTGCAAGTTCTTTATCCGGTTTTTCCGTAAATGTTTTTACGCTGTATGAAACATATCCGTTAATGGTGCGCACTTTTGAGTTATTGGTCTGAATATATCCGTAACCTGTTTCCGGACGGGTGGGTTTGATTCCCAATGTAAAAAGTTCATTATGCTCCTGCGCAAAAGAGAGGGCATTGTCTATTGTCTCCAAAAAGAGATCCTCATTTAAGATAAGATGATCGCACGGTGCAACCACAACCGTAGCATCGGGATTCTTTTTGTATAACTTATATGTTGCATAGGCAATACATGGCGCAGTATTCCTGCGGTGAGGCTCCAGTAATATGTTTTCATCCCTTAATTGCGGCAATTGCTCCTTCACAAGAGATCCGTATTGCTCCGATGTAACAATTAATATATTCTCTGCCGGAACAATCTTTTCAAACCTTTTAAAAGTTTGCTGCAGGAACGAACTTCCCGTACCAAGAATATCCAGAAATTGCTTTGGCATTGCATTTCTGCTTACCGGCCAGAAACGGCTACCTATACCGCCCGCCATTATAATACAATACTTGTTTGCTCTATTCATATCTAACTTATTTTGCCTATCCCCACAATGGAGTAAAGGCATTTTTTATATATTCCAATTTGTAGTTTTCGCCATTTAAAACCACCGAAACAACATCAAATACCACCTCTTTGTTTATTCCGTATTTTGCCACAAACGCTCGGGCAGCTTTTATTATATGTCTCTGCTTAAAGGTATTAATTGTCTCGAACGGCTCTATTTTATTAGGATAAACCAATGTTCGCACCTCAATAAAATGAATAAAAGAATGGTCCTCCGCAACAAGGTCAAGTTCAGCGTGTCCGTAATGCCAGTTTCTGGCAACAAATTTGAGGCCCATCTGCAAAACATAAGCCAGCGCAAGATCCTCTCCACGCTTTCCCACCTCCGGTTTTGTTAATCCGCACAACCTTTCTTCCATCGTATTTCCTCCGCCCAAAAATAGTCCTCTTTTCTTTACAATTCGGCTCCTAAGGTACTTCATCAAACTCACATACGCAAATAAAAATAAGAACGGATATCTCTAAGCCAACCCTACAATGGCAAAGACATATCCGTCACGGATGGTGTAACGTTTAAACCACCGTTTTGGGGCAACAAAGATAATGCATCTTAAATAATTTCCAAATTTTTCGTTTCCCCTTTTAATCAAAAGAATAGAGGGGTTTGTAAAAAAAGAGAGAACAAAAAAAAGGAGGGAATAAGTGTAAAATTAAAACGGTGGTTTAAACGTTACATCCGTTTGAATTACCGGCATTATAAACAACTTTTAAAACAACCTATTAAAAAATGAAGCAATTAAAATTATTTTTTACAGCACTATTTTTATTTTCTATATCTGTGGCGTATGCACAGAATATAAAGATTATAGGTGTTGTTTCGGATGCATCGAATGGTGATACCATTCCCTTTGCATCTATTATTGTAAAAGGAACACGAACCGGTATTTCGGCAGATGAAAACGGCAACTATTCCATTACTGCCCCCGCAAACGGAACTCTTATATTTAGTTCTATCGGTTATAATAACACCGAAATAGCTATTGAAAGTAAGTTGGTGGTTAATGCCGCTCTTACTCCGGATGCAGTAGCATTAGACAACGTTGTAGTTGTTGCCTATGGTACTGCTAAAAAAGAATCTTTAACAGGAGCCGTTTCTTCGGTAGGAGCAAAAAGCATAGAGAAAAGGCCGGTTACAAATGCAGTCAGTGCTTTGGAAGGTATGACCTCCGGAGTACAGATCAACAACACAAATGGAGAACCCGGTTCCACACCGGATATCAGGATCAGAGGATTTACCACCATAAATGGTAGTAACTCACCTCTATATGTTGTTGATGGAGTTCCATTAAGCGGAAGTACCTCCGATATTAATTCAAATGATATTGAAAGTATATCAATTTTAAAAGATGCCGCATCAGCAGCCCTTTATGGAAACAGAGCAGCAAATGGTGTTGTACTTATTACTACAAAAAGAGGGAAGAGTGAAAAATTCTCATTACGCGCCAGTGTACAGCAAGGTTTGTACACAAGGGGTATTCCTGAGTATGACAGACTTGATGCCGACGAATGGATGGAGGCACAGTGGAAGGCTATTAGAAACAGCTACATGTCTACACCTAATAGTACATATACACTAGAAACGGCCGGTAAAAAAACCACAAGTGAGTTTTTTGAAACAGGTATTTACAATATTTACAACAAAGCAAATAATGAGGTCTTTGACGTTAACGGTAAACTAACACCCGGCAGTAAAGTAAAATCAGAAATAGCCGGAGACTTGGATTGGTACAAGCCGATAGAACGCATTGGCCATAGGCAAGATTACAATATTAGTGCGGATGGTGCAATGGAGAAAGTATCCTACTATTTTTCCGTTAACTTTCTGGATGAAAAGGGTTATCTTAAAACATCCGATTTTCAGCGTTTTACAGGACGTACCAACATTACATATCAACCAAAGAAATGGTTAAAATTAGGATTTAATATGAATGGTAGCACACGGGAGTCCAACTCTACTAGCCAAAGCAGTGGTACCGGCTACGCTAATCCATTCTATTTTGCAAGAAATATGGCCCCTATTTATCCGGTTCACGTACATGATTATGCATCGGCCGATGGAGCATATATGCTTGATGATATTGGGAATCAGATTTATGACTACGGACAGGCCGACACAAGGGCACAAAATTCGGGGCGTAACGCAATTTACGAGGGCGAACTGAATATGGAGCGATATTATAAAAACACTCTTGATGCTCAGGCTTTTGTGGAGATTTCTTTTTTGAAAGATTTTAAGTTCACTATAAAAGGGGATTTATACAATAGTAACTCAGAAGAGAGAGGTTATGATAATGCAATTGTGGGTGACGGTGCGGCTTCTGAAGGAAGAGCATCAAGAACTCTTTACAGGTATAAAAACTATACGGTCCAACAACAATTGACATGGGGTAGAGAGTTTGGCAAACATAATGTAGATGTACTTATCGGACATGAGAATTATTCAACAAGATATAACTATCTATACGGTTACAAGATTAGGGAAACCATACCCGGTGCTGTAGATTTCTCTAATTTTGCAGAGTTCACCAGCCTCACGGATTACGAATACAATTACAGAACGGAGAGCTATCTTTCAAGAGCTCGATATAATTATGATAATAAGTATTTTGCAGAGGGTTCATTCCGTACAGATGCATCTTCAAGATTTCATCCGGATAATCGCTGGGGTAAGTTCTGGTCATTAGGAGGAAGCTGGATCATATCTAAGGAGAACTGGATGCAAGGTTTAAGCAAACAGATAAACTCTTTGAAATTAAGAGCATCCTACGGTCAGGTAGGTAATGACCAATCTGTTGCATGGTACGCATACATGGCTTTGTACGGTATGACCTTTAATGGTAAAGAAGCTGCAGGTTATAAAACACAATATGCGGCAAATGATATTAAATGGGAATCAACAAATTCACTTGGTGTTGCTGTAGAGGGTAGATTTTTTGATATGTTTAACTTATCGGTAGAGTATTTTGATAAACGCTCCAAAGATCTTTTATTTGATGTGTACCTTCCGTTATCTTCGGGATCTACGGATACAGGAGAGACAACGGCAACAGTTACCAGAAATATGGGAACAGCCTCTAATAATGGCTGGGAATTGAATTTTGATATTGACGCTATCAACAGAAGAGACTGGAAATGGAATATAGGGGCGAATGCCACATTCCTGAAAAATAAAATTATAGAACTTCCCGAGCAAAACAGGGCAGAAGGTATTATCTCCGGTACAAAAAAATATGTAGAGGGGGGCGGAATGTTCGATTATTGGTTGTATCAGTTTGTAGGGGTAGATCAAATGACAGGAAATTCTTTATTAGAAATTGATCATAGTAAATATTATGGTTCGGAAGCAGAAGACAACAAAACTCCGATTCCTGCCGAATATTTAGTAAATGTCAATGGAAAAGACTACACTACTTATACCACTTACGCAAAGAAAGATTGGAGTGGTTCATCTCTGCCAACTGTTTACGGTAGTATAAACACAAACCTTTCATGGAAAAGTTTATCTTTTGGAGCAATTATAACCTACTCAATAGGGGGCAAAACATACGATAATTCTTATTCCAGCCTCATGGATGTCTCTAATTCTCCATCTGCTATCCATAAGGATATTCTCAAATCATGGGACGGAATTCCTGCAGGTATGACAGAAACCTCTCCTAATAGAATAGACCCGAACGGAGTGCCTGCTATTGACGGAACTTTAAACACATACAATTCTGTTGGAACATCTACAAGATGGTTACAGAATTCAAGTTATTTAGTAATTAAGAACATCAATCTTAGTTATTCTGTACCTGCATCATTCTGCAGAAAACTTGATTTGAGCAGGATTAATTTATCGTTAAGCGTTGAGAATCTTGCTACGATAACAGGGCTTAAAGGGATGGATCCGCAGCAAGCATACGGTGGAGTTACATCCAACTATTTCTCTACTGCAAGGACATTTTCTCTAGGTATTAACGTAGTATTATAATATTTGATTAAGATAAATTTTAATAAAAATGAAAAATATATATAGAATATCACTTCTAATTACATTTGCAGCGTTTCTCGGAAGTTCGTGCTCAAAAGAGTATCTGAACACAAAACCAACAAATTCGATTGGTGCGGAGACGATGTTCAAAGATGTTAAGAATGCGAAGATCGCCCTGAATGGCGTTTTCAAATGTATGACTCAACAATATGGTGGTTTTGGTCAAGGATACAATGGTGAAGGGACAATTAAGTATTATATTGGGAACTTTGGCGGTAATAATTACAATCTTTCAGGGTCCGGGAATGTTGCAAGTATGAATCAAACGTATCATGATAATAATGCCTCTACATTCATTCTTTACCCTTGGTATTATTATTATAGAATGATCAGCAACATTAACTCTATCCTTGCGAACATAGATGGAGCGGAAGGTTCTGTAGAGGAAAAAAATGACATTAAAGCACAGGCACTTACTTTAAGAGCATACTCTTACACAATGCTTTCTCAATTATTTCACAAAAGATGGATGGATGGTCATCAAGATGAAGCCAAGGATGGAAACGGATTAATACTAAGATTAGAACCCACGTTTGATCCTATGCCTATATCATCTGCAAAAGCAACTTTTGAACAAATTTATAAAGACTTGGACGAGGCAATAGGCTATTTTAGCTCATACAGCGTAAAAAGATCGAATAATTATTCGATAGACAAAAATGTTGCATATGCCGTTTACGCAAGGGCTGCATTGGCAAGATTAGATTATGGAAATGCTCTTAAATATGCAAAAATGGCAAGAGAGGGATATCCTTTAATGAGTGTGGCTGACTACAAAGCAGGATTTTTCACACCAACATCAGAGTGGATATGGAGTAGCTATGGAGGATCAACGGAAACCTTATATTACTACTCATTCGCTGCTTATGTAGCATATAATGCCGGAACATCCACCGTAAGGAACAATCCAAGATGTATAAGCCGTGAATTATATAATCAAATTCCTTCAAGCGATATCCGCAAAGATTTATTTTTAGATCCGCAAAAGGATAAATACAGTACCACAAACGGACAATCAAGTAAAGGAACACCTCTGTATAATAGGGCATTCAAGTTGTATCCCGATATAAATGAGAGAGCAAAAGTTGCAGCATGGATGCAGTTTAAATTTTCCAGCGAAGACGGACTAGGAGTAGGACATCTTAATCATTTCCGCTCATCGGAGATGTATTTGATAGAGGCCGAGGCTGAATATAAACTGGGTAATGAACCTAATGCTAGAGCGGCACTTATAAAGCTCCTAAAAGATAGCGGTAGAAATCCTTCTTATACCTGTACAAAAACAGGAACAGATCTGTTTAATGAGATTAAATTATATAGAAGTATTGAACTGTGGGGTGAAGGTTTTGAATTCTTTGACCTAAAACGTTGGGGAGATAGGATAAGTCGTAAAGGATACGATAAAGGAGGCAACTGGGGATCGACATATGTTGTAACGGTTAATCCCGAACAATATAATGAGTGGACGAATGTTCTTCCTCTCAAGGAAACAGATTATAATGATCTGGCAAAATAAATCTACAAATAGAAGGGGTTGCCACACTTGTTGGGCAACCCTTTTTTAATATTCCTCTCAAAAATTAAAACATCAGGAATCTCAGATATAAACGCATGAAAACATCATTTTTTATAGTTTTGACTATGTTGTTCGCACTAACCTGTACGCAAGGTTATGCCCAAAAAACAAGAAAAGAAGAACGATCTCAAAAAGAGATTCTTGCAGCTCGCGCAGTGGCTGATATTGTAAGAGAAAAAAAGATTATCGCTATCATTAATAAAGCAACTCCTTCAGGGGAGAGGATGAGATCTATAGATGATTATCCTTTTAAACTTGTAAACGATAGCTTAAGTTGTAATTTACCATTTTTTGGATCGTCATCAGGGGCTTTATGGGGAAGCGATAACTTAACTATTCAGGCTTCAGGATACAAAATATCCCTTCTGAATGGGAAATTCAATTTGGATAATCATACTTACGTTTTAACCTTTGAATTTAATACCGTCAATAGTGAATCAATGAAATGTACGCTAACAATATTTTTAAATACAAAAGTAAATATCCTAATAGAGGGGAGCCGTACAACAATGTCCTATGATGGTTTTTTAGATATAGACGCAATTAAAGCTTTCTTTTACTAATTATAACCGCAAAGAGGGTGACTAAAAAGTTTTAGGCAGTGTCACTTTGTTTACACATATTATGCTGCGTTATAAATTTGAACTAACTTTGTTTTTATCTCTCCAAATGTCAGACTTGTGCTGAAATCAGTCGCTAAGCCTGTATTGATTACATGTACAAATGACTCTTTTCGGTAATATTTATCTCCAACAAGCTGCAATGATGTTTCAATAGTATCAGCTTTTGCTATTAGGCAAACGAATTGATAATCTTTGTTTATCTGTAACCGTCCACTGTAGGGCATATTGCCCGGAACTTATAGTGTCAGTACCT
>JAVWIB010000015.1:0-37237 GCA_036639755.1 Bacteroidales bacterium
ATTTCTCCAGTTTCCTTGTTACAATCCCTTTTATATAACCCAGCAGGATTACTGTAAAAATAAGCAGACTCCATGGTGCAAAAGCATACCAGAACGTTCCTGCGTAATACCAGAATGGCTCTTTATGGTGAAACGAGTCTACGGCCCGGTTAATTGTCTGATTAAATAGCAGGTTATTAAGATAATCGGGGCCTCCGTCAAGATAAACACCTGCAAACCAGATAGTACACAGTCCCCCTAAAATAGCCCATGTACTCCATCCTAGATACTTTTTTAGCTCGGATAACTTGCCGCTGATCCATAAAAATAGAACAATGCTCACTATTGGCACCAGAAATCCTACCGCCCCTTTCGTGAAGATTGCCATAAAAATATAAATTGGTAATGCTATCTTACCGCTTCCTGCGCCATTGCTCTTGTACATCTTATAGAACGTATAGATTGCCAGGGTAATAAACATGGTCATAAGCATATCCATGCGTAATACAATAGAGCAGGCCAGATAAAAAGCAGAAGAAAACAAAAGCAGAACGGCACTCTGTGCTCCCTCTTTCGGCAATTCATTCCGCACCCATTTATCCATAACAGCTGCAGTAACCAATGCCGGAATGATAGAAAACAGAGAGAGGAAAAACATGATATGCTTGCCAAAGAGCAACTTCCCCAACATAACAATCCACAAATACAACGGGGGCTTATCTGCATACGCAATTCCGTGATTAAAAAACGCAAACACATTTTTGTTTTCAATGGCTTCATCTGCAATGCTTAGATATTTCAATTCATTATCGGGAGTAAAATCCCTTAAAATCATGATTGGCAAAAGGGCTATAAAAATAAGCAGAAATAACTGCCATCTATTGTATTCGGTTGGTTTCATGACTCTTTTTTAATAAAATAAGATTCCGTATGTACGATACAAATCCAAACGATTGTCCCAAAATAATTACCGGGTCTGCCCTTAAAATGCCATAAGAAACAATGGTTGCAGATCCTATAATACTAATTATCCAGAACCCTTTTGGTAAAAGCGATTCGTTCCGTTTGTGCGAATAAAAATATTGATACACAAAACGTAACGTAAAAATTAACTGTCCGGCTGAGCCGTATAGCAATAGCAGAATTGGAATATCGGCATTCTTAAAACAAGAGCTAAAAAACAGTTGCCAGTGGAATAAAATATAGAACATTCCCGCAATGGGGGTTATGTTTAAGATCAGATGTACAAGAGCAGGGAATTTTTTCCAGTCCTTTTTTTCGCGCAGATTCCAGATGTAAATATAGTAGGTAATTACCTGCCCCAGCATAATGGCAAAATCGTTGCGGAACCATCCATACAAAAACAACATATAGGAGGCTAGGATGCTGAGCTCCCAAAAAATAGAGGGCGAAATAACCCGCTTTGCTTTCTCCGACATAATCCATTGAATAAGAATGCGGGCCGAAAAAAACAACTGGGCGGCAAACCCTAATGCGAATATATAATAATTCCCCATCGTTATAATTTGACTCTCTATAAATTAGTTTTATCAACAGAATAGTTGAGATATCTTTTTTTCATCCATCTGTAGGCAAAGCAATCTTTGAACGGCCCTATGAGCCTGTTCCATAAGTGATATTTGGAGACTCCGGCCATACGGGGAAAATGGCTCACCGGAACCTGTTTTACCCTCCCACCATCCTGCAGCAGAATAAGGGCCGGAAAAAACCGATGCATTCCGGTAAACATGGGAATCCGTCTGGCATACTCTGTTTGAAGAACTTTAAGCGGGCATCCCGTATCCACGGCATCATCCTTGGTCATATATCTTCTAAAACCGTTGGCAATTTTTGATTGCAGATTTTTAAAAAAATCATCTTTCCTATTGCTTCTGATTCCGGTAACCAGAGGAAACTCGCAGGCATAGGGAAGTAACAGATTAAAATCCATTGGAGTGGTCTGTAGATCTGCATCCATATAACCCACCAGCCTTGAATGGCAATAATCAAACCCCGCTTTAAGGGCTCCGCTCAAACCTATGTTGCGAGCAAGTGATAGATAATAAAAATGATTATTACGGCTGCAAATCTCCTCTACAAGTTGCTCTCCGTTATCGGTAGAGCCATCATTAATAAATAAGATACAGGTTTGCGGGACAATCGATTTTTGTATAAATTCAGATAGAGCTTTCTCTAAATTATAAATATTGGCCTGTTCATTATAAAATGGAACCAATATGGTAAACTCATAATTGTTTAAATTTCTCATAGTAGCTGAAAGTCCGTTAAATTCAGTTTTATAAACAAGTAAATAGGCTATTTGTTTACTCCGTTGTACTAATGTAACTCAAGTCCTCTTTGCAAAAATTGTTCATAATCGTATTTCGTAAAACGAATTTTATCAATGCGGATTCCAAGATCGTGGTCATCGAGATATTTTCTGGGTGTCCGTTTTAATTTTGGAGAACTCACCGATAGAGTGGAGTCGAGATACTTTGTGTGAATAGATGCTAAATCAAGCATGGTGTGGAAAACCGTATTATTGGATATGGGATAGTTGGAATGAATAGAAGTTTGTGCAAATTTCTCTGCATTCAATTCTTTGTATTTCTCCGACATCCAGATAAGGTACGGAATATGAAGCTGATAATATGTTGGTATAGGTGATGCATGTAAAAAACGACCTCTTTTATCATCTCTCATATCTTCTCCGTGGTCTGATAGATATAGCACACTGCTCTGGCACCCTTGTTCATGAATCTTGGAAATTACACGTGTAATAAAATCATCTGTAGAAAGGATGGAATTATCAAATGAGTTAATAAGTTCATTCTGATATTTTTGAGAAATCATCTTAGCCTCGTCCGGCACAAATTGTTGGAATTCTTTGGCGTATCTTTGATGATAATTAAAATGTGACCCGTATAAATGTAAGATAATAAACATGTTGCTTGTAGTATCCTGCTCAATTATTTTATTAAAAAGTGGAAGTAACTGGTGGTCATAGGTATTTACCGTAACCTTTTTTATATTGTATTTTATATCTGCGGCATTGTAATAATTTTCCGTAAAAGACTTATTATAACTTTGATTGGAAAGAAACACCGTCTTAAAGCCAACCTCTTTAAAGGCTGTTACAAGACTCTTGCACCTGTATATGAGATCAAAATTATCTGCATCCGCAGGGCTGAATACCATAGGCACAATCTTGTGGGTGGTATTCGACTGGGTAAGCACATCCCTGTATTTGATAAGATTGGTTAATGTATCAAGGTGTGGGGTGGTATTTCTGGGGTATCCGTAAATATGCCAATTGGAAGCCCTCGCAGTTTCTCCCAGAATAAGCACATAAATCTCCCGTCCGGCTTTTCCTGCCGTTTTGCGGTCCTCTTTTGTAGCCTCAAACGTAAAATCTCTGGTTGTCCGGTCACAGTTAAGAATCTTATAATACTTCTTAATGGCAAAATCTAAATTATACACAACATTGCACGGATATAAATCATATTTTATTGTAAAACCCGATTTACTGAACTTTGCCCCCGTAAGAGATGCCGCACCTATCAAAAATATGACTCCCGATAATAAAAAGCATTTTTTACGAAATCTCCTATCGATATTCTCCGCCTGCTTTATGGAGCGTACAGCCAGTAGAATTGACGGGATATAAAGAATTAATAAAAAAGCTATGGTGGGAAGTAGATTTGAAAGTAACTCCCCGGCCTCGGTTGTGCTTGTGGTTGCAAGATTCAAAAACATATCCACTGCAATAATTGAGCCGCCGAATAATTTTATGAGTACCAACTGAAACGCATCGATGATGCACTTGGGCAATAAAAATAAAAAGACCTTACCCGGTCTTTTTGATAGTGCCAAAAGCAACATCTGAATGCTTAGCGGAATACAAAAAACAGCAATCTTCGCAAAGAAACCGAACCCTTCCGTAAATAATAATACCGTATTTGTAAACATCAGTACAAATACAAATACAATGTAAAAAGTCTTCTGATTATGAAGTGCCCTTATAAATATCATACGATTAATCCCTTATCCTCTCCTCGATTCAAATTTTTTAATAGCCTCGGTTAAAAGGCTTCGTTAATACTAAACAAAAAACTATTCTGTCCGCTCTTTCCAAAACCGTAATCCAGCCTCACATTTACCCGTTTCTTAAATTCCCACCGGTATCCCACTCCCCAGTTCGGCAATGTATGTTTTAATGAGAATTTATCGGTGCCCCAGACATTTCCGAAACCTCCCCACGCAACAACCCCATGTCTGTTATAAATTTTCTGCCGGTATTCCACCTGAAATGTAACCATATTATTATCGCGGTACCTTCCTTCATAATAACCTCTCATTCTGTTTGAGCCTCCTATGGGAGCCATCATGGTCCACGGAACATTTCCGTAGCTAATCTCGGAATATAAATCAAACGCAAAAACTGCCCCTTTCCATGCTTTTTGGTAATAATCTGCAGTAAGGAGTGTTTTATAAAACGGTTTACCGTCAAAATTAATAAAATTCCGCTGCTGCAACATCAGATAGAATCCTTCATAAGCGTTGGGAATAAAATCCCTCGAATCGTAAATTAGCTCAAATCCGTAATTTATATCCATGTAACTAGAATCCAGCCCCGCAATCAGTGAGGGATTTCTCATCTTCTTTCCTTGCGTATAATCAAATCCTATAGAGGGACCTACATATAATCTAGGCGCAATTCTAAATAAGAAATCGAATCTTGTACTAGCCTGGCTTCTGAGATATTTGCTGGCATTGGCTTCGTTATCTCCCGCATGATATCCAAGTCCCCAGAAAGCTCCCGGAAAAGAGTAAAAATACATATTGTAATCAATCCTCCAGTCCGATCTGCGAAAAATATTATTCCCTCTTACCCCTATCAGATAAAATCCCGTAGTGGTAATATCGCCAAACAAGGAGATATTGGAAATGGGGGTAAGGCTATCTTTCCGGTCCAGACTATAAAGGCCGGCGGCTACCAACCCAAGACCAACCTTTGTGTCCGATGAGTAATGCGGACCGCCAATAATGCTGATATCAAACTTTTTATTACTCTTTTGATTTGCATCCGCAAAGTAGTGGTAGATAGATTGCCAGACATTTCTCTTTTTTTGGATTGTGTCTTTTGCCAATATTACCTCGGTGGAATCCTGTGCCTGTAAATATTCTACAGGGAACCCCAGCAGGAATATAAGGGCTGTAATTTGAATTAGTTTTTTCATTTAGTATACTACTTTTACGTTATCTACCCACAATTTATTAGTTATATCTCCTATGTATGCCTCGCCGTAACTTGATGTAAACCGCATAATAAGATGGGTTGGAGTGTCGTTCGGTGACCCCCATCCTACCTCTTTAATGGGAACGGATTTCCCTTTTGAATTAACGGTGTAATTAGATAATTCATTAGGAATGAGTTGCATATATGGTTTGTAAAAGCCCTCTTTTGTAATATCTCCGTAATTGATTTTAACAAAAAAATTGTTGGTCCACTGGGTATTACTTTTTGTAAATCTGTGATATGCGGTACCAACTCTTTTTGAGTAAACATTTCCCTGCCCATCTTCCCATCTTTTTTGGAGCATGACCACGCATTCTGCATAATCGGCATCTCCAAGTTGCTTTTGTGCTGAAAACCCGGATGATTTAATACGGTTATTTCCTACAATTACTTTGTAGTCGAACGAAATACCAACCGGTTTGTCTGTAAACGGAATACCGGCACACATTTTTGACTGCGGATCTTTGGTGCCGGTTATAGGTTCCAGCATCTTTCCCAAAAAAATGGTTCCAGAGGCCAGAACATGCATGTTAATAATCCCCAGAACCTTTACATGTTCCAATCTGGTCTCCAACCGTGCGCATTTTCCCGTGTCACGTTTTTCGGGGAATACGGTACAACTGGTTTTTACAATTCCGCTTACAATTGCCAGTACATTGGACGTAGACCATACATTCTGTGCGGAATTTACATAGGGAGTAGCACCTCGTAAGGTGTCTCCCGATGCTATCTCATATAAGTATCTGGAATGTCCCCCTATAATCCCGGATTCTTTAATTTCTCTTACACGCCATGTGTCAAAATTACCCCATTTCTCTATATATCCCGCTGCTATTTTATTCTGTGCATATGCCGAATTAACAACGGAAATGCTTAAAAGAAATAAGATGGAGCATTTTATATAATTATAATTCATGACCAATTCTTGTTATAATTTATGTAAATATCTTAGTATCAGTTATTTACAATATGTTTTGTAAATGTAAAAAATTTTTCAAATGTAGTAAAAAAAAAGTAATAGACATTGATAAATTATTTATTTTAGTTTTATTAAAAATTGCTATATTGGTAGCCTATAAATTAATAATGAAAATACGCATTTTACATATATTCATGATTCATATCCTGCTGCTGATGCTGCCGGAGTTTCTTTATGCCGTAAAATCAATCTCTTCCATCATTTATTTTCTCCAGCCTAACGGTACCACGGTTCCTATCAGAATTTACGGAGATGAATTTTTTAGCTATAAAAAAGATATGGCCGGGCGCATTGTGGAGGTAGGTCCCGATGGCTTTTTGCATGATACCGGTGTTACCTCCGTACCGCAGATGATTCTGGAGCAAGCCAGAAAACAAAATAGGGAGAGGATACGGGGAAACAGGGCAATGGTAAAGGCGGGATCTTCAACTCCTTTTATGGATCTTCTTCCTGCGTATCCATCTGTTATAAAGGTTCCTGTACTGTTGGTGGAGTTTTCTGATGTCAAATTTTCCGTCTCCAACCCTGTCTCTACATTTAGGGCTCAACTCAACCAGTCCGGCTATCTTACGGGAGGGGCAACCGGGAGTGCTGCAGATTATTTTGGTGCAAATTTTAACGGGAAATGTTCGTTCTTGTTTGATGTGGCAAATCATGTCATAACGTTAAGCAAAGAGAAGAAATATTACGGAGAAGACGGAACGGAAAGTATTGATATAAATATAGAGCAACTTTTTACCGATGTCTGTAATGCCGCTGTTGCCACCGGAGTTGATTTTTCTCAATATGATTGGTTTGGAGAGGGTACGGTACGGGATGTTGCAATTATTTTTGCCGGAACCTCTCAATCTGAATCTGCTAAAACAGCCGATCTCTGGCCACAGTATCATACCCTTAAAAATGTAACGTATCAAGGTAAATCGATCTTGGCATTTACCACCTCTTCCGAGCTGGCAGGCAACGAAAAACAACAACAACTATCGGGAATCGGTACATTCTGTCACGAATTCTGTCATGCTCTGGGGCTTCCCGATATGTATGATACCAATGGTGCCAACGAAGGTTTGGGAGCTGCACTATGGGAATCTCTTTCTATTATGGATTCGGGCAATTATCTGAATAACGGAAATACCCCTCCCTATTTTACGGCCATTGAAAAAGAAATTCTTGGCTATGAACCCATTGTACCAAAACCGGGAACAAGCTATTCTATGCTCCCCGCAAGCCGTGCAGGTTCCATTTATCGTATTGATACACAGAATAGTGGCGAATATTTTCTGCTGGAGGGGCGTGAGCTTCAGGGATGGGATTTATTTATAGGGGGAAAAGGAATGGTTGTATACAGAGTTGATAAATCGGCCTCTGTATATGGCGGTATACAATCGGCCCTGAGGTGGGATTACAATAATATAAACTGTCTGGCATCTCATCAGTGTGCTACCGTTTTTCCTGCTTCTGCGGCGCAGCCCCCCCTCTCTGAAGATTTGTTTTTTCCGGGAATATCAAACGTGACAGAACTTTCCGCTTGCGGTAACGTTAAATTTGTGGATTGGAGCGGCAAACCTTTGAGTGTGAATATATCAGGTATTTCTTATAGAAATGGAGTTCTCGATTTTAAAGCCGTTGACGGGCAGGCATACGATCCCTCTCAGCCGTATGCTAAGGTAGGGAGTGTGATACCTTATCAGCATGATTGCCGGATTAGTTGGCTGAATGCAATCGATGCGGACATTCCCGAATCCGGTACATGGAAAATAAGCTGGTGGGTTTCCTCCAACCAAGCACCCTCTACTAAGCAAGAGTTACGAACATCCCGGACCTATTGTTATTTGCCGGGTCTGATTCCTGCTACAACCTATGTCGTTTCCATTACGTTTGAAAACGGAAATCTTTACGGAAAAGAGATAACGACTTCTTTCTCTACCAGGGCAATTACCTCACGTATGCCGTATATGGCCATAGGGGAATCGTATCAAGTTGGAGATGTCTTTGATTTTAGAGTTCAGAATCTTTTGGAAGAGCCTTTGGAAATAAAGCGGTATGTTAATTCTACGGAGTGTCCGGATGCTTTTTATAAGTTTGGGACTTCGGGTGATTATGTTATAGAAACTATCATAAAATATAAAGATGGATCGAGCGAGCATATTAAGAAGAGACTTAGGGTGCACTAATTTTCTCATTATATTACCGGCTGTATTGCTATTTGTTGCATGTCATGGCCGAGATAAGCCGCTGGGAGGCGGAGATGCCGATTATTTTTTAAAACAAAATAATCCGGGACTTTATGTAAACGGTAATAACCTTTTTGAATATACCGATAAGGATTGTCAGTGGGCGTTTAATAAAATCAGGGGTGTTGCGCGATTGCAAAAAGATGATCAATCTTATTATGTGAATATGATATTTTCATCGTGGCCCAATCAAATAAAGGAAGATGTGAATGTTGAGATTGATTATAAAACAAGCACTCAACAACGGAAAACATTATTTGTTATGATATTACTCAAAAGTGAGAATGGAAAGAACTGGCTATGGAATGATGAGTCAAAAACGGGAGTTATTCTGGAACAGTAAAAAATAAAAGAAGCCGTCCTTTTTAAGGACAGCTTCGAAACCTTCAAAAAAGTAAAAAGTAGATGATAAATTACTGCTTGCTAACGTCAATAGATACTTTTCTGAACTCTTTCATCATTTTGCTGATTTCAAGTGCAGATTTTCTAGCGCGTGTACCTGCAGTTTTGTTTCCTTTAAGCAGTTGGGAATCAGCATCTTTTGAAAAAGATTCCATTTCTACTCTAATTTTTTCAATAAGCTCTTTCATGGTTTGAACTTTTAACAGGTTAGTTTTATGGCATAAAATTAATGATAAATTATAACTTTACAAAAAAAAAGAAAGATTATGGCACTGGATTTTAGCTTCAAAGAGATTTTAGGCGCATTTATGGTCCTATTTGCAATTATTGACATCACCGGATCAATTCCCATTATTCTTGATCTTAAGCAAAAAGGGAATAAAGTACAGGCTTTACCTGCCGTATTGGGATCATTCGTTGTCTTTGTCCTTTTTCTTTATGCCGGAGATGGTATGCTATCTCTGTTTGGAGTGGATATACAGTCATTTGCCGTAGCCGGTTCCATTATTATTTTTGTACTTGCACTGGAAATGATTATGGGGGTAGAACTTATGAAAAACGACGGTCCCGGAGGAAGTGCCACCTTAGTTCCCATTATTTTTCCCCTTATAGCAGGAGCCGGAACCCTCACAACGCTTTTATCTATGCGTGCGGAATTCCGGCTGGAGAATATTATTATAGCAATTATTTTAAATATGATAGTTGTATATGTTGTGCTGGCCAAACTGGATATAATAGAAAAAATATTCGGAAAAGGATTGATTTATGTCCTTCGTAAAATTTTTGGTATTATATTATTGGCAATGGCCGTTAAGCTATTTGCTACCAATATTTCTGCGCTATTCAGAATCTAATTTTTAATAGTGGGGATTTCGTCGTCTGAGTAGGCGTTCATGTTTTTGTTCCAGAGGTATTTTCTGGTTTCCGCAACAACAACACCGCTCAATAACAACAAGGCAATAAGGTTGGGAATAGCCATAAGTGCGTTGGTACTGTCTGCAATCCCCCATACAACCGATAAATCGACAACCGCCCCTACAAATACGAGGATAATCCAGATTGCCCGGTATATGTAAATTGTCTTTTTTCCGGCAAGATACTCAATGGCTTTTTCTGCATAATAACTCCATCCCAAGATGGTTGAAAAGGCAAATGTGACCAAACTTACCGTAAGGATGATGGTTCCTACGTAAGGGATTTTACTGAATGCATTGTGTGTGAGTTTTGCGCCGTCCGAGTAATTAATATCGGGATGTGCAATAATGCTGCTCACCAATACAAGCCCCGTAAGGGCACAGATTATAACCGTGTCCCAGAAGGTTGCCGTAGAAGATACCAGAGCCTGCCTTACCGGATTGCGTGTCTGAGCTGCCGCTGCAACAATAGGGGCCGATCCCAAACCGCTTTCATTGGAGAACAATCCTCTGGCTATACCAAATCTGGCTGCCATCATAATCGTACTTCCAATGAATCCGGCCCCGGCTGCCTGTGGAGAAAAAGCGGAATTTACAATGAGTTTGAGTGCTTCCCAAAGATAAGCTCCATTTACAAATAGGATAAATATACACCCTACTACGTAAAAAATAGCCATGAACGGAACCAGAGCTCCGCACACTTTTGCAATCCCTTTTACCCCAAAAATAATTACCAGAGCTACCAGAGATGCTATGACTAATCCCGATATATAAGTAGGTACTCCCGCATATCCCGCTCCCAGTAATCCCGGCACGGCAAGGAGAGTGGAGATTGCATTCGATTGTACCGTGTTTCCTATCCCCAGTGCGGCTACGGCTGTAAAAATGCAGAACAACACTGCAAGCCATTTCATTTTAAGACCTCTTTCCAGAGCATACATAGGGCCGCCCAGCATGGTGCCATCCGATGTCTTCACTCTATATTTAATAGCAAGCAATCCTTCGCTGTATTTTGTTGCAATCCCAAGAACTCCTGTAATCCAGCACCATAGTACGGCACCGGGGCCACCCAGAGAAATCGCTGTTGCCACACCTATAATATTTCCGGTTCCTATGGTAGCTGCCAGAGATGTTGCAAGGGCCCCAAACTGGCTAACATCTCCGGAAGAATCCTTATCTTTTGATACGGATAGTTTAATCGCTTTTAAGATGTAGAACTGAGGAAATTTTAATCGGATTGTAAGGTATAGATGTGTTCCCAGTAGAAGAATAATCATGGGCCATCCCCATAAAAAATTGGAGAGATTGGTAACAAAGTTAGCGAAGTTCATAAGTTTAAAAGTTAAATTCAGTTAAGTTTAAGTATATTTGCAAATATAAGAAATGTTAAAGAAATTATATATAGTATCGGCCTATTTATTTGTGGGATTAGCGATTATCGGGATATTTATCCCCATAATGCCTACAACGCCGTTCCTGCTGGTGGCCATATTTTTGTATATGCGCTCCTCAAAAACCGGGGTAAAGATGATTCTTAAAAATAAATATCTTTCACCGTATGTTTATTCCTATCTTTCAAAAAAAGGAATTCCTGCCGGGATTCTCATCCGTACATTATCCCTTTTATGGCTTACTCTTGCCGTGGGTGCCATTTGGGTTACTCAGAATCTTTATGTAAGATTACTCCTGCTTACCGTAGGAATTGGTGTATCTGTGCATCTGTACTTAAAGCGAAAAAAATAAAATTAAACAGATTCTAAGATATTGTTTTGTTTTTTTTTGTACATTTACAGAACCAAATAACAACTACTAACATTATTAAAAATGAAAAACTATTTAAAGATAGCTTTATTATCGTGCGGCATGCTCTCCTTGGGGGTAGCGGCCGGCGCACAGGGTACCACAGACCCTGTTGTAAAAAAAATTATTGAAATAGGAACCAGCGATAACCAGACTATGAAACATCTGGATATTCTCAGCAACCGTTTTGGCGGTCGCCTATTGGGTTCCGATGCATATTCCAATGCCGCAGACTGGTGTGAATACATGTTTAAAAAATGGGGCCTTGATGTTCTCAGACAAGAGGTTGGTGAACTCCCTGTAGGATTTAACCGTGGCCCTTGGTTTGGTAAGATGCTGGGTGGTAATGGTATGACCCTCCATTTTGCAACTCCTTCTTATACCTCAGGTACAAAAGGTGTACAGCGCGGACATGTTTTAAGAGAGCCTAAAACAAGAACTGAATTTGACCGGATGAAAGGACAACTTAAAGGGGCGTGGGTGTTAATTGATGGCATGAGTAAAGGTTGGCCGATTGATTATTCAGCAGACGGAGATAGTCTCAGAGCAACGATTATTGCCGGGAACGAGGTTGTTGAGCAACAAAATGCAGAGATAAGGGTATATAACCGGAGCATTGAGGGTGATAAAACTAAGCAACCTAAAGAGATGCTTCCGTTAAAAGAGGAGCCTGCATTGTTCTATAAGGAGATGCGTGAAGCCGGTATTCTTGGACTAATCCAGGCTGCAAAAGTTCCTATCGCTGCTCTGTACGACCGGAAAAATATTGAGAATATGACGTTTGAAACTCTCCCTGTCATCCCCGATATTAAACTGGACGAAGAACAATATGCCGTGATTGCCAAAATGGTGGACCGCAGAGAATATTTCCAGTTGGAATTTGATATCAGAAACCACTTTAAAATGGGCCCTGTTAAATACCACAATATAATAGGTGTCATGAAAGGGAGTGAGTTCCCTAACGAGTATGTACTTAGCGGTGGGCACCTTGATGCATTTGATGTTGCTACCGGTGGTGTGGATTGCGGTTCCGGAATCACGCCAACTATGGAAGCAGCCCGATTAATTGCCGCTGCAGGGGGGAAACCTAAAAGAAGTATTTTGTTCTGTTTATGGGCAGGTGAGGAGTTTGGCCTGTGGGGCTCTAAATTCTTTGTAGAGACTGCCACAAGCGAGAAACTGACAAACATTGCAAACTATTTTAACAGAGACGGCGGTCCTACCGTTCCTCTGGGCATTACTGTTCCGGAGGCTATGTATAACGATTTTGTAAAAGTATGTGAGCCAATTAACTCTTTTAATAAAGTTTTTCCTTTTGATTTTAAAAAGAAAACGACTCCTCCGCAGCCAATTCCTACCTCTGCCGGCGGATCCGATCATGCTTATTTTGCAATGAATGGCGTTCCTACCATTGGCTTTTCTACGGGCGATCCTAAAGGTTATAACTTTAGCTACGGCGAAATCTGGCATACGGAGCGCGATACCTATAATAAGAGTATCCCCGAGTATCAAGATCAGACCTCCGTTGTAAACGCCATTGTATTATATGGCCTTGCAAATCTGGATCATCTTTTAAGCCGCGAAAACCTCTTCAAAGCCCCTGCAACTACTACTGCTCCGGCAAAGAAAGCAAGCAAGAAAAATAAGCTAAAAGATTAAAAAAGGAATGTGCACTTAGAGCCCTCTCTATTCATAAAATTGAGACTGTCTAATAAGGCTCCTATTTAATGATTCACCCACGCTACAGATATCTTTAACGCGGGTGAATCTCTATTTTCGCCCCTTACTAAACGGCCTTATTTTAGTTTCGGAATGGATGAATACATCCTTTTTGTAGTTATTTAGCCAGAACAAAACCGGCCGTAGTGCAGATAATGCAGATAAGCAGGGAGGAAAATAAATAGATGCCTCCCAATATGAAATTACCCTGTCTGAAAAAATGCATCAGTTCCAAAGAAAATGTGGAGAAGGTTGTAAACCCTCCGCAGAATCCTGTCACAATTAAAAACAAAAGCCAGTGTCCGGGCTGTTTTGCCAACATTCCCATAGCCACTCCAATGATCAAACAACCCAGTGTATTTGAAAGAAACGTATGCCAAGGAAAAGTAAAAATCTCCCCCTTTTTTGCAAATAACAATGATAAGCCATATCGTGCGGCACTTCCGGCCCCACCACCTATAAACACAAATAATAATTCTTTCATATTGGCGCAAAGATAGAGAATCTAACTCACTTAGCGTAAAAAAAATGCGCCACTCCCATGCTACAATAGCTGTAGCGGCAGGGGCGGCGCAGAATTTAAATCTATGTGAGTTAGATTGTCTCGTAAGAATACTTCTTTCCGTATTCCATCATCTGATCTAAGTAGTTGTCGTTATAGTTAATAACGTAATCTATAATTTTGCCATCTTTCTCAACAGGGGTGATGGTTGGGTTAATGAAGCCTCTGTATGGTTTTAGTTGCAGGGCATCGAACCGCTCTTTTACCTCTTTGTGAAGGGTCGGCTCTATGTTTACGGCGTATGTCTCAATTAGATTTTTGCCGGCATTAAAATCACCTTCCGATTTTATCCGCTGCATCTGGGCAAGTAGCTGACCAAATAAACTGCGTAGTTTCTGGTAATCGTTAATGACAAAATAGGTTTTTCCATCTCTCATTTTTTTCTCAATGACATCTTGCCCGGCACCGGGATTATTGGCTTTCAATCCTTTCTCATAGCACCATTCGGAAATTAGTTTTCTATCTTGCATGTGAGCCTGCGTATTGGTTTTGCCAAGCTCCACTCTGGTAAACTGGGTAAAAATGCCGTTCCTGATAAAGTTGATATATTCTGCTTTGTAAGCCTCTGTAGAAGGAACTATCCCTAGCTCAACCAGTTTGGGATCTGCCAGATAATAGAGAGCAAACAGGTCTGCGCGAGCCTCTTCCAAAGAGGAAGAATATTCTCCGAGTGCGGCATCTGATACTCCGGGAAGTAGTTGCCCGGAGCCATGCCCCAGACACTCGTGTAAATCTGTATGCAGATTGCCGGTAAGCGGACCATATTGTTTAATAAGATTCATCTCGTTCTCATCCCATGCAAACTCGGCCAGCGTGCTTTTTGGAGATTCCAAAGAGGCCTTTTCATAAGCATCTGTAATGTTGGCAATGGTCACCGATTTGGAACCGTAATCTTTCCTGATCCAATTGGAGTTAGGGAGATTAATCCCGATAGGCGTTGCAGGGAAGCTGTCGCCGCCCAGGCAGGCTACGGTAATTACTTTTGCCGAGACCCCTTTTACCTCTTTTTTCTTAAACTTAGAATCAACAGGAGAGTTGTCCTCAAACCATTGTGCGTTATCGCTTATGGTGTTGGTTCTCTTGGAGGCCTCCAGATCTTTAAAGTTTACAATAGATTCCCATGTGGCTTTACGGCCCAGGGGATCGTTATAACTCTCAATAAATCCGTTTACAAAGTCTACCTGTGAATGATTGTCCTGTACCCACGAAATGTTAAAATCATCCCATGTCTTAAGTGAACCTGTCGTGTAATATTCAATGAGTTGTGCAATGTAATTCTTTTGAGTGTCATTCTCCGCAACCTCTTTTGCTGCAGCCAGATGTCCTATGATTGCTTTTATGGAGTTGGAATATTTTCCGTCAACTTTATAAACCTCTTCTACCAGTTTTCCATTCTCTTTTATTAATCTGCTGTTAAGGCCAAAAGATACAGGGCATGTGTCTTTAGGATTTTCCATAGCGGAGTAAAATTTATTTACCTCGTCTTTGGTAATATGATCTCCGTAAAAGTTTACGGCGGAAGCTTCAATTAAATCTCTCTCTTTGCCTGTATATTTTCTTTGAGCGTAAAGGGCAGGATCAAAAATAACAGGGAGTAATTCCGCACATTTGTCCTCCTGAGCGGTTGCAACCATCAGTGATTTAAAATAATCCTGAGAACAGGTTGGGGTAAATTTATCCTCTGCATAGTGATGGTGGATGCCGTTGCTAAAGAATACGCGTTTTGCGTAAACCAAAAAGTTTTTATAATCAGGAGACTCTTTATCCCCTTTATAATTCTCAATAATCTGCTCCAGTGTCTTCCTTATTTTAAGGTTGTACTTAAAATTCTGATCAAAGAATATATCCCTGCCGCATTTTGTAGCTTCGCTCAAATGGTAGATATACGCTTTTTGATTCAGTGATAATGAATCCCATCCCGGGATCTGATAACGGAGAATCTGCAAATCTGCAAATTCGTCAACCGTGTATTTAAACGGTTCTTCTTTTGTCTGATTTGTTTGTGAGCATGAAGTCACAACAGCACCAAACATGCATGTACATAACATAACTTTTACTAAGTCCATTTTTATATTTGATTGATTTGATTTTCTGAAGTAGCGGTTTTGTTCTCTCTGTTGTCTTTGTATTGATTTATAATATCTCTGGCAAAATTTACCCCTTTGCAAAAGCATCGTATTATATTTTCCAGAGATGTAAACTTTTGTACAAGACCGTTGATGATGTAGTTAACAGGGTTAAAAGCTTGTTTAACCCTGCCGTACTGCATCTTTAGTTCCAGTTCTTTATGAATGATTTTATGTTCCAGTTCCACACGGGTGGCCTTGAGTTCTGCCAGATTGGATATTGATAAATAATTCACTTTCTGTGAATATTCTTTGTATCCCGTATCAAATAATGCCATCATTGCCTCCTTTTTTTATTTACCTCTTTTTTCAAAGAATATTTTTATAAACAGGGCTACTAATTTATCGGTGAATAAATTCTCCCTGCGTTTGTATATCATAAATAGTATAATGGCAAAAAGGGCTGCGGTGATAAGGAATCCCATGGCGGTATTACCTACCAGTTGTCCTATAAAATAGGAGAGGGCACGACCGGTCAGTTGCAGGATTACTCCGCCAAGCATAGTAGCTATAAGTAAGAATATTAACTTATTACCTACTACGGAAAGACTTTCTACACTTTTTAGTTTGTAGTCATCTATCACCATGTTTATATACTCTTTGCCGGAGGTGGAAAGTTCATCTATAGGGGATACTTTTTCCTGTTCATCCATATTGGAAGCTATTTAAGTTGTGTGATTTTATGAAATTATTCTGCAGTTGTGTCTGCTTCTTTTTGATTGCAGTCACATTCTGCTTTGCGGATCCTTTCCTTTAAAGCCTCATATTCTTCTGTGGCCTTGTCTTTGATTTTTTTACGTGTGTTTGCTCCTGAATCTGGCGCAAATAGCAGTGCAACAGCCGCTCCGGCAAGTGCTCCGCCCATAAAGGCTAATAATGTATTCTGTTTCATAAAATTTAATTTTTAATTGTTAAAAATTACTATCAGTACAAATATATGCTTTTTTTTTCTACTTTTGTAAGCAATTTATAAATTAATATGGGTAAAGGCCTTTTAACGATACTCTTACTGGTCGTTTCAAATAGTTTTATGACGTTGGCGTGGTACGGACATTTAAAATTCGGTACCGATAAGTTGTTTCCCAAGTGGGGGATTATTGGCATTGTACTAATAAGCTGGCTGATTGCTTTTTTTGAATATTGTTTTCAGGTTCCTGCCAACAGAATTGGGTTTAAGACCTTTGGAGGCCCGTTTACACTGGTGCAACTTAAAGTTATTCAGGAGGTTATTACATTGCTTATTTTTGTAGCCTTTTCGGCTGTTTTTTTTAAAACAGAGAGCTTTAGGATGAACCACCTCATCGCTTTTGTGTTCTTGGTTCTGGCTGTGTATTTTATTTTTAAAAATTAAAAGAAAATGATAAAAAGATATCAATCCTATTTAGTGTTATTTTTTAGTGTACTATTTCTTACAGTTAGCTTTACGGCATGCAGCCCTGTTAGTGATAATCCTCCCGAGTATCCGGTAAAGGCAAAGACAATATTGCTTTATATGGCCGCCAATAATAATTTATCATCCGATATATTAGGGAATATTCAGAATTTAAAAAAAGGATTTGTCCCCTTGGAAGAGGAGGGAAATTTGGTTATTTATAGTCATATCCAAAATGCAAATCCTAAATTAATACGAGTGTATAAGAGTGGCGATGGGGAGGTCTTAATGGATACGGTTTATAATTTTCCGCAAGTAAATTCGGCGACGGCTGCTGCTCTTACCAGTGCTATAAAGGTAACTGCAACTCTGTTTCCTGCACGAGAAAACGGCTTGCTCCTCTCATCTCACGGTACGGGATGGCTTCCTGCGGGGTATTATTCATCGGGAACTTTTCCTACCGAGGCAAAATCCTATAAAACGGAGCGGGTGGCAAGAGAATCCACATGGCCTGCATATCCCGCAGGAGTAGATCCTTATGCTCATCTGGTAAAATCGTTTGGGTCGGAAGCCGGTAAAGAGATGGAGATAGTAGAACTTGCAAAAGCCTTACCTCATAAATTTTCATTTATTATTTTTGATGCCTGCCTTATGGGGGGGATTGAGACGGCTTACCAGCTCAGGGATAGCACCGATTATATTGTATACTCTCCAACGGAGGTTCTTACGACGGGGTATAATTATAGTAATATGATGAGTTATCTCTTTCAAACGCCGGCGGATCTCTCCGGTATGGCCAAAGATGTGTATGAGACTTATAATGCCCAGAGTGGCAATCTGCGATCTGTGACCATATCTGTTGTAAAATGTTCCGAATTGCAGGGGGTGGCTGATGCCGCAAAGGTAATCTTTGATCAATACAGAAATAATATCCCGAATCTAAATCTAAAGGGGGTACAGCAGTATTTTCGCTATAACAAGCATTGGTTCTTTGATGTTCATGATTTTATTTCCCAATTAGCGGGACAGCAGGGAGCTGCAGATGCGGCTGCATTTAAGGTAGCCCTTGATAAGGCGGTCCTTTACAAAGCGGCTACACCCGATTTCCTGAACTTACCAATTGATCCTGCTAGATATTCGGGAGTGAGTATTTATATTCCCGGAGCGGGAGAGGAGAAACTGATTGAATTTTACCGGAAATACGACTGGGAAAAAGCTGTCGGAATGACTCTGCAATAGTAAGTTGCAGTAAATTTTATTTATATTTTTAATTGTTTCCAAAAATATTTTTTAATTTTTTTTGTGTATTTAAAAAGTTGTTTTAACTTTGTATCAAATAATAAAAATTATAAACAAAAAAATATAGTTGTATGAAAAAGAAATTTATCTGTACCGTATGTGGTTATGTTCATGAAGGTGATGCTGCTCCGGAGCAATGTCCGGTTTGTAAAGTTCCTGCAAGCAAATTTAAAGAGGTAGTTGAAACAGAGGGAGCTCTTGCATGGGCCGATGAGCATAGAATTGGTGTTGCAAAAGGTTGCGATCAGCAGATATGGGATGGCTTGCAGGCCCATTTTGCAGGAGAGTGCTGCGAAGTTGGTATGTATATGGCTATGAGCCGTCAGGCAGACAGAGAAGGATATCCTGAGATTGCCGAAGCGTACAAAAGAATTGCTATTGAGGAGGCTGAGCATGCAGCTAAATTTGCCGAACTCATTGGTGAGGTAGTATGGGATACCAAAACAAATCTTAAAAAGAGAATTGAGGCAGAAAACGGAGCGTGTGCAGACAAAAAGAGGATTGCTACCAAAGCTAAACAATTGAATCTTGATGCAATTCACGATACCGTTCACGAGATGTGCAAAGATGAGGCTCGTCATGGTCAGGCATTTGAAGGTTTATATAAGAGATTTTTTGGCGACAAAAAATAACAATATTCAAAAAAACAAAACATGAAAGTCTGTAGACTTTAGAAATAAGCTAACGAAGTTGCTTGAAAGGCGATTGGAGATAAAATCCGGTCGCTTTTTTGTTGATTCAATAAAAATTACTACATTTGCGCCTCACAAAAAGGGAATGATACAAACCTTTTTTGGTGCAATGGGGTTCGGAAAGACCGGACTGAGTAACACATTTTTAATAAAAAAGTAAATGGAAATATTTAAAATTAAAGGTACTGCCAGACGTATTGGCAACAAACAAGACCTTAAAACTCTTCGTAGAAATGAGGAAGTTCCTTGTATTATCTACGGTCACAATGTAGAGAATATTAATTTTTCTCTGAATGCTAAAGAATTAAAAGCAATTACACATACTCCAAAATCATATATTATTGAGGTTGAGGTTGACGGTAAAACTACAAGATGTGTATACCACCAGGCTCAGTTCCATCCTGTTACAGATGAGACTCTTCATGTAGACTTCCTTGCTGTTTCGGAGGCTAAACCTGTTGTTATTGACGTTCCTCTTACCATCTTTGGTAGTTCAGATGGTGTTAAACAAGGTGGTAAATTATTAGTATCTGCAAGGAAACTTAAAGTTTCTGCTCCTATTGATAAATTACCGGACGAACTTCCTGTTGATGTCACAACGTTGCAGCTTGGTAAAACAGTTGTTGCCGGCGATCTTTCGTTTGACGGTGTACAGATAGTTTCTCCTAAGAGTACGATTATATGTGCTGTTAAGATGACACGTGCTGCTATTGGAGCTGCTGCTGCCGCTGCTTCTTCTAAAAAATAGTACATGAATTTTTTAATTGCAGGATTAGGAAATATAGGTGCCGAGTATGCAGATACAAGGCATAATATCGGATTCAGAGTGTTGGATGCTTTTGCAAAGGCATCCGGCACTTCTTTTATTTCCGGCAGGTACGGTTCAACGTCAGAGATCTCTTTCAGAGGACATAAATTAATCTTGCTTAAGCCGTCTACTTATATGAATCTGAGTGGAAAGGCTGTCAATTACTGGTTGCAGTCCGAGAAAATAAAACAGGAAAATCTATTGGTGGTGCTGGACGATCTTGCCCTCCCTTTTGGGGCTTTACGCATGAGAAAGCAGGGAAGCGACGGTGGTCACAATGGCCTTAAAAATATAAACGAATCTCTTGGAAACAATGTTTATGCCCGTTTAAGAGTGGGTATAAGCGATGCCTTTGCCAAGGGACATCAGGTAGATTATGTACTTGGAAAATGGAAAAGCGAGGAGGAAAAGGAGTTGCCGTTTATAGAGGATAAAGCGATAGAGTCCATAAAAGCCTTTGTGAGCTTAGGTCCCGATAGAGCCATGAATGTGGCAAACACCAATTCCAAGTAATACGGGCACTAATCGTCCATTTCATTCAGCAACCGGACTATCTCTCTTCTCTCTTTTTTTGTAGGACGGCCTGCACCCCTGTCCCGTTTCAGAAAAACGGTTTCGGTAGGGGCGCATAGTTTATCCAGTTCCGATTGCGGAGTTACGTTGGTTGCATATTGAGGAACCAGTGCGGCTCCCTGTCTTTTATCAATAGGACATACCACCAGGTACTCATATCTTACCGCCCCTTTACGGACGGTTATTTTATCACCTTGTTTAATATCGCGTGATGATTTTGCTTCCTGGCTGTTTACGGCCACTTTACCCGATTTGCATGCGTCTGCTGCTTCTGAACGGGTTTTAAATACTCGGATAGACCATAAATATTTATCAATTCGAACGGTTGTTTCCATCATAGTTCTGTTATTTTAGATGTTCTGCGTCGTGTTCATGATTATGGTCATGAGCATGCCCGTGGCAGGAGCAAGCCTCATTGTCATGATGATGGTGGTATTCATCCTCCGCATCCTGATCCAGATAAGAATCGGGATCCTCCTCCAGTTGCGGCATATAAACCTCCAGCAGGTGAGGGTTTCCTTTATCGGGAACCAATAAGAAATCCTCCATTCCCGACGGGATATATATCGTTTCTCCCCTTTTAATTGGGTAGAGGGTGCCGTCGTTCATTTTGATATGGGCCTCTCCGCGGGTGCAGATGTATATGATAAAGCTGTTTAAGATGTTAGGCACAATTCGGATATTCTCGGTAATATCAAAGGTTTTAATGATAAAATGAGAGGAATCAACAATGGTTTTGCTCCCTGTTACCTGCGGAAAATAGTATCTTTCCGAATTGTATTTGGTGTAGTCTATAATGTCGATTGCCTCTTCCAGATCCATCCGGCGGGCGGTTTTGGGATTATTTTCGCGCCCCCAGTCGTAAAGTCGGTAGGTAACATCGGATGCTTGCTGAATCTCCGCAATAACGACTCCGTTTCCGGCGGAATGGACACAACCGGGTTCTATATAAATGCAATCTCCTATATGCGGAGTGAAAATATTGAGCACCTGTTCCAGAGTGCCGTTTTTGCAACGTTCGTAAAATTCGGAGGGGGTAATGTCTCGGTTGAAACCCATGTAGATTTTGGCATCCGGTTTGGCATCCATTATATACCAGAATTCTGATTTTCCGTACGAGTCTTCCCGTTCAAAAGCTATCTGATCATCCGGGTGTACCTGTATGGAGAGTCGATCCTCAATGTCCAGAATTTTTATAAGAAGGGGAAAATCCCCTTTGTAGAATTCAAACACTCTGTCGCCAATGGCATCACCCATATAAGTTTCAATAATATCGTCCAGCGTATTTCCCGCCAGAAAGCCCTCTGCAACTACGGAGCTTTTTCCAAATAGGCTCCATAGCTCCCAGCTCTCTCCAATTTTACCTTTTTCAAACTCTTTTCCGAGCTTATTCTTTAAATAATTACCTCCCCATACTCTCTCTCTGGGTTCGGCTGTAAATTTTATAGGATATAATTTATTCATGTTCAAAAGATTTATGAAGATAATAGATTGATATTGCCAATATGGCTATTGAAGCAACATATACAATAGGATAAATATTTGCCCCTAATTCGGTTAGTAATTCTTGGGTGGTGGTGTCTATTTTAATATCGGGGAACTTATAATACAGATATGATGCCAGTCCGTTATTGGTCATATGAATGAAAATACAGGTTTTAAGGGAGTTTGTTTTCCAGTAAATCCACCCTAGAAACACACCTGTAGCAAATGCAGGGATGGCTTGCCAGATATTAAAATGGATGAGGGCAAAGAAAAACGCACTCCATAAAATTGCTTTTGCAGGAGTTTGGTGAGCAAGAAGCCCTCTGGTTATGATTCCCCTTAAAAAAAACTCCTCGATCATGGGGGCGGCAATAACGGTGGTTATGATGCTCCAGCCTGAATTCTGCATTATCTGCTCAAACAATTTTTTGATTGTCTCCGACATTGGAATCCAGCCTGTAAGAGGTTCGGTGACAATGCCTGTTGTGATTTGTACTAAAACACATAAAATCAGGAATAAAACGATATTCATTTTTCCAAAATGCCCCTTATCGAGCGGCACCGGAATCTGCTCGGGATGAGATGCCGCTATCTCATTGCCTTTGTAGACGATATAGAGAAAGGGGGGAATCAGAGGAAGCAGATAAGTTAGCAAAGGGTTTAGTTCCGTTATTGCTATTTTGGATATTGTGCTAATAATGAGTGTAATAATCATTCCGATAAAAGCACCTGCCACCATCATTAAAAAAACAATTACCCAACATTGTTTATATGTGGGTAGAAAGTATTTTATTTTATCAAACATAAATATCAACTATGAGTTTTTTTCCTATTTTTGTGTAAAATTAATAAAAAATATGCTAAAAACATTTTTTCAAACAATAAATAGGCGAACCTCGGAATCCAGAGTCTTTAGAATCCTTAAAAATAAGTACCTTCTGGTATCTGTATTCTTTATTATTTGGATTGTGTTTTTTGATTCCAACAACCTTATTAACTGGTACGGCGATATTCAGACGGTAATTACTCAGGAGCGGCAGAAGACCTATTATGAGAATGCAATTCAGCAAACGGATGAGAGATTGAAAGAGCTTAGCTCCAATCGAGACAGCTTGGAAAAATTTGCACGCGAACAATATTTGTTTCATGAAGCAGATGAGGAGCTGTTTATTGTAGAACGTCCCAGATAAGGTACAAAACGGATAAAAAGTCATTGCACTAATGCGTGGCTCATAAATACAAAACAACGATGAATACAACCCCAATAAAAAACATTAACCCGCTGGTCTCTTTCTTTGAAAAAAGTCCAAGCGAATTTACCAAAAACGATATCATGCGCTATGTAGCAGAGAATGATATCCGTATTATTAATTTTCGTTATGCAGGAAATGACGGGAGGCTTAAAACACTTAATCTTCCTATCCTTAGCGAGCAATATTTGGATACCATTCTTACTTACGGAGAGCGTGTAGACGGTTCCAGCCTGTTTCCATACATAGAGGCCGGATCCAGCGATCTTTATGTAATTCCTAAATTCAGAACAGCTTATGTAGATCCTTTCTCAGAAATTCCTACCCTTGGGTTATTGTGTTCTTTCTTTACAAAAGACGGCCTTCCTCTGGAATGTTCTCCGGAATATACCCTTCAAAAAGCGCAGAAAGCATTTCAGAAAGCTACCGGATACACATTTGAGGCAATGGGCGAGCTGGAATTTTATGTTATAGCGGAAGATGAACCTTTATTTATGATACCCGATCAAAAAGGATATCATGAGTCGGAACCTTTTTCTAAATTCGGACAATTCCGTTGCGAGGCTATGGATCTTATAGCCAAAGCCGGCGGTCAGATTAAATATGCACACTCCGAGGTTGGAAACTTCCGTCAGGACGGTAAAATCTATGAGCAGAACGAGATAGAATTTCTAGTTAATCCTGCAGAAACGGCAGCAGACCAACTTCTTATCGCAAAATGGATTCTCCGCACCCTTGCTTACCAATATGGCTATGATATTACGTTTGCTGCAAAAATTACCACCGGAAAAGCCGGCAGCGGCTTGCATTTCCATACCCGTATTGTAAAAGGTGACAAGAGTCTTATGATTGAAAATGGTGTTCTGAGCGATGTTGCAAGAAAAGCAATTGCAGGATATATGACCTGTGCCTCTTCTATTACCGCATTCGGCAATACCAACCCATGCTCTTATTTCAGACTGGTTCCTCATCAGGAGGCCCCTACCACCATTTGCTGGGGTGATAGAAATCGTTCCGTACTGGTACGCGTTCCCCTTGGATGGACCGGTAAAAACAATATGTTGCAATTGGCAAATCCACTGGAAAAAGAAAAATTGAATATTCCCGATAAACAAACCGTTGAATTAAGATCTCCTGACGGTTCAGCCGATATTTATCTTACAATTGCCGGACTTATTGTTGCAGCCCGTATAGGCATGCAGAAAGAAAATGCTCTGGAGATTGCCAACAGGTGCTATGTGGATGTAAATATCCATAACGAGGAGAATAAAGAGAAAATGATGGCTTTGGAGCAACTGCCATCTTCTTGTTATGAGTCTGCTTTATGCCTTGAGAAAAACAGGGCTCTTTATGAGGCAGAGGATGTTTTTAGTCCAATTCTTATAGATGGTATTATCAAGCAGCTCAAAGCCTTTAACGATCAGCACATTCGTTTGGAGGCTGCTAAAGATCAGAACAAGATGCAGGCTTTGGTGAATGAATATTACTATTGTGGTTAAATAAATCCAGTAAAGTATCGGATTCATAAGTAGGACCCCCGTCACAAGGTTTGTGGTGGGGGTTATAATAAAACTGGTCAATCCCAAAAATCTGGGCTCCCTCTATATCGTTGGCAAAATCGTCGCCTATCATGAGGGAGCTTTGTTTTAGTTGGGTACGGTTGGTTGCATATTCACCCGGCGGACATATCGCTTCCAATGCTTTTTGAAAAATCTGCGGATTGGGTTTGTGCATCCCCACCTCTTCCGAGATGATAACGGCATCTATAAACCCCATAAGATTGGAATTAGTCAATTTGCGGTATTGAACTTCTTTAAATCCGTTGGTAACAACGGCTATTTTTGCTCCGTTGTTTTTAAGAGCAGACAGAACTTCCTTTGCATGCGGTTCCAGAGCGGTTTCATAAGTCATCTGATTGAGATAAGCCTCCCCAAACTCTATGGAAAACTCCTGCATTTTACAATTGTCACAGTCCGCATCTCCGTTCCGATAGGTAATAAAGGTTTCATAAAAACGGGCACTACGCAGGTATTCTTTGGTAATTTTACCGGCTTCATAGTTGTTCCAGAGACGATGGTTAATCTCTTCGTATCTTATAAAAAAATCCTCTTTATTGTGAATTTTCAATAAAGCAGAGAGGCTATATTTATCAAGAAGCTTAAATATAGCACTCTTTGCATTTTTATCAAAATCCCATAAGGTACGGTCTAAATCAAAAAGGTAGTAGTTGTATTTGTGCATTTTGGGATGAACCCTTTATTTTTATTTGGTATAAGCATCAATCATTTTGTTAATGGCTCTCTGGCAGGCCGGGCAGAATCCTTTTGCCGTATTGTTTTTCATACGGCATTCATAGTAAGGTCTGTAGATACCTTTGGTCATATATCCGCCCCCTTCAAATACACCTGTTACATCTAGGTATTTAGGGTCGTTGGGGGTTGGAACAGGAGTGTCTTTGGAAATAAGATCTTTCCATTTGCTCTCAAAATTTACCAAAGTGGTAATATTTGGCTCCCACGGTTCGGTTTTGAGGTTGTAGAAATCTTCGTAGGCTGTTTCGGAGTCGTAGTATTCATCACCCAGCCCGGCAAATGAATGTCCGAATTCATGAACAAACACAGGTGCTTCCGTTTTGTGGTCGGCCATACTTAATCCGTAAAAATTATAAATTCCGCCGCCGCCGTATTTGTTGGTGTTTACTATTACATACAAAGCATCGTATGGAGCGGCAGAGGCAATCTTGCAAATTTGTTGCTGATCGGGAGCGGTAAGATAGCGGTCAATCCTGAATGTGAAGAAATTGGAGCCGGCTACGGTCTTTTTCCAAATATCCTGATGAGGAATATCGGTCCCCGATTCTTCTGATACGGATTCTACCGCCCAAATGTTAAAATCGCTTTTTCTGCTTTTATATGGTTCTATATCAAAAAGATATCCGGCAAATTTCTCGGCATCCTTTCTGAATTTATCCATCTCGGCGGCTGTATAACCCTCTGCAATAAAGAGAAGATCTACTTTCTGGTTGGAATTTCCGTTGTTTACAATCGAGGTAACCTTAAAGTTATTTGCAGCCTCTTTGCTGATAAGTTTATCGGCCGGGTCAATCTCAACGGAGTACATTTGATTAAACTTTCCGGTAGCTTTCACCCTCTCCGATACAACCAACCGTACCTTCTCTTTAGGAAATGGTACTACATAGGAGCTGTTGAATGATTTTGGGGTTGTTCTGGCTTCGGCAATGGTTCTCCATTCCTGAAATAGGGTGTTGAACCCTTTGGAATAGACGGTTTTGCCTGCCGGAGTTTTGAGTTCCAGATAATATTCCCCGTACTTAAAAGGATCTACAAGGTTGGTTTTTGATCCGCTCCATGCGCACTCTTTGGTGAGTCCGTTAAGGTACACATGCTGAGCTGTTGCATCTCCGGCAAAAACAAGATCGATCCGCAGTCTGTCGGGAGTAAAATAGGTATCGTATTGTGTTTGTGCATTTGCAGCTATGGTTGCAAAGAGCACGGTTAAGGTTAAAAATAGTTTTTTCATGGGTGATAAATATGTTTATTTTCCGGTATAATTCTGTGGAGTGATGACCAAAATTTCCTGTTTTACGGAATCGGAGACATTCAGTTCACGCACAAATTCCTGAATGCTCTCTTTGGAGATGCCGGCATTGCCGCGGGTGAGAGCCTTAAGAGCTTCGTACGGATTGGGATACCCCTCTCTGCGCAGGATGGTCTGAATGCCTTCTGCCACTACTGCCCAGTTGTTCTCCAGATCTCTGTTCAGAGCCGCCTCATTAAGGATTAATTTTCCAAGTCCTTTTTTTAAGGATTTTAAGGAGATGATGGAGTGTGCCAAAGGAACCCCTATGTTTCGTAAAACGGTTGAGTCTGTAAGGTCTCTCTGCAGACGAGACACCGGTAGTTTATTAGCTAGGTGGGAGTAGATTGCATTTGCCATTCCAAAGTTGCCTTCTGCATTTTCAAAATCAATCGGATTTACTTTGTGCGGCATAGCGGAGGAACCTACTTCTCCGGCCTTTACTTCTTGACGGAAATATTCCATGGAAATATAGGTCCACATATCGCGGGATAGGTCTGTAAGAATATTGTTAATCCTTTTCAGATTATCAAAAAGGGCTGCCAGATTATCGTAATGTTCTATTTGGGTGGTTGGGTAAGAGCGTTTCAGCCCTAGCCGGCCTTCTACAAATTGTATAGCAAATTTGTTCCAGTCAATAGATGGGTATGCAAAGTTATGTGCGTTAAAGTTGCCGGTGGCTCCTCCGAATTTTGCAGAATAGGGGATGGTAGAGAGCAATCTTAACTGCTCTTCCAGACGTGCTACGTACACATAAATCTCTTTGCCCAAGCGGGTGGGGGAGGCGGGTTGCCCGTGGGTGTGTGCCAGCATTGGGATATTTTCCCATGCTTTTGCATATTCTTTAAGAATATCCAGTACTTCATACAAGGCAGGCATATAACTATTCCGAATGCCATCCAGCAAACTGAGCGGTACGGCGGTGTTATTAATATCCTGTGATGTTAATCCAAAGTGTACGAATTCTCCATATTGTTCGATTCCAAGTTCTTTGAATTGGCTTTTAATGTAATATTCTACCGCTTTTACATCATGATTGGTAACTTTTTCAATCTCCTTTACCTGTTGTGCCTGATCGGGAGTAAAATTGTTATAGAGATCTCTTAATTTTGCATAGTTGGTTTTATCTACCCCTTGCAATTGCTTGAGCGGTAGTTCGCACAGAGCAATAAAATATTCTATTTCAACTTTTATTCTATATCGGATAAGTGCGTATTCTGAAAAATACATTCTTAAATCGTTAACTTGTTTGAGGTATCTGCCGTCTATGGGTGATACGGCCAGTAGTGCGTTTTGTGACATTATATTATGGTTAAAATGATTATTCTGTTTTGCAGGGTAGGGTAATCTTAAAGCATGTCCCTTTTCCAAGTTTCGATTCAACGCTTATCTCGCCATCCATAGCTTTGGTTAGTGCTTTGCAGATAGAGAGCCCCAATCCTGTACCTTGTGCAAAATTATCCAATTTTTCAAAGCGGTCGAATATTTTCTCCTGATTCTCGGGCGATATCCCTATTCCGGTATCGGTTATATAGATGATAAGCAACTTGTTTTCATAGTTACACTCCAGTGTTACGTTTCCTTGTTGGGTAAACTTAAAGGCGTTGGTTACCAGATTAGTTATAATCTGGCTGATTCTTGTTTTATCCGAATTGATAATAATATTAAGATTTTTATCGTGCCTTTTTAATATAAAATCTATCGTAGCAGGTTTTCTCAATAGCAAGGCGGCATACAAATCATTCAGGTATTCGCCAAAATTGAACGATTTATGATGAATGTCAATAAGCCCTGCTTCTATACGGGACAAGTCAAGAATATCATCTATTAATTGCAGCAATAGTTCGCTATTGGTTTTTATAATCCCTTTGTATTGTTGTTTATCCTGTTCGCTATCGGTATCTGCCATTAAATCGGAGAATCCTACAATTGCATTTAGCGGGGTTCTTATTTCATGACTCATATTGGCAAGAAAGGCAGATTTGAGTTTGTTGGAGGCTTCTGCTTTATCCCGTAATGTAATGAGATCGTCCGTAATTTGTTTCCATTTATTATTGTTGCGCCGTATACCCAGATAACTTGTAATTTCTCCCGCTTTGTTGTGTTTATAGGCGATTGTGTCAATGGTGTACCATTCGTATTGTTTGCTCTCGGAGAGTAGTCTGTACTCCGAGCAGATGCGTTCCTGCTGATGGGCCTCCATGCTGGCAATAAAAGTATTGGCAAGATTAATATCCTGCGGATGTACCAAAGCCATATACTCGCTTTTCGTATAGTGATCTTTGTCCTCTTTCCCAAGCTTGTTAACTTTGATAAAAGTTTGGGTAATAAGATCATATTGTATAAAGATAATATCGTTTGTCTCGGTAATGATATTGGTTTTTAACCGGTAATCTTCCAACTGTTTTTTAAGTGCTATCTCTTCCGTTACATCTTTGCGTGTTCCGATAATCTTGCTCGGAAAGCCGGCTGATTTTTCCACCCGTATCATAATTACTTCATGGGTAAAATATTCACCCCCTGTTTCGCCCTGTATCCGAAAGCAAACACTCATTCGTTTTTTTATCCCTTCCGCTAAATCGCCAAAGGCATCTGATACTGCTTTACGGTCGTCGGGATGAAGATGTGTAACCATCTTTTCCAGTGTGAATCCGTCATAGATAATTTTCCCGTGCAGGGTAGAGAGGATGTGGGTGGTGATGTTGTAGCTCCAGACACTTATTTTACCTGCATCAATGGCCATTTCTATCTCTTGCTTTGAGTTAAAGAGTAATCTTGTGGCTCTTTTTACCTGTTTGCGGAGTATCCATAAAAATAACAGAAGCAACAATAACAGGCCAACAAGAATGATGGAGATGGTAATGAATGTTTTGCCATAGCGATTATTCTCTATCACCCCAAACCAGCGGTTGTAAATTTCATCGTATTTTCCATTTGTTTTAAGAGCTTGTATTCCCAGATTTAACTGATAGAGGAGGTTGTCGTTGTCTGCATTTACGGCAATACAGTATGCCAGCGGTTTTAGGGGCATATTTCTTACTACAAGATTCTTAATTCTGAGATGCTTAATGTAATAGTATGCCGTCAGTTCGTTTTCCATCATGGCATCTCCTTTTCCTTGGGATAGCATCTGTATGGCTTCGGTAATACTGTGTACGGCAATAATTTTATCGGTAAGTTTATTATTTAACAGGGTGTGGTGATTTGCGCTGTTTGTTTGAACAATTACCTCTTTCCATGCGAGATCTTCATAGTCTTTGGCCGTACTCCCTTTCCGACCGATAATGCTGTTGCTTACCTGACACAAGGGAAGACTGAACTTAACATCTTTATTTCTGTGCGGAGAATACATGATACCTATAATAATATCTATTTTGTTGTTTTTTAGATTGTTATAGATTGTATCCCAATTCTCTAACTTTAAATTATAGTTCGTATATTCCAGCTCTTCCATGAGAGCTTTTATAATATCTATATTAAATCCTTCCGGTTCTCCCCGGCTGTTCAGATATTCAAATGGAGCATAATTATTACTACCGCGTATAATAAGATTCTTGTCCGGTACCCAGTTGGCGGCCATGCCGGCGTTTGAGACCGCAAGAACAAAAAAGGTAAGTAAGTGGTATAAAATCTGCTTGTTATTCATGAAACTACGACTCATATTCAGCTATATAAATTCTACCGTCTACAAAGATAATTTAAATGTGTGAAAAAGCAAATACCTTTTGTAATTTGGTGCATTGTACCCCTTCCTTTACATCATGTACCCTTATGATGGTTGCTCCAAGCAATAAAGCCTGCAGATTCAGTGCGACGGTACCGCACAGAGCCTGATCGGGAGTGATATCCAGCAATTTCCAGATCATTCCTTTGCGGGATATCCCCACGAGCAGTTCTCGCGGCGTACCGTCGGAAGTAGTGAGTTCCCGGCGCATTTGGGGGATTCCGTTCAGAAGTTCGTAATTTTGTTCCAACGTTTTTGCGAATCCCCATCCGGGATCAACAATATAATCGGTGATGTTGCAAGCGGCTGCCCGTTCCTCAAATTCTTTAAAATACCGGATTACTTCGTTGGTAACCCCATTCGGATAATCGCACAGCCCCTGCATGGTATCGGGCTTACCTCTCTTATGCATGGCAATATAAGGAAGTTTGAGTTCCCCCACTGTTTTAAGCATCTGTAAATCATCCTCTCCTGCGGAAATATCATTTACGGTAAACTCCCCAATGGTGTCATAAACTCTTCGCACAATTTCCGCATGAAAAGTATCGATAGAAATTAAATTTCTGCCGGCCGTTTTGCATCCCGATAATATCTCGCCTGCTATCGCCTGCAAAGGCTCCTTAAGATACTCCCATTCCTGCTCCATACTTACCGGGGTTGAGAGCGGACGGGTAGAACAAGCTCCAATATCAATTAGATCGGCCCCCTCTGCCAGCATGGTATGAATCCGTTCCAGAACCCTTTCGCTCTTAAGGCAACGGCTCTCTTTATAGAATGATTCACCGTTTATATTTATAATCCCCATTACTTTTGGGGTGGTATTTGTTTTCATTTTTTCCTATCTTTGCGCACATACAAAAGTAATAAAATTATGTTAATTGTTATAGAAGGGCTGGACGGAGCCGGTAAAAGTACCCAGGTGAAACTGCTAAAAGAGTATATACTTTCAAAAGGGATGGAACTTAAATATATTCACTTTCCACGTTATGAATCATCACTTTACGGAGAACTTATTGCAAAATTCCTTCGGGGAGATTTTGGCGCAATTCGGCAGGTACACCCACAGTTGGTAGCACTTCTTTTTGCGGAAGACCGAAGAGATGCTTCCACTCAGATAAAAGATTGGCTGGCAAAAGGTTATTGCGTACTTCTAGATCGATATGTTTACTCCAATATTGCCTACCAATGTTCAAAAATCCCCAATCAGGCACAGGCAGACGAGCTGCGGGAGTGGATTTTTAATACGGAATTCAATATTTTCGGAATTCCCCGTCCCGATATTAACATTTTCTTGGACGTTCCCATCAGTTTTGTAGATAAAAAATTAAAAGAGAGCCGTAGCGAAGATGATGGCAGGAATTATCTGCACGGAAAGACAGATATTCATGAAGCGGATATAGAATTTCAGATAGGGGTGAGAAACATTTATTTGCAGCAAAGTGTTAAAGATAAGAATTTTGTACGGATAGATTGTTCCAACGAACAAGGTAATATCTTGCCGCAGGAGGCGATTTTCAGCCGTATCGAACGCATTGTAAGTGATGTTATAAAATAAATTGGTATGAGTTTTTTAAGGGCGGTCAGCAGAGTTATTCTAGGGGTTGTTTTTATACTATCCGGTTTTTTTAAAGCCATCGATCCCATTGGAGGTGGGCTTAAAATAAAAGAATATCTTGCTGCTTTTCATTTGGACTTCTTTGATTTTTTATCCATTCCGGGTGCCACCCTTCTGGCTGCAGTGGAATTTATCATAGGCGTTTCCATTTTAAAAGGGTTGAGGGTTCGGTTCTTTGCTGTTACCGTTTTTTGGTTTATGGCTTTCTTTACCCTGCTAACCCTTGTATTGGCCCTATTTAATCCGGTAAAAGATTGCGGATGTTTTGGAGATGCCGTTCATCTTACCAACTGGCAAACATTTTTTAAAAATATTGTCTTGATGGGTGCTGCCGTCATTATTTATATACAGCGGAAAAATTTTGAACCCATTGCAGGGAAAATTGTAGAGCGTTTCTATATTGCAATTTATTCGGCTGTAATTCTGGTAATTTCTCTATATGCCATTGTAAAGATGCCTCAGATTGATCTGGGGGATTACAAACCGGGAACCGATTTAATAGAATATCAAACAGGGGCAGAGCAACAGTACAGCACCATTTTCATCTATTCAAAAGATGGGCAGGAAAAAGAATTTACAATTAATAATCTTCCCGATTCAACATGGAATTTTGTAGACTCAAAAACCACCCTTGTGTCGGAAGCAGCACCAACACATCCTGTAGACTTTTCCCTGAAAGATGCAGAGGGAGAATACATTACCCGTCAGATACTGGAGCTCGAAAAACCGGTATTCATACTCTCTTTTTACAGGGTGGCCTCCGTCTCGGACAGAACCATAGAGAAGCTAAAGCGGCTTTGCGATACCTTAAATGCCAATCATGCCGTCTTTTATATTATGAGTGGGAATAGCGTGGAACAAACTGAAAAAGCATTTGCCGGTCTGAATGCTTCGCTGGTATACACCGACTATAAAACCGTCCTCTCCTTTAACCGCTCCAACGGAGGTCTTACCTATCTTTACGAAGGAGATGTTATTGCAAAATGGGCATCGGGGAACTACCCTTATACTTTTCTGCGCAGCAAAGTCTTATCCAGAGATCCCGAAATTATTATGGCAAACAGTATTATAGGCGACCAGCTTTTTGCTGAAATATGCCTTGTACTTATCTTTTTTATGATTGTTATTTTGCGCTTCCTCTCAAAGTTCTTATACAAAAAATACCTTTCAAAGCTGGAAGCTCTTGAAAATATTAACTAAACTTAAAACTCTATTTTATGATGAAACTATTCAATATTCAAAAATCAGGTGCAATCTTATTTCTGTTTGCATTTTTGGCAGTTGCCATAAACTGTGCGGCTAAAAAGCCCACGAAAATTCTTTTTACTACCACCAAAGGGGATATAAGAATTACCTTGTACGATGAAAAAGTTCCCGTACATGCTGCTAATTTTAAGAAATTAGTCAAAAAGGGTTATTTTAACGGAACTCTTTTTCACCGTGTTATTAAAGATTTTATGATTCAGGGAGGTGACCCCGATTCCAAAGCTGCTGCTCCCGGTATCCTTCTTGGTAACGGCGGCCCCAGCTACACCCTTGCGCCGGAATTCAGACTCCCCGATATTATCCACCGCCGAGGTGTCCTTGCCGCAGCCCGCGAGGGAGATGATGTAAATCCTAAAAAAGAATCCAGTGCCTCTCAATTTTACATTGTATGGGGCAAGATCTTTGATGATGCCGGCTTGGATGCACAACAAAAAAAGATGGACAAACGCAGCGGAGGTACCATTAAACTCACCCCCGAAATGCGTGAAGTCTACAAAACTACCGGTGGCACTCCCCACCTAGACGGCCAATACACCATCTTTGGTGAAGTATTTGACGGAATGAGTGTTGTAGATACCATCCAAAATGTAAAAACAGATAAAAACGACCGTCCTATAGAGGATGTACGCATTATTTCCGCAAAGATACTCTAACTCACTTAGATTTAAAAAAATGCGCCGCATTCACTTTATTGCTAAGAGGATGCGGCGCATTAAAATTATGGTTGCATATAACAGGAATTGCTATATGTTTTTGCAATTCAGATATTTACAATAGAACTTAGGGTGAAGTGCTAACGGATTTGCAACGTGGTGTATTCGGCTGATTGCGTTTGATTGCATAGCATATTTGTTGCTTGTAGCGTTCCTTGCTCGTGAAGACAAAGATATAAAAAATGGATGGATTTACAAGAAATCCACCCATAAATTAGAACTTCAGCGAACTATACCGAACGTCAATAAATTTCAACGGTTTTCTATAAAGCATAATGAACTTCAGCAAAATCACCTAAAATGGTAGAAATTAACTGAAGTTTATTTTTTTATTATATACAAGCGTAATTTATCGGGGGCTTACGAATAAAGTAACCTTATCTAATATCTGTAATATTTTCATAGTTTTGACTTCCATCAATGGTGCTGACTTTGACTTTTTTGCCACCAGAGAAACGCCATAAGATAGACAATCCTACACTTTGGACAGGTGTGGTGTAGTCATAAGTTACCTTATTGCCATTGGCAAAACGGTCATAGCGGCGACGGTCACCTAGGGCATTAAACATTAACGATAGTTGAAGTTTGTCGTTACAGATAGATTTATATATTTTACCGCCTATGTTGTATACAGTATGATATGTACGGTCGTAAGTTTTGTAAGTAGGCTCAAATATAGCATTCAGCATCGCACCCCATCCGCTTGTAAAGTCGAAGGTGTTGTACATTGAATAATACTGCCTCAGTTGGGTATCTCCATAGTATACTCCCGCAAGGGTAAGAGACTCGGGCATAATTTCCAAACGTCCGGCAAGTTTCATCTTCCAAGGTTTCACCGGATTTAGATTCAGCTCTACCCCAACACCGTAAGCGTTAATAGAAGGCAGATTAATTGGAGTTGTATAAAATACGTCCGAGGCTGTTGAACTCTGAAGTGTCTCCCAATGTATACTGTTGACAGAACGCACATAAAGTGCTGTGAGGTTCAATTTATTGCTAAACAGAGACACTCCAGCCATCACAATATCTGAAGTTGGTGCTGTCAAATTTGGATTCCCAACAGTGTAATTGTACGGGTCAATCCAACGAATTGTGGATGAAATTGCAGCATATGGTATGTCGCTAAGCTGGCGTTTGTAATTGAGCATTATGACGTGCTTTCTATCTTTGTCCAGTGGCATCATCAATTGAAGAGTCGGATTGATTCCCCATTGAGTATTAGAGAATCTTTCATCAGATTTATCAAAGGTCCTATATTCAATTTGATTCAACTGCCAGTTAACTCCAATGCTATAACTCAATTTCCCAAGCACACCCATTGCTTGAGCATACGCATGAGGTATCAGACCTCGTGTACGAGTTGGAATTAGACTTGTAGAGAAACGATTGTCACCTGCTGTCACATACTCAGGGTTATATTCAGAGGAGATTAGCTGCACGGACGCTCCATACTTCCACGCAAGCTTTTGGCTTCTTGGATTTGTCATGTCAATAGATAACTTCCATAAATTTAGAGAGGATTCGCTGGCAGACGAACTCTCTGGGTCGTTACCGTAAGAATAACGAGAGCTATTATTAGCTTTCCGGTTGAAGTAGTCCCCGATAACATCCAATGACATTCCCTTATCGTTAAGAGTTGATGAATACTTTACGGTCGCCTCTTGGGCGAGAACGCCGTTTTGCCCTGCAATCGCAGATTTTAAAGCATTTATATCGTTTGATACCGTCGAAGATAGAGGCTGTTGTTGATTCGAAGAGACGTAATAACCGGCTCCTATTTTATTGCGTTTGTTAATTTGTTGCGTAAGACTAAGACGGTTGTTGACATTAAAACCTCTGTATTTAGAATCTTCGTATATCTGCTTAAGTAGGTTAGTAGATTGATTCCATATTGATTGTGTAGCAGTCTCTTGATTATGATTCCAAGCAAGAGAGAGGTTGTTATAAATACTCAAATTTTTATAACGATAGCTGATTACACCACCAATATCCTCATTGCCAAAACCATAAAATTTATTGTAATCTGTTCCTGCGGAGAGGCTTCCATAATATCCGCCCTTTGGTGGTTTGCGAAGCGTGATGTCAATAGTTCCGCCGGTCATTGATGCGTTTTGATTGCTACCGGCAAGGTAGTTCACCTTGACTTTATCAATCATATCTGCCGGAAGATTATTAAGTTCATCAAAATTAGTGATTTTTACACCGTCAATGTAAATTTCACTAACAGCCAAACCATTGATTTTAAGGCTTCCATCCTCTTTGCTTACGCTAGGTAAAAACATTAAGGCATCGGAAGTTTGTTTGCCTTTGACGATATCTGATGAACGGAGATTAATCGTATAACCATTAGCTTCGTGTTTTGTTCTTTGTGCAATCACCACAACCTCGTCTAGTAATTCCGAACGCTCTTTCATAACTATCGTGCCGACATTTCCCGCTTGGCAACTCCTGCTGACGGTTTGATAACCGAAATAAGATGTCGTTATCACATATTGCACTCCGTTTTTGGCAGGTAGTTCAAAACTGCCATCTGGTTTACTCGCCACTCCTGCAACAGCAGTTGAATCTGGTAGGCTTTTGAGAACGACACTAACGTAAGATAACGGATTTTGTTTTTCATCCACGACTTTCCCAATAATCTGTTGTGCCATGACATCGCCAAGCAAACCAATGCCAAGCAAAATAACAAAGAGTAGTTTTTTCATAGAGATTGTTTTTGTAAATTTAGTATATCATAAAAATACTTTCTGATATTTTCGTCCGCATTTTCTCTTGCAATAGGAATCGGACATGTACTGTCGGTTGATTCAAATCGTTGTTGAGAACAAATAG
>JAVWIB010000016.1:0-15031 GCA_036639755.1 Bacteroidales bacterium
AGATAGGATGGAGATGATACCGGTAAGCGGATATCTTGCCGAAGAGAAATATCATATTGCAAAGAGTTATCTGATTTCTAAACAGAAAGAGGCTCACGGGCTTAAGGCATCCCAGTTAAAAATAAGCAAAGAGGGTATTGAGACCATTATTGATGAATATACCAGAGAATCGGGCGTTAGAAATTTAGATAAGAAGATTGCCAAGATTGCAAGAAATATAGCTAAGAAAATAGCTCTTGAGGAAGATTTACCTACAACCATTGCACCGGAACAGGTAAAAGAGATTTTGGGACTTCCAACCAATATGCATGATATGCAACAAGGAAATGAGGCTCCGGGAGTTGTAACAGGACTTGCCTGGACAGAAATGGGGGGAGAAATTCTATTTGTGGAGAGTAGTTTGAGTGAGGGAAAAGGGATTCTTACAACCACCGGCAATCTGGGAGATGTTATGAAAGAGTCTGCCATTATTGCTTACCAGTATATTAAAGCACATCCGCAACTGATAGGGGTAGAAGCAAAAGATATTCAGAACAAAGATCTGCACGTGCACGTACCGGAGGGGGCTATTCCTAAAGACGGGCCGTCTGCAGGTATTACCATGGTAAGTTCCATGGCCTCTGCTTTTAGCGGAAAGAAGGTGAAACATGCCCTTGCTATGACGGGAGAGATGACTTTGCGTGGAAAAGTACTACCCGTAGGGGGAATTAAAGAGAAAATTCTGGCAGCAAAACGTGCAGGGATAAAAACCATTGTGTTATCGGCTGAAAACGAAAAAGAAATTAAAGAAATTAAAGAAATATATGTTAAAGGGCTTACATTTAAGTATGTAAAAACAATGGAAGAGGTCCTAGAATATATATTTTAGATTCCAATCAACAGATTCTAATTGTATGGACGTACAAATTCAAGAGCAGTGGAAAGAAATACTCAAAGAGGAGTTTGAAAAAGAGTATTTTGTAAACCTGACAAAATTTCTGCATCAGGAAAAACAAACAGGAAAAACAATCTATCCTCCGGGAGCTCTTATTTTCAATGCTTTTGAACTAACACCGTTTAACGATGTTAAAGTTGTGATACTGGGACAAGATCCTTACCACGGCCCCAATCAGGCACACGGACTCTCCTTTTCTGTTCCTAACGGAGTAACGCCTCCTCCCTCTTTAAAAAACATATATAAAGAGATTGAAGAAGACCTCTCCATAAAATTGGAAAAAAACGGGAACCTGGAAAACTGGGCAAAACAGGGGGTATTTCTCCTGAATGCCGTGCTTACAGTAAGGGCTGCAGAGCCTACATCACATAGCAAAATAGGCTGGAATGAGTTCACCGATGCCGTTATAAAGGCCCTATCCGATAAACGGGAAGGAATTGTTTTTTTACTTTGGGGAAATTACGCCCGCACAAAAAGAGAGCTGATAGACCACAGTAAACATTATGTTTTAGAAGCGGCACATCCGTCGCCCCTTGCAAGAGGAGCATTTTTTGGATGCAGACACTTTTCAAAATGCAACCAACTATTAATCTCTTTCGGCAAAACGCCTATTGCCTGGAGTTTATAAAATAAAAATGATATAAAAATGAAAAAAATTTTAAGTTCGACAGCTATCCTGATTTCAAGTTTAACATTGGTAATGTGTACCGGTAAATCCAGTGAGGTAATTCCTGTAGGAAGTGTTTGGCAGGTAACACAAATGGAATTAAACGGAACCTCCGTACAAGCCCCGGCAGAGGGAATACCTACCCTTGGATTTGCAGATAGTACCAAAATCGGGGGAAATGCAGGCTGCAATTATTACTTTGGCAACTATACAATAGAACCCACCAATAAAATTAAACTCAACCCTATGGGAATGACCCGTATGGCGTGTCCCGATATGGCTTATGAAAGCAGCTTTATCCAGAATCTGGAAGGAGTAAGATCATATACCTTAAAAGACAGTGTTCTAACTCTTTGCGACAGCCTTGGTAAAAACCTTATGGTATTGGCTCCATATAAAGAAAAAGTTACCACAGAAGCATCACAACAAGAATAAACATTGTACACACAATTTAATGCAATATGTCACCGGCATAAGTTGGTTTGGACATAGGAACAGGCTCATTGCTTAACAGCATAAAAAGTTTGGGGTCGGATAAGACATTCTGAATGTCATATTCAGCCCCATTTATTTTTATAATTCTGTAAATAAGGCGAATACCATGACTATAATCTACATAGGAGTTAATGTGTACATTATTGGATGGCTGTATATGAGTACCGTTTGGATAATGCCAGCCATAAATGGTAACATGATTGAGCCGGGCAGTATCGGTAATTTTAGAGGTAAGAATTACATCCTTCTTTAATCCGCTGATCAGTTGTCCATGAACATAACTTTTAGCCTTGTATAAAGCATTAATGGCATTGTTACTATCCTCAAACACAATGGGAAGGGTATTTCTCTCCCCTAGCGGCCGAAACGGAAACGGCTCTATAGCCCCCTGTGAAGAGAATGCTATTTTGTCCACCAACAACGATGTAGGCAGTGAACAAAAAAGCTCATCGGCAATCTCCTGAGCAGCCAGAGGCCCCATTGGAATACGGACAAAATCGGAATCGGAACCTATTGCCAGATAATCGGAAAGGGTATAAAATTCAATTCTATTGCCGGATATTGTATAAGACAACGGACAAAATAACCGTAAAAAAGAGGGGATATTTCCATTGAGTATCTCTTTCACAATCATTGTCTCCCTTCGCTCAAAAGCCACCGTATCAATTTTTTTTATAAAAGCACTGCCGCTACAAGCCATCGTATCACGTTGGGGAAGACTTAGATGCTTTCCATCCAATATTCTATGCGCAACAGATAAGGTTTGCGCCGTAACGATACCCGGTAATACAACCAGAGCGATTAGGAATGAAACTCCGTAACTAAATTTAGGTAAAAACATACTATTCTATTTTTTTATTTTATCATATTCCAATCAATTTCCACAATCTCCGATTGTGTTCCCAAACGAAATTTCGGTCCCCATTGTCCAAGGCCGGAAGAGGTTATGTAAGTAACACCATTTTCTGTAAATTGGCCGTAGTAATGCGGATAAAGTTTCTGCACGATTAGGTTAAACGGAAAAAGCTGTCCGTTGTGAGTATGGCCGGATAATACCAGTGACGGGGTATATTTGAGCGGTTCTTCACTCTCCCACTCCTCAAAGGTATGAGGACGATGGCTCAGGACAACCACAGGCAAGCTGTTATTAAAATTTGGAAAATCATTTTGGATAATATCATCGGTGGAGATACGTTGTTTTTTGGTATGGCCTCTATCATTTCGTCCAACCAGATAGAATAACGAATCTACCAATACGGCTTTATCTCGCAATACCGTCAGGCCGCATTTGGTAAAATAATCACTCACCTGTTCGTTGGTTGCTTTGCCGTAACTCTCGTGATTCCCAAATACAATATATTTTCCAAGGGGTGCCTTTAAGCGTAAAAACTCGGTTTCCATTTGTTGTTGTACCAGAGGAGTTAATTCCCGATCTATAATATCTCCTACCAAAAAAAGAACCTGCGGGTTGTGTTCATTAATAACATCTACAAAACGGGCCAGACTCTCTTTATTTATATAGGTTCCCAAGTGTAAATCAGAAACCATAATAATTTTTACCTCTTGTCGGGTATTACTGTTATTGGAAGTTTGGTTGCCGGCAGTTGTTTTCTTTGTATTAAGCGTATATCCCTGTGTTTTAATTTTATAGAAATTATATCTGCCATACGCCAGTAGGCCTGTCAATAGAAAAAGAGAAATTACAAATGCTTTGCTATTGCGTTTTGGAGGTAAAATTTTTGTAGCTCCAAGGAGAAAAATCAACAATAGAACAATAAACAGAAACGGTAATAAAATAAGCCATGTAAACCCAACTTCCGCAAATGCACGCTCTCCCCAAGCAGGGATCGATTCGGCAAAAAACATTGTTGCCAGAAACAGAGGTAGTCCCAGCACTATAAAACCAGACAGAAACCATTTTAGAGCCGGTTTGTCTTTAAATATTTTTTTGGCAATTAGAACAGAAAACAACTGCAACAGAAGAACGACAAGTACTAACAGGATAAAAATCATAATTACGGACAATAAAGTACATTAAATGGGAATAAATAGTATTAAATCATTATAGGAATGACAAAAATAGTTAATTTTGCCCAAAATTTGATAATGTATGCGTACAGCAATATTTCCGGGGTCATTTGATCCCTTTACGGTGGGACATTATGACGTACTGGAATCAGCCTTGCAGTTATTTGATAAAGTGATAATTGCAGTTGGTTATAATAGTTCCAAACAAGGTTTTTTTTCGCCTCAGATAAGGGCTGAAATTATTACGGACGCTATATCCTCTCTTAAAAATGTAGAGGTTTGTATTTATACGGATCTTACCATTGATCTTTGTGATAAGTTAAATGTTAAATATATCATAAGAGGGCTTCGTACAACTACCGATTTTGAGTTGGAAAGCGTGATTGCACAAGCTAATAAAAAAATGGCTCCGCATGTTTCCACTATTTTTATTCCGGCATGTCAGGAATACTCGTTTATCTCTTCTACGGTTGTAAGAGATGTAATTATACACGGAGGTGATGCCTCTTTATTTCTACCAAAAGGGATAGATCTAAAAAAGTACACCTTGCAAAAGTGATACTTTGAACATGAAACAAATGAAAAAGATTTTATGTCCGATTATTACCTTATTTATACTATGTAATACCGCTTTTGCCAAAGAGGGTTCTCAGATTATTGTTCGTGCAGATTCTAAAAATTTGTATAATTCCTATATTCTATCCATCTATGAATGGGGAGAAAAACGGGGAATTGATACCGTTCAAGCAGATAAGAAAGGGAAAATTGTTTTTAGTACCAATACATCTCTTCCGTATGGCCAATATGTTATTGACGGATTTACGGGAGAAGTTGGGGGAAAGATAAATAGACTTCTAGAGTTTATGGTTTCTCCACAGAATCGCAAACAGGTAGAAAACAGCAGCTTCACAATAGATTCCACCGGAATCTTGCAGAAGAGGGGGAGTCTTGAAAACCAGATTTATACAGAGTTTCAGAATCTGCTGAATACCGGCTGGAACCAACTGAATAATGCGGAAGAGCTCAACACAAAGATTCAGGAAATTATCACAAAAACAGAGAAAGAGTGTTCCGGTTCCATTTTGGAAATCATGCTTAAAAACACCCTCTTTCCGGCAGGCTCCGCACAACAGATTCTTGAAAAGTTTCCGTTTGGGGATTCGCTCATTTTAAATACGGCATTTGGAAAAGCCAAGGTAAAACAATATTTGCAAGCTATTGAACTGAATCCGAATGATACGCTTATAAGACTGACTGACAATTTAATAAAAGGGAATTGGGTTACGAATAAAGGGGATGAGGGAAGAGATGGAGATATGAATAAAAGAGAGGGAGAGGGAGAGGGAGAGGGAGAGGGAAATGGGAATGCGAACAAAGAGACTGGAATAGCAAAGATATCTGCGCAATTGCAAGCCCTGATTGCCTGTACTGCTTTTGATTATTTCTACAAATCTGCCATTATGGGGCAGGAAGGGATTGCGGTGCATATTGCACAGGAGTGGTTTTTGAATGGCAAGTTGGAGTGGCCCAACAAAGAGGGGCTGTTTATGTTGCAGATGTTTGTAAATACCAATAAACACTCGCTTATAGGGATGCAGGCACCCAATCTTAAACTGGTTGATACGCTGGGGAAGATAATTTCGCTTAACTCTCTGGAAGGCGATTATACCATTCTTTATTTTTACACAGACGATTGCCATACCTGCAAGGTGGAAACTCCGAAGCTGGTAGATTTTGTGAATGAATACAAAGGAGGTATTCTAACTATTTATGCGGTTTATACTCAGGCAAATATAGAGAACTGGAAGACTTATATAAACAAAGAATTTGTGTTATATAATCCGTTTGTAAACTGGGTAAATGTGTATGATCCGTTGTTTGAAAGCGGGTTCCATATGTTGTACAATGTGTTATCCACGCCCCAGATGTTCCTGCTGGATAAAGACAAAAAAATTATCGGGAGAAATCTTAAAACAGATTCTTTAATGGAATTGCTGCAAGCAAAAAACAAAGAGGCGGATGATCTGCATAAATTCTTCACCGATTTTTTTACAAAAACAGGGGCTCTTGACACAACATCCATCCATACGGGCATTGATGCTTTTTACAGCAAAAGTGCACAAAAGCCGGAGTTGTTCCGGGAGATATTTAGGGAGTTGTTTAATTTTCTGCGGCTCTCCTCCGATTACAGATTGCAGGAGGGGGCAGCTTATCTGGGGCAGAAATATATTTTAGATAAAAAGGAGCTTTGGAGTAATGGAAGTTTTGTAGAACAAGTAAAGAGGGCAATTGCCGTATTTAATATGAATCCGCTGGGGGGAAAAGCGGCAAATCTCTCTCTGGAAAGCATAAACGGATCATCAATCGAGCTTTATGATATTAGAAACGAATACAAAGTTCTCTATTTTTATAAAATAAATTGCGGAATATGCGGTTTGGTTTCCAAAGAGTTACAAAAATTATACGACACCTATAAAAATAGCAAGGATATTAACATTGAGTTTATTGCCATTAATACAGGAACGGATTACAAAGAGTGGGTAAAGCATGTTGCCCAAAATGGCTTTACTTGGCAGGAAACATGGGGAGGAGAAGACGCTGATGAGATTTATGAGAATTATTATTTAGAAAATGTTCCGGGAATCTATCTTTTAAAGGATAATATTGTGATCGCAAAAGATGTGAATGACTTGGACCTAAAAGAATTACTGGAGACAATTGTAAAAAACAAGATAAAATTATGATTAGCGGCAAGTACAAAGAATTTTATGAAAGAGTGAATGCACTTATCCCTAAGGAGAGATTATTACATGATGCATTAAGCACCTTGGCATTTGGTACGGATGCCTCCTTTTATCGGTTAATTCCAAAACTGGTAGTACGGGCGCAGAATGAACAGGAGATAGAGTTGATTATTCAAACCGCTTATCAACTGGGGGTTCCGGTGACATTTCGGGCAGCAGGGACATCACTATCGGGACAGGCATTATCCGATTCCGTGCTGGTAATTGCCTCACATGGTTTTAAGGAGCATCAAATTTTGGAGGGAGGGCTAAAGATTGCTTTGCAGCCCGGTATCAGAGGAGAACATGCCAACAGATACCTTGCCCGATACGGCAGAAAAATAGGGCCCGATCCTGCCTCCATTGATTCCGCCATGATTGGGGGAATTGCGGCAAATAATGCCAGTGGAATGTGTTGCGGAACCAGTGAGAATTCATACAAAACCATAGCTGATATTAAAATTATCCTTGCAGACGGCACTACATTGGATACCGCAAACGCCACCTCCCGCAATGCTTTTGGGCAGAGCCACGGAGCATTACTGGCCTCTCTGGAAGATATTGCACATAGGATTGATGCCAATGCCGAACTAAAAGCGAGAATTAAAAAGAAATATAAAATTAAGAATACGACCGGTTACAGTCTGAATGCTTTTGTAGATTACAGCAACGGCTTTGATATTCTAAAACATCTGATGATTGGATCGGAGGGAACTTTGGCTTTTATAGCCGGGATTACCTACAACACCGTTATAGAGCACAAACATAAATCTCTGGCGTTTGTTGTTTATCCAACTATTAAAGATGCATGCAATGCGGTACAGATTCTAAAACAACAACCGGTTTCGGCCGTGGAGCTGATAGACAGGGCCAGTATCCGCTCTGTAGACAATGCTCCGGGATTACCTACGTTTGTAAAGACACTCTCGGACGGAGCCTGCGGCCTGCTGGTAGAGACCCGTGCAGAAAACCAGGAGACTCTCAATGCTCAGGTTGCTCAAATTACAGGGAGCATCAAAGGTATTGCAACCGAGGTTCCATTTGCATTTACTACCAATCCGAAAGAACAGGCCATTTTATGGAAAATCCGCAAAGAGACCCTTCCAACCGTAGCCGGCATGAGAAAAGCAGGAACCACCGCCATTATAGAAGATATTTGTTTTCCAGTTCCTCAACTGGCAGATGCCGTGCTGGACTTAAGACGCATTTTTGATCAGGACGGCTACTCAGATGCAGTTCTTTTTGGACATGCCCTGGAGGGAAATCTCCATTTTATGTTCAATCAAGACTTTCGTACCGAGGCAGATATAGAAAAATATGGCAAGTTCATGGATGACATTGCCAATCTTGTAGTAGATAAGTACGACGGTTCCCTTAAAGCAGAACATGGCACCGGACGAAACATGGCCCCTTATGTAGAGAAAGAGTGGGGAGAACAGGCCTACGCCCTTATGAAAGAGGTAAAATCCATCTTTGATCCAAAAGAGATTCTAAATCCGGGGGTTATCCTTAACTCCAACCATAAAGTACATATCCAGAACCTTAAACCGTGTCCATCTACCAGCGAAACCGTTGATAAATGCATGGAATGCGGATTCTGCGAAGGGGTTTGTGTTGCAGAGGGACTTACCCTCTCTCCGCGACAAAGAGTAGCCTCTTTTAGGGAGATGGAACGGCTCAAAGCCACCGGCGAGGCACCCCATATTGCAGCGGAAATGCAGAAACAATACCAATACTGGGGAATGGATACCTGCGCTACAGACAGTCTGTGTGCCATGAAATGCCCGGTAAAAGTAGACTCCGGCAAATTAATTAAAGAGTTGCGTCACCAAGAACATAGCCATACAGTAGAAATGAGAGCTGTTTCGGTAGCCTCCAACATGGATACCGTTACCGCCGCAATGCGCATTGGATTAAATATTGCCTACGGAGCTCGTCTGGCACTTGGCAAACAAACCTTTGGAGCATTAGCCTCTGCTGCCAGAAAAATCACCTGTGGAGCCATTCCCATGTGGAACGAATATTTTCCAAAAGGGGCGCATACCATTACTCATAACAGCATAGCACCGGAAAATCCCATTGGAAAAGTTGTTTATTTCCCCTCTTGCATCACCCGAAGCATGGGGGTAAGCAAAACATACTCCAACGAGCTGGAAATAACCCATATAACAGAAAAATTATTGCTCCGGGCCGGTTACGAGATTATTTATCCCAATAACCTGAATAAACTCTGCTGCGGCATGGCCTTCTCCAGCAAAGGATTTGTACAGGCAGGAAAAACCGCCCCAGACGAACTAAAAGCGGCTTTATTAAAAGCATCGGAGAACGGCTCCTACCCTATTTTATGCGATATGAGCCCTTGCCTTTACACCATGCACACCAATATGGAGGGGGAGCTAAAATTATTTGAACCGGCAGAATTTCTGATGAAATATATTATCGGGAATCTGAAAATAAAGAAACTACCTATAAAAGTTGCGGTCTTTGCCGTTTGTTCCGCAAAGAAACTGGGGGTAGACAACATGCTATACGATCTGGCCAAACTGTGCGCAGAGGAGGTTGTCGTAATTGAGAGCAATTGCTGCGGTTTTGCCGGAGACAGAGGATTTATCCTTCCGGAATTAAACACACACGGCCTGCGCCATTTGCGCGAACAAGTAGAGGGAAAATGCACCAACAACGCTCATCATACCTCCGGCAACACACCGCAAGTCCCATGCACCCAGGGCTACGCCACCAGCCGCACCTGCGAAATAGGACTTTCCCGCAACAGCGGCATCACTTTTAAATCAATTTTATACCTCCTTGAGGAGGCAAGCAGATAAACCAACTAAAAAATGGCGCACTACGCTAAGTGAGTTAGCGCATGCGCCACACCAAATTATGAATCTACGCAATTATATCAATTTCCTGGAGAGTAAGGATGAACTTATTCGGATTACAGAATTTGTAGATCCGATTTATGAGATTACCGAGGTTACAAACAGGGTGAGCAAGATGCCAGGCGGCGGAAAAGCTCTCTTGTTTGAGAATACGGGAACGCAGTTTCCGGTACTCACCAATATGATGGGATCTGAAAAACGGATACTCTATACACTTGGAATAGAGAGCTTTCATGAAATTACGGAGCGAATAGATAAACTTATGGAGGAGGTTATGGGAGAGAAAAACACCCTTATGAGTAAATTAAAACTCCTCCCAACACTTAAAGAAGCGGCCAACTGGATGCCCAAAGAGGTGAGAGGAATTCCCCCTTGTCAGGAGGTTGTTTTGTATAAACCGGAATTAAGCCGCCTCCCAATCCTAAAATGCTGGCCGCAGGACGGCGGGCGGTTTATCACCTTGCCGCTTGTCCATACCAATGATCCTAAAACCGGTATCCGCAATGTGGGGATGTACCGAATGCAGGTCTTTACGGAAAATACCGCCGGAATGCATTGGCACAGACACAAAACCGGAGCTCGGCACTTTGATGAGTTTGAGGGGACACAAATGCCTGTCGTGGTATGTCTGGGCGGAGATCCTATTTACACCTACGCTGCAACCGCACCCCTTCCCGACGGAATTGACGAATATCTGCTTGCCGGCTTTCTGCGCGGAAAAGGGGTTGGCCTGACTAAATGCCTCACCAATGATATAAAAGTTCCCGCAGACTGCGATTTTGTAATTGAAGGATATGTGGATAAAAAAGAGGCCAAAGTAATAGAGGGCCCATTCGGAGATCACACGGGGTTTTACTCACTGGCAGATTTCTACCCCACACTGCATATCACCTGTATATCACACCGGAAAGATGCCATTTATCCTGCAACAGTGGTTGGAGTACCGCCTCAGGAGGACAAATACATAGCCTTGGCTACGGAGAAAATTTTCCTTGCTCCCATTAAATTTGCCATAGGGCCGGAAATTGAAGATCTCTATCTGCCGGAAGAGGGTGTCGGGCACAACTTTGCTATTCTTAAAATTAAGAAAAGGTACCCCGGCCAAGCCATTAAAATTGCCCATGCCATGTGGGGAGCCGGACAAATGATGTTTAACAAGGTGCTGATTGTGGTAGGCTCGGACGGATTCAAAAATTTAGACATAAGAGATCACAAGAAATTACAAGAATACCTCAAAAAACATTACCAGCCCAAGCGAGATACGTATTTCAGCCGCGGTCCACTTGATATTCTGGATCATACGGCCCCCGTATGCGGATTCGGCGGAAAGCTGTGCATAGATGCCACCGCTAAACTTCCGGAAGAGTGTACTTCGGAGGAGCAAAATCCGGGCGGTTATAACCATTTTATAAAATTCATCCACAAAAAAGACCCAATCCCTTACGATGCTCAGATTGCCGTTATTTTAGACGATCAATTTAATCTGGAAGACACATATCAGAACCTCTGGCTTTTGGGTGGCAATACCGATATGATCCGTGATTCCCGCTTTGCCCATGTAAATACCCCGATCGGAGGCTCAAACCACATCCTTATCCTTGATGCAACAAAAAAGACAAAAGAGAAAGACGGCTTTACCCGTGAATGGCCGGATATTGTAACCTCATCACCCCGGACAATTGAGGCGGTAAATAAAAAGAACCTGCCTTTTTAGTCTTACAACGCTCAATCTATACGTTCATTCGAACCTAAATCAAAAGATACGGTGTGAACGAATGAGTAAATTTTGGGAATAGATGAATAATAAATTAATTTTAAACAAATCGCTTCTTTTTCGTCAAAAAGATATCAATTTTCTTATGTTTATGCTAAAACGACGATAAAATCTAATATTCGTCATTTTTTAAAAACATATTTATCCTTATTTTTTCTCTCTTTTTTAGCTTTTGCTTACAATTTATAACTAAAAAACATTCTCTTTTTTTGTCGACTTTCAGGCGTGTCATTTAAACCTACGATTAAAAAATATCGATAAAAAAAATAATGACTTAAAAAATCGTATTAACTATATTAAGACTGGAGTTCACCTTAGAGAATAATAATACTAAATAAGACAGAATAGTGTATTTATTAAACAGAAAATACCGCTATAAGTATACTCATAATAATATTATGTAATAAAATAAACATAACTTACTACTAAAAAGAATGTTACAAACATTAAATAATACACTTCTTTATTAATAAAAACATAACTAAAACTTTTATTTTCAAATATTTTTACGTTTAACTTTCGTCTAAAATTAGTTCAAAAGGCCTATTTATGAAAGACACAATCCAACACAATCATTCCGTAAAGGAAAAACAGTACAATACGGAATCGGATCATAAATCCAACTCTTATCAGCCGCCAACACTTTATTACATGGAAATTAGAGTAGAACAAGGATATTCATTATCCGGAGGAGGCGGAAGTAATACCCCCGGTTTGGGAGAAGATACCTGGAATTAGCAACATTTACTCTTTATTTGCAGCCATGAATTACAATAACTTTAATAAACATTCTTTATGAAATATATTTATCTATTAACAATAGCCTCTACAATATTATTGATGGGATGCGATAAGAATGAGCTAGAATCACTACCTAAATACAACGCCAATGCCATAGAAGTAACTTTGAATGCTGCATATGGTAAAACGGCCACAAAAACAAGTATCAACGGAAATACGGTTAGCTGGAAACTGGGAGATCAATTGGGCTTATATACAAAAGGGACCGGAGGAAACAACAACGTCCCTTTTGATCTTAATCCCCTTGATGATGGAAAAACTTCCGGTAGTTTTTTTGGAGCATTAACCGCCTTTACAGGAAGTATCTTTTCCTATTATCCGTATAAGGCCAATAGTGGTGTTGATGCAACGCAAGTACCTGTAGAAATACCGGTGGATGGGACTCAAACATATAATGGAGATTATAACAGTTTGGGAGATTTTGACGCTTTTAATAGCTATTCCTATATGGTTTCCACCCCCGTAGAAAACCAGAAGTTATTGAATAACGCCCCCGTGGCGATTGCACCTATTCTAAACTATGAACATGTCACCACGGTCTTAAATTTCAAGCTCACATCTAACGCTGCAAAAAGTCTTACAATTAATCATATTAAATTATCTTGTCCGGAAAATTCTGTTTTTATAAAGTCCGGAACTCTTAATCTTACCGAGATGAATATTGAAAAACGCCTACAGGTGAATCATCCTGTAAAAGTGGATCGGATACAAGTAACATTACCGCAAGATGATACAAAAAAATTAGTTATAGGACCAAAAGCAACAAAGATTGTGAGAATGGTATTATTTCCGGCAAAACTATCCGGACTTACAATTACATTTACAATCAATGCTACAATAGAAGGGGTAGTAACCCCCGTAGACCTGATTGTCACAAAAGCCGGAATGGATTTATTAAGAGGCATGAGCTATGATGTTCCGGTTACAATTGATGTGGTAGATACACCCCAGGCAGCTCAAGGTGCACTTAGCAACGGGGCCGAAACCGTTGTCGTTACACAACCTATTACAGGAAACCAACAACTAATTATCCCCAAAGCAACAGACTCCTCAAAACCAAATAATATCTCTATCTCCGCACCAATTACGGGTACCGTTACAATTCAACAAGAAACAGGCGTTAACTCTAACATCTCGCTCGTTAACACATCGTCAACCTCAGGATCGGCTTTAGGATCAGCCATTGTAGATTGCCCCACAGGTACCGTAAATATAACCGGAGGTTTTAATGAAATTACAGCAACAACGGCTGAAAACACTCTTATTGTGGAAGCGGGTACAACTATAAATAAACTCACCGTTCATAGAGGAAATGTACAAATTTACGGAACGGTAACGCAAATTGTAAAAGGTACCGGCTATAATGGAACGATCACCACCTATGTAAAAGATAGTGCTGATTTAATTCGTAAAATAGAAGAAAGCAACAACGCCGGCACCCCAACTACGATAGCACTACTTGGGGGCAAAGAGTTCATAATAGCAGAAAACATTCGTATATCGGCACCTCTTACCATTCTTTCGGATAATAGAGGTAATCCTGCCACCTTAAAATTAGAAAATACTCATACAATTACCTGTACGGGAACATCTTCAAATATTATCACATTTAAAAATCTGGAGATAATAGGTGCAACCAATGCGGGAACAGGCGTTATTAATGCAACAGGCAATGTAAATCTTACAATTGACGGGTGTAAAATTATTCAGAATACAGAAGGTAGTGGAGATGGTGTTGCCACAATGGCTATAGGCATTCATTTAACTAATTCAAATAATAATTTAACCGTAAATCATTCTGCTATATATCTTAAAAAAAATTATCAGATTGGTATATGCGCATATGCCAATGGCGGGATTGGGTCTGTAACATTTAACAATAGTCAGATTACCACAGATAATGCCGGAATACCAAAGACCTATAGCAGGGGAATCAACATAGGGGATATGAGATTCGGAACCCAACAACAGGCTCTATTGATGGACAACTCCATTATAGAAGGTGTTTACTATGCTGTTAATGTAACCAATACGGCAGCTCCATTTGAAAAGGCAATCATTGAGATTACAAATTCTAAATTAGACGGTAGGTGCGGATTTAATGTATGGAAAGGAGATGTTCTTTTTAAGATAGAAAATACCACAATGATCGGACGCAATTACTACGGAGGCCCAACGGAAAGCTTTGGGGATGTAGTGCTAAACGCCTCTGCTACGAATACCACCCTAAATTTTACTAATTGTATATTCAAAACAGAACGAAATCCTTCAACTGCCAATAATTTACAATTTATACTGGATATCCGTTCTACAAATAATACAATTAATTTCTCCGGTAGCAACCGAATCATAGATAACGGCACCATGAACTATTTTATTGATTGCGGTAGCAGTGATAAAGTGACAGGTATAAATACCATTACCATAGAGAGCAACCGCCCCGGGGTCTCGGTCTTACTGAAAAAAAACATCTGGGACGGAAAAATGGTTTCTCCTGTGGCTTATAACAATAATTACACAATATATACTGCAGCCGAACTTGCATGGATAGCAGATCAGGTAACCTATCAGAAAAATACATTTGCCGGTAAAACAATCACCTTATGCAATGATCTTGATTTAAATCAACTCCCATGGACACCTATAGGATGCGCAGGGAAACATAGT
>JAVWIB010000016.1:15041-33040 GCA_036639755.1 Bacteroidales bacterium
GGGAATTCCCGAAAATTTATTTATGGGCCAATTTAATGGGCTGAATCACACAATATCCAATTTGAATGTTGAAATAGAGACCGATGCCAAAGGGCTGTTCGGTGCTATAAAAGGAGGCTCTCTAAAAAACATTAACATAACAAAAGCCGGAGTTCCGGCAACAACGAAAGCAGGCAAATGGGTAGGTGGATTAGTTGGGTATTTCCAAGCGACAAGCAATGAAAACGTAATAGATAACTGCCATATAGACGGAGTAGTTATTAATGCTCCAAACATGTACCGTATAGGAGGATTGGTAGGCTTCTGGGCAAGTGGAGTACAATCTACCATTACAAACTCAACCGTTAAAAACGCAGTATTGACAGGAGGCTTTGCAATTGGCGGAATAGTAGGATCGGTACAAGGCGACGGGGTAAAAATCAGCACATGCGAGGTAGATAATATTGAAATCAGGCACTCTAAACAATATTGCTGGAAAACAGATCCAACGTATCCAAATTATGCTAAAGAAACAGGCGGATATGTTTACGCATCAAGCCCTGTAATAGGAGATCTTTCCAATGTCTGGCTAAATAAGATTACCCTAGGGAATAATTGGAAAATTATTGACCTAGACGGACATGATGTAACCAATTATAATAAAGCGACATGGACCAAATTACCTTATGCAGGAGAAATTGGTAATCTTTATGTAAACAGTATCACAAAAGAAACAGCCGACCAACTTCCTCAGCATAACGGCAAATTTACTACGGCAGCAAGACAGTAAAATTAAATTTAAGATGTTATCGCTTTATTTCCAGACCTCTTTTACAATATATTTTTTACTGACCACCCGTGCTCCACCCATTAGCAAAAACAGGAAAAACAGAAATCGGCTAAGTCGTCCTATTATATCTCCGTGTTCTACAAATACGGTAATTTTTTTATTCAAATTGAGCGACCCGTTCAGGTAGCATTGTGCCCACCATGGGGTTTGGGAGATGATATCTCCGCGTTGATTGATAAAAGCAGAGATGCCGGTATTGGCACTGCGGGCAATGCTACGGCGGGTTTCTATGGCCCTGAGGGAGGCATAAGAGAGGTGATGACGGTGTCCGGCCGTGTTTTTCCACCAACCGTCGTTGGTGATAATACCCATTACATTAGCCCCCTTCAGTACATATTCTCTGTAATAATCTCCAAAAATAGATTCATAACAGATTGCCGTTCCTATTTTTACACTATCGGGAGTGGTAAAAATGCTCCGCTGCGGCTGGGTTCCAAAGTTTCCAATCCCGCCGGCCATACCGCTTACCAGTTTATCAATAAACTTAAACGGCCCTTTTTTAAAGGGGTTTGATTCGGCCAGAATAACCAGTTTTGATTTGTGGTAGAAATCATAACTGCCGCGGCTGTCCATAAAAACGGCGGCGTTAAAGCGATCGTACCACATATTGGGTTCCAGACCGGTGGCGGTTTGGGTGGGAGCGGTAGGGGTATCGTAAATTTTATCGGTGACGGCACCTATAATCATATTTACAGCGCAGCCCCTTCCCAGAGAATCAACGGCATTATATTCATTTAATATTTGATAAAACCGCATAAAAGAGGCGTTAGCCTGCGGCATTTGCTCGTTCAGACGGGTCCCGATAAATGTTTCGGGAGCCAGAATCAGCCGGGGTACTGCGGTATTGGATTCAGTCATAAGTGTTACCAGAATCCGGTCTTGCTCATCTTGGGAGAGGCCTGAAAATTTGTCATTAAACGGATCTATATTGGGCTGTAGCACCGTAAAATTCCGGCTGTGTTCCACCTCTTTATAATTGAAATAGAGAAAGTGCGAGAAGATGATTGGGATAACAATAATGACGGCAAGAGAGCAGACGGAAACAAGAATTTTTTCTCCATTCAGTTTCATCTGTATCAATCTGAAAAGCAGGGTATTTGCCAGAAGAATCCAGAGAGAGCCCCCAAGTGTACCGGTATATTCGTACCATTGAATGGATCTGATGGAGGTAGCAAAGGAGTTGCCCAGCACCAGCCACGGCCAGTTGACCGCCCATGTAAAGTAAGAGTGTTCCCACGCCAGCCATGTGATTATAAAAAAGATATAAGGGAGAAATCCTTTGGTAAGAGTTTTCATCCAACGGAACAGGGCAAAGACAATGGCCATCTGGAGCGAGTTTAGAAGGATGGCAGCAGCGGCTCCGCCGGGGGTTGCATAATAGACCCAGTAGGTGGTAATAAGGTTCCAGAGAAAGAATGCACAATAATAAATGACAAAAAAATGTTTTTTCTTATTCTCGGCGGCAAGTTGTTCGGCTGACAGCAACGGGATAAAGGCAATGAGTGCAACCATTCCTAAGTGTGGCACCATGAATGGTATGGATAGTAAAATGGATGATGCAAAGGAGAGCATCCATAATTTTATTGTGAGCTTTTCTTTCTTTTTGAACATCTCTATTTTTTTTAAGGTAGAAAAAGAGTACTTTTGTCAACTAATTTGCAAATATGCCATGTGGGCAAATTGAGTATGCAAATATACGAATATATCAACAACCGTAATGATAATTACTCTATTAAAAGGATTCATAGTTGGGCTGGGGGCTTCTATTCCGTTAGGACCGTTAGGGGTACTCTGCGTACAGAAGACATTGAGCAAAGGACGTAATTCAGGGCTTATCACAGGACTTGGAGCCTCTGTATCAGATACGTTTTATGCAGCAATCTCGCTTTTGGGACTGGCTTTTATTCAGGAAATCATTAATGAAAACAGAGAATGGGTCATGCTTGTAGGGGGGATTATTATCGTACTCATTGGTCTTAAAATTTATCTAACCAATCCTATTAAACAGATAAGGCAGAAGAATAAAAGCAAAAAGCATGTAGAAGATTTTTTTGAGGCTTTATTTATGACAATTACCAATCCGGGAGCTATTTTCCTTATTCTAGGGCTTCTGGCAGCAGTTGGCATAAATATTGGGGATGGGGTGGAAAAGGCCTCGGTCGTAACAATTTTATGGGGTGTATTTGTTGGTTCTGCAGTGTGGTGGTTCATCTTAAGCACAACAATAAATATCTTCAGAAAAAAATTCCGGTTAAAACAACTTATTTTAATAAATCGTATCTCCGGAATTGTAATTTTTGTCCTAGGCATAATTTCTATGTGTGACGGAATAATAGGTATTATTCTAAAAAAATAGCAAAATTTATGCATAAACCGGAAAAATTTATCTTGGTTATTTTTGGAGCCACGGGAGACTTGGCCCGCAAAAAACTTATTCCCTCCTTATTTGATTTATACAAACAGCAGATGCTTCCGACCCATTTCGAAATATTGGGCATTGGGAGGAAAGAGCTCTCCGATACTATTTTCAGAGAGGCAATGTGCAAAGTGCTGGGGGAGCATTTTACCGAAGAATCTACCCGGGAACAGATTGCCGGATTCTGCAACAGCCTCTCCTATTTTGAGGCCAATCCCGATAATCGTGCAGATTATGCCGGTTTGAAAAAACATCTGGAGACGTTATCAAATGAGCTTGCCTGTAAAGCTAATTATCTGTATTATTTTGCAATTCCTCCGTTTACATATGCAAGGGTTGCGGAGAATCTATATCATGCCGGCCTTACCTGCCAGAATGGCGGTTGGAAAAGGGTGATTATAGAGAAACCATTCGGACGGGATCTGGAAAGTGCTACGGAATTAAATAAAACCTTGCTAAAGTATTTATCGGAAGATCAGATTTACCGTATTGATCATTATCTGGGAAAGGAGACGGTACAGAATATTCTGGTAACCCGCTTTTCAAACTCTATTTTTGAGCCATTGTGGAATCGCAATTATATTGAATATGTAGAGATTACCTCTACCGAGGCTCAGGGGGTAGGAACCCGTGCGGGATATTATGATACGGCCGGAGCATTGCGCGACATGTTGCAGAATCATTTGCTGCAACTGCTTGGTATTGTAGCTATGGAGCCCCCTATGAATGCAGATTCTACCCTTATCCGTAATGAAATGGTAAAGGTGTTCCAGTCTTTACGAAAAATAAAAACGGAAAATGTTGTCGATTTTGTAGTACGGGGTCAATATACGGCTTCTACAATTAAGGGTGTTCCGTACAAAGGTTACCGCAATGAAGATGGAATTGCAGAAAACTCAAAGACAGAGACATACGTAGCCATGAAATGTTATGTGGATAATTGGCGTTGGAGCGGTGTTCCGTTTTATATCCGCACCGGCAAATGCATGCCTACGCGGGTGACTGAGATTGTGATTCATTTCCGCCCTACTCCGCACAAGATTTTTGAGCAGACAGGCATAGCAGACAATAAAGGGAATCAATTGATTATACGCATACAGCCGGATGAGGGGCTGCAATTAAAAATAGGAATGAAACGTCCGGGGAGCGGATTTAAGGTAGAGGGGGTGAACCTGGATTTCCGTTACGCCTCCCTAAATCACAATCATATTCCGGAGGCCTATGAGCGGCTCATCTGCGATTGTATAATGGGTGATGCCACTTTGTTCCAGAGAAATGATGCCGTACAAGCAACATGGGATTTTGTACAGCCGGTGATTGACGCTTGGGAAAAAGAGGCAATTCCTGTTTACGGCTATCCAGTAGGGAGCTGGGGACCGGAAGAGGCCGATCAACTTACCCAAAAAGACGGTTTTGCGTGGAGATATCCATGTAAAAACCTAACAAACAGCGAATTATATTGTGAATTATAAACGTATTTTAGGAATTCTCTATGATTACCCGGTTTAATATATATGAAAATGCGGAACAGACCTGCGTTGCGCTGGCAACAAGGCTTGCTCTGTTGGCGCAGACGGGGGGATGTGTTGCATTATCGGGAGGGAACACACCCAAACTCCTTTTTAAGATAATGGCAGAGCAGTTTCCTGCGGCCAACTGGAATAATCTTTGGTATTTCTGGGGTGATGAGCGGATGGTTCCATCTGAAAGCCAAGAGAGTAACTATGGCGTTTTTTACAGAGAATTTGCTGTTCCCGCAGTGATTGACGGCAGCCGCATTCTTGCCACCGATTTTTTTCCCGATACTAGAACGGCATTAACCAACATCCTTGAAAAATTAAAAAACACAGTCCCGTTTGTGAACGGCCTTCCCCGCTTTGATTTAATTATTCTGGGGATTGGAGAGGACGGGCATGTGGCCTCTATTTTTCCGGAGAATCTGGCCAGTTTTTCATTGAACGAACATAACGGAGGATCACCAGATGAGCTTACCAAGGATTCTTTGGGCACCCGTGATGGGATTGAATCCGGAGCTATTGCAGAGATTATACGCCATCCCGTTAACGGACAACAGAGAATTACCCTTACCGGACGTACGCTAAACAATGCCTGCGAAGTTGCGTTTTTATGTACGGGAGAAGGAAAAAGCGGGATTATTTATGATATTATTAAGAATAGAAATATGAATTTACCGGCAACCCATGTGGCCCCACAAAGGGTTCTGAATTGGTATATGGATGGTTTTGCCGCACAAAAAATAGAATCGTATGAAAAGTGATTTTGGAATTATAGGACTGGCCGTAATGGGTGAAAACCTCGCTCTTAATGTTGAACGTAACGGATTTAGAGTTTCTGTATACAACCGCACCATTAAAAAAGTAGATGCTTTTATGAGCAGCCGGGGAGCGGGCAAGAATTTCTACGGAGCAACCTCTGTGCAAGATTTTTGTGTTTCTCTGGAGCTTCCTCGCAAAATGATGCTTATGGTAAAAGCGGGAGATGCGGTTGATAGAACAATAGAGTCCCTCCTGCCCTACCTAACTGCCGGAGATATTCTTATAGACGGCGGCAATAGCAATTATCCCGATACGGAAAGGCGTGTTAAAGAGCTGGGTACCAATGGTATTCTGTATGTAGGGAGCGGAGTATCGGGAGGCGAGTTGGGAGCACTGCGCGGCCCATCTATCATGCCCGGAGGAGCAGTAGAGGCATGGCCCTCCATTAAACCTATATTTGAAGCAATTACGGCAAAAGTAGGCCCAAATTCCGAGCCTTGCACCACATGGATAGGAAGCGGCGGAGCAGGCCATTTTGTAAAAATGGTACATAACGGCATTGAGTACGGCGATATGCAGATTATCTGTGAGGGATATGATATTGCCCGCAAATTACTGGGAATGAATAATGAAGCTCTTTCTCAGGCTTTTGCGCAGTGGAACCAAGGACGTTTGCAAAGCTATCTTATTGAGATTACAGCAGATATTCTGCACTACCGCGAGGATGGTTCGTTTTTAATTGATAAGATACTGGATACTGCCGGGCAGAAAGGAACCGGCAAATGGACCGGCATTACAGCTCTTGACGAGGGGATTCCCTTGAACCTTATTACCGAATCTGTTTATGCAAGATGTATCTCAGCACAAAAGGATGTACGGGTAAAACTCAGCAAAGAATATCCGCATCCGGCAGGGAACAATCATCTTATTCCGCTGGATAGCAATAATCTGGAAGCAGCTATCTATGCCTCTAAGTTAATCTCTTATGCTCAGGGATTTGAACTGATTACCAGTAAATCTACCCAAACCGGCTGGGGAATTAATCCCGCACAAGTTGCAAAAATATGGCGCAGCGGATGTATTATACGATCTAAATTTCTGGACAATATTGCAGCAACCTATGCTGCACATGAAAATATCGGGAATCTGTTACTATCCGATTTCTACCGCAGCGTGTTGCCTCAGGCAATTGATTCTTTGCGTAAAATTGTAGCTGCTACCGCCCTTAACGGCATTCCGGCAGCCTGCATGAGTGCCGCTTTAAGTTATTATGATGCAATTACTTCCAACGCTTTACCGGCAAACTTACTTCAAGCACAACGAGATTATTTTGGAGCCCATACCTACGAACGTACCGACAAACCCCGCGGCGAATTTTTCCACACAAACTGGACAGGCGAAGGGGGCGATACGGTCTCTAGTAGTTATAACAGATAGAATAAGATAATTATACATTTAGAATTATTATTATGAGGGTTTTTATTTTGGATTCTCTGTACAGATCTTTGTTCTATACGTATAAATTTGCAGGTACATTAAAGCCCGATACTACTAAATATGCCTATGCAACTACATGTGGTTTCCATCTTGAAATATTCTCAATGGAAAATCAGAAAATAGAACGAGAGGCATTTCATAAGTATATTCAGCCCAAATATCTCAAACAAAACCCTATTCGAAATGATGGTATTATAGAAGGATGTACCTATTTATATTCTTCTGATCATTATATTTATGCAAAGTGGTCTGAGGATACACAAAACAAACAGGCAACCCGAATTGCTGTATTTGACTGGAAAGGAATTCCTAAATTTATGCTAAATATCGGATATCCAATTGGAGATGTTGCGATTACTCCTGATGATAAAAGTTTGTTTCTTGAAATAAAAGACACATTTGGAAGAATTAATATAGTTAGATATAATGATCCATTAAAGAAAAATTGACAGTTTCTCGCTAAAGTAAAGCACCTAAAATCAAAGTTTGGATTTTTAGGTGCTTCTTTGTGGAGATGGGCGGACTCGAACCGCCGTCCAAACAAACCATCAAAAAGCTTTCTACATGCTTATCCTTTCTTTAATTGTCGGGAACAAGCTGCCGGAAGGAAGGCCACCTGAAACTTATCCTCTTAATCTTAGTGCGCTTTAGAGAAATGCACGCAAGCAGCCAACTTGAATGATACCCCATATGCAACGACATAGTTAGCTTAAAGTGTTGCGGGATACTCGTCGCTACTGCAACCTAGGCAGCTGCGATTGAGCCATTAAGCTTTGCTTAATTAGGCAGCGAGTGCGTAATTGTTATTGCCAGTTAAAGGCTTGAATGTTAGGATTTACGAGCTATACAAACAACGCTCGGCATGCTTACTTCCCAATTAATCCGCTGTCAAAACCAAAACATCCCCTAGAAAGTTGGGCAAAGATAATAAAACTAATGTATATTTTCGCTAACTTTGCACTCCTAATACAAATTAATGTATCTTTTATGAATTTAGCCGTTGTGGGAACCGGATACGTAGGCCTGGTATCGGGAACATGTTTTTCCGAAATGGGTGTTAATGTTACTTGCATAGATATTAATGAGCAAAAAATCAACAACTTAAAAAATGGAATTATCCCTATTTACGAACCCGGACTTGAGGAACTGGTTCTCAAAAACGTCTCGGATGGCAGACTTCATTTCTCCACATCTCTGGAAAGTTGTATAGACGATACCGATGTCGTTTTTATTGCAGTAGGAACGCCTCCCGGTGAAGATGGAGGTGCCGATTTGCAATATGTGCTGAATGTTGCCCGCACTTTTGGAAAACATATAAAAAAATACACGTTACTTGTAACAAAAAGTACCGTTCCAATAGGTACATCGGTAAAAGTAAAGGATGCTGTTTTAGAAGAACTTGCAAAAAGAGGAACGGATATACCGTTTGATGTGGCATCTAATCCGGAATTCTTAAAGGAGGGGAGCGCAATAAAAGATTTTATGAGTCCCGATAGAGTTGTTGTAGGTGTTAACTCCGCAAAAGCTCAGGAGATTATGGAGATGCTGTACAAGCCGTTCCTGCTTAATCACTACAGAGTTATTATCATGGATATTCTGTCTGCAGAGATGACAAAATATGCTGCTAACGCAATGTTGGCTACCAGGATAAGTTTCATGAACGAGATGGCAACGCTGTGCGAGCTTACCGGAGCGAATATAGATAAAGTTCGAGCCGGTATAGCGTCCGACACCAGAATAGGGAGTAAATTCCTATATGCAGGGTGTGGATACGGCGGATCTTGTTTTCCCAAAGATGTAAAAGCATTGGTTAAAACCGGAGAGGAACACGGATATACCATGAAAGTTATTCAATCTGTAGAAGATGTGAATTATGAACAGAAAAAAATAGTTTTTAAAAAACTACAAAAGGCATTTGGCGGAGATCTTAAAGGAAAAACCATTGCTGTTTGGGGGTTATCATTTAAGCCGGAGACCGACGATATGAGGGAAGCACCCTCTATTGTAACAGCCAATCTTCTGATTGAGGCGGGAGCAAACGTAAGGGTATTCGATCCTATTTCAATGGAAGAGGCTAAAATAAGCTATCTTGGAAATACGGTATATTATGCCTCAAATATATATGATGCCGTACAAGGTGCAGATGCCATTGCCCTAGTAACCGAATGGAAGCAGTTCAGGCTTCCCAACTGGGAACAAATAAAGGCAAATATGCAAGGAAATGTTCTGGTAGACGGACGTAACATCTACACATCAAAGGAGATAGAGGATTTAGGATTTCAATATTTTTCTATCGGGAAGTAACCTTTTTTAGATGGATTTGATAGAATGAGGCCCTTCTCCGGGGCCTTATTCTGTTTCATTGGTTACCGTTACCTCGCTCTTCACATCCCGTTTCTTTGCCGGATAAGCAATACGGGCATGGTAAATCTCCTGCAAATGTTTCTTAAAGACAGCCTTTACAATACTAATTTCTTTAATGGATATATCGGCTTTAATGAGCTGGGCATCCGAGATGCGCTGGCTGGTAATACCATCTACAAGGGTAGAAATACTCTGTCCGGAATAATCTTTAAGGGTTCGGGAAGCCGCTTCAACCGCATCTGCCATCATCACCACCACCTGCTCTTTGGTTGTAGGCAGAGTGCCGTGGTAAGTAAATTCACCAATATCGGCAGGATCGCCCCCTTCATTGCAGTAACGGGTATAAAAATAGCCGGTTTGCGAACGACCGTGGTGAGAGGTGATATAATCTACAATAATCTGCGGCAGTTTATACTTTTTGGCCAGTTCTACGCCGTTTTCAACATGTTTGATAATCTCTCTGGCACTCTCCAACGGCGATAATCCCTCATGATAATTAATACCGGGGGCCTGATTTTCTATAAAGCACTGCGGATTGATTAGTTTTCCAACATCATGATACATAGCCCCTACTTTTACCAGACGGGAATCTCCACGGATTGCCATAACCGCCCTCTCGGCAAGATTTGCCACCTGTAGCGAATGTTGGAACGTACCGGGAGTCTTACGCGCAAGCTCTTGTAAAAGGGTGTTATTGGTATCGGAGAGATCACGCAGAGTAGCCACAGAAACCAGTGAAAACATCTTTTCCAGCAAAAATACCAACGGATATGCGGCAACAACAAACAGTGCATTCAGGAAAATATATAAGATAATGGTATAATTAGAGCCGGCAAATGTTCCGCTCTCAATAATACGGAAAGCAAAATGCACAATAAAGATCCCGATAAATAGAATCAGCGAATTCAAAAACTGCAGCCAGCCCCTACTTAAATAGGTAAACGAAAATAAAGCCACCCCTCCTGCAAATACATTCAGAATGTATAATTCCACACCATATTCCGCAATAACCAGCAACGGGATAAGGGAAATCATATAAATGGGAAATACCAGTTTCGCCTGAAAAAAGGCCATCATATAAAGGGCAAATACGGCATAGGGAACCATAAACAGATAGCCGGAATCAAAACTTCGTACTACTACGGTTATCAAGAATGTTAGTGTTACTACAGAGAGGATAAAACTAAATTTATTGATCTCGCGCAGAATATCAAAATTCACAAAATAAATGGTTACATAAATCAGGGATAAGAGTACCAGAATAAGAATGGCATGTCCCAGCATAAGCTGCAATGAACTACCGGTATAACCCAAACTTAATTTGTATTCCGCTTTATAAGAATCCAGCAACTGCTCTATTTCTGCCGTAATTGTCTCCCCTTCCGAGACAATAAGCTGTCCCGTATAAACCATCCCTTTTGTTGGAGAAATATAATCGACTGCCTCTTTATGAATAAGTTCGGTTGTTTGCTGGTCGTATGCAAGATTGGGAACAATAAGATCTTTTATTTTAATGGCAACAAAAAGAGAATCAACATTCATCTGCGAATTATCTGTTATTAATTCCGACTTCAGAAACCGTTCCGCCTTGGCCGTCGTATACAAAGCGGATTCAAGTTCTTCGTACGCCCGTTTCTCTTTCTGAATAATAATATAGTTGTTTTTGTATTTTCCTAACTCCCCTCCGGAGACTTTTCTATCGGGGATAATGCCTTTTGAATACACCCGATCCAAGCCGGAAGACAATATCTCCCCCACCCGCTGCGGAATATTATATTTCAACTGCAGTTTAGCCAGTGCACCCTGCTGAGTCTCAGCCAGTCCCGCATTATACTGATAATAAGGTACAATATGAGATGCTGCCTCATCCCGCTCTTTCAGCAACTCTACATCGCTCTTTAGAATAGGAAAGTCCATTGGAGAAATGAGAGTTTCATAGAGCCATGGCCTCCCTTTGTGATATTCATACTTAAATTTTCCCTCTTTTGGGAAAAACACCAACATAATGACAAAAGCAACGGCAAGGCTTATGTAGATAAACTTATTCCGGAGAATTATCCTTGTTTTATTAATATTTATTCCTTCCATATCGCAAAATTAAACTATTTTTGCGAAAGTGACTAAAAAACCAAAAAGAATGAAAAGATGTTTTTTTATATTGGTGCTCCTAACACTTTTTTCGGCAGGGACAGCACAAGCGCAAGAGTTGTTGGTAATCCAATCCCCCAACCTTAAATGCAATGACTCCATAAGAGTATATACGCCGGATAACACATACAATAACAGCAACATGCCAACCCTCCTCCTGTTACATGGCTGGAGTGGCGATTATAAAAACTGGGGCGATAAATACAATCTGCAGGAGGTTAGCAATCAAACCGGCTTTAGAATTATTACTCCCGATGGCTTTTACAACAGTTGGTATCTGAATAATATCAACAAGGACAGTATGCAGTGGCGTACGTTTTTTGATGAAGAATTATTTCCTCTCATCCAAAAAAAATACAATCTACAGCCCAATACCACCTTTATCTCCGGGCTGAGTATGGGAGGGCACGGAGCCATTAATTTATTCATGGATCACCCGGCTAATTTTAGATCAGCCGGCAGTATGAGCGGTGTATTGGACCTGCAGCTTACCAGCTTAAAAGACACAGAACTAGTAAAAGTGCTTGGTAATAAACCGGAAAGGATTGAGCAAGAAAGTGCCATCAACCGTCTTGACATTCTGGTGGGAATGAACAAGCCCATTATTATAACATGCGGATACAATGACGTTTACAGCAAATGCTCCGAACTTTTTTCCGCAAAATGCAAAGAGAAGAACATTCCTCATATCCTTCTTCTTTCCCCCGGCACTCATTCCTGGAAATACTGGGGATATGCACTGGACGAACATCTCAAATTCTTCCGTAAAATACTTGACAACGATAATCTGGGATATTAATACAGGCCGGAAGAACTAAAAAATATCGGGATAATGAAAACTGCATCCGTAAAGAAAAATTACATCCTTAACCTCATGAATACGGTTAGCGGATTGCTGTTTCCGCTCATTACTTTCCCTTATGCGGCAAGAATTTTATTAGCGGAGGGAATAGGACAGGTGCAGTTTTTCGACTCCATTATAGGGTATATTTTATTAATTACCTCGCTGGGGATTCCTCTCTATGCGGTACGGGAACTTGCCCGGGTGAGAGATAATCCGCAAATGAGATCAAAAGTTGCGGCGGAAATTATTATTCTGCACACATGTCTCACCGTAATTGCCTATTTAATCGTATTTATCATTGCTGCAACCGTAACAAAAATAAAAGCGGATGTTCCTTTATTCCTGCTGCTTAGTACCAGTCTTTTTTTTACGGCAATAGGGGTACAATGGTTCTATCAGGCAGTTGAAGATTTCAAATACATTACCATCCGCTCCATCTGCATAAAGGCACTGGCTGCAATTGCCCTATTTACCCTGGTAAAAGAGAAACAAGATATTATGTGGTATGCCGGAATAAATGTTGCGGCAAGTGTAGGTAATAATCTATTTAATTTCATACGATTACGTAAATATATCTCTCTGCAAGGATTTCATTTTTCCCAACTTGCCATCACCCGGCATCTAAAACCCTCCCTCAAGCTTTTTACCCTTAACCTTATTATAAGCATTTATATTCTGCTGGATAGTGTCATGCTTGGTTTTTTAAGCGGAGACGAGGCGGTGGGGTATTATACGGCAGCCAGTAAACTAACCAAAATGAGTCTGGGCATTGTTACCGCCCTGGGATCCGTCCTTCTACCCCGCTTTTCCAATTATATAAGCATGGGACGTACAACGGAATTTATAGAATTAGGGAATAAAGCAATTAGTTTTACCGCCGCACTTGTTTTCCCCATGGCCGTTGGCCTCATTTTGCTAGCAAACCCTATCATCCTTATTTTTAGCGGGCCATCTTATATTCCTGCCATCTATACACTGCAGATAATAGCCCCGATTACCATATTTATAGGCTTCAGCAGCTTGTTGGGAATACAAATTCTCTATCCGTTGGGGAAAGAGAACCTTGTTATTGCCGCAACATTAACCGGAGCCGTAGTAAACGTAACTCTGAATTTTTTTTTAATCCCGATATATGCCCAGACAGGTGCCGCCATAGCATCCTTAACGGCAGAATCCGCAGTAGTCATTATGGTAATCATACTAGGGAGAAAACACCTTCCTTTTCACTTTATTACCAGACAAAACTTTAATTATCTCATAGGAACAATTCTAATGGGAACTGCGGTATATTTCATTTCACGGTTACAAATAGAAGCCTGGCAGAAACTTCTAATAGGGATACCGGCCGGAGTCCTTATTTACTTCTCCTATCTGGCACTCTGCCGCGATCACTTTATAAACGTAGTTAAAAAGATGATATCCCATGAATAAATTTTTTATAGAAATCATAAGCGGCACAAAATCGTACAATGCCGGCTTCAAACTCATTACAGATCTGTATAAAATTATGGAACAGCAAGGAGCCGTATCGCTCCCATGTAAACTGCAAACCGGGAAAAGTAAAATAACCAAGCTCTTCCACTTACTAAAAGACACCACATTTGCACTACGGCAAATGGGAAAAGATGCCACAGTTATCTATCTGTATCCCGATATTTTATATTACGATTTCCTTTTCCCCCTGCTGTGTCTGCTCAAAAAGCACCGCAAGACGGCTCTTATCATTGATATTAACTCTCTTAGAGAGGGTGCCGGAATCCTTTCTTTAAAAGATAAAAACATGCTCCTTAAATTTGACGAGCTCATTGTTCACACTCCCGCCATGAAACAGCTCTTGACAGAGAACGGCTTTGCAGAAGAAAGGCTCAAAGTTATTCAAATGTTCGATTATCTGACAGAAGTTCCCAATACCATTCAACGTACAAAAGGACACACCGTCTGCTATGCAGGAAACATGAATAAAAGCGAATTTTTAAAAGAACTTTCCCGAATGAATACGCCCGGTATCGAATTTAACCTGTACGGGGCCGAATCTGCAAATATTCCTGTCGGGGAAAATATCCGTTACAAAGGAAAATTTGAACCGGGTAATCTCAGCTACTTGGAGGGGAACTGGGGATTAGTCTGGGACGGTACCACCATCAACACCTGTTGCGGAGCATTCGGCCGGTATCTCAAGGTAAACCTGCCTCATAAAACCTGCCTATACACAGCAGCACAACTCCCTATCATAATCTGGGAAGAGGCCGCCATGGCACCGTTTATTTTAGAACATAACATAGGAATTACCGTAAAATCCATCACCGATATTCCTCAAAAAATAGCATCCGTAACCAACCCTGAATATGCTGTCATGTTCAGCAATATTCAAAAACTCTCTCAAACGCTCAATAACGGAGGAATGTTTCATAGTGTCATAAATTGACAAAACTCCCTCATATCTTTGCATCAAATAATTAAAATAGTAAAGATTATGAAAGAGTTTTTTATGAATGTAATCGGTTACATTACAATAGCAGCAATGATATTTTCAATTGCCTATACATGGGCTAAGTTAAATTATGAAATCAGAAAAGCTGATTCTGAGAGACTTGTTTAAACAGATTATTTATCGGATATTTTTACAAGCTCCATGGTATTGGTAACCATACCGTTCATACTGTTGGTATATTGTTTTACCATACCAATACCGGGAGCATACCATGTTGTAATTTCAGAAATCTGATCTTGTCCCATTACCTGCACAACGTTTTCTTCCAGTACTTTTATACATTCGAATGTACCGGCTGGCACTGTTATACTCTCTTTTCCTTCCGCTCTCCTATTCTCCATAGAGATGCTCAGAGTCATCTCCATCCCCTGAATAGTACCTTTTATCTTCATAGATACATCATCATATTGTTTATTCGGCTCCAAAGTCAGAGGGTAAGCAAGATCGCCGGAAACCTCGGTAACTTCTACTTTTCCCATCTGTGCCAATGCTGAGTTCATCATTTCCTGAAAGGAAATAATAATTTTCGCCCCTGCTATTTTATATTGTATATCTATATTTTTACCTCCGGTTTGAGTAGTAATCACCAAATTATCACCATCTTTGGATTTAATAAACTGTTTAATCTCCATTTTTTGCTCACCCGTAGGCATTTTAACTGCGGCTGAATACTCCATTACTTTTCCTTCCTGCGGAAAAATTGAATTTGACTGGGCAAACATAGCTCCTGCACATAAGCATATAGCCATGATAAAAAATAATTTTTTCATACTTAAATTACTTGGTTAATTGATTGCTAAATTATATTTCTTTTATTCTTACTTATTTACATCTCATCCAAGGCATATTGTACCGCCAGATTCAACACCATCGAAAATTCATGCGCCGTTTTAAACTCCCCTGAAACCCGTTTTGCCAAATTGGGAGCAAAAACAAACTCATTGCTTAATTCCTTATCCAATGAAAAGTTTTTATATTTAATAAATTCCTGCCACTCGGGTTTTACATTCTCGTACCCCTTTGGAACTCTTTTAAGTATATTATCCTTAAGAGGTTCCATAGTAGTAATCTTATATCCTTTTGCTTTTTCAATAGCATGAATGAAGCTATCTCCGTTCACCGATATTTCATCTCTTATACTCTTTACAATTTTAGGTTGGGGACAATATAACCCCACAAAAAGGAGATTCTCTCCAAGATATTGTGTATCTTGTTTGGGTTCCAGATGAAAATAATATCCCGAGTACGGTGCTTTTTTCCCTCCTTTACAAATAAAAGCCCCCATATGCGTTTTATAGGGGAGCTTATTTTTGCTAAACCTCACATCTCTATATATTCTATAAGTACAATCTTTTACCTTTAAAAAATTAGGATCAATTTCCTCATCCCATGTAGCAATCTCAACAATAAGTTCCTCTACAAATTGATTGAATATTGCCTGTGCTTGCACATATTCGGCTTTATGAGCCTCAAACCACTCTCTGTTATTATTTTGATTCAGTCTGCTTAAAAAATCGTATACTCGTTTCATACTTCTATTAAATTATAAAGTAAAGGTAAAAAATATGTTCATAAATAGTTTATAATTTCTATTTTTTCTACTATTTTACATGCTGCAAAACCAGTAACTTTACAAAAAGTAATTAGGAATATAAATCATTATGGAAAAACAATTTTCTATTTTTCTAATAATCATGAGTATTACCGCTCTTGTTGTATTCATTGCATTATACTTTGTAACAGCAGGTTACGGAAAATTCGCCTCTAAAAAATGGGGCCCTTCTGTCAATAACAAAGTAGGATGGATACTTATGGAATGTCCGGTATTTATCATGATGTGCGTTTTATGGGGAATGAGCAACAGAATGTTTGAGCCGGCAGTTTTTGTAATATTCTGCATTTTTCAGACTCACTATCTGCAACGCTCTTTCATCTTTCCGTTTCTACTGAAGGGAACGAGTAAAATGCCTTTCTCTATTATTGTAATGGGAATCACCTTTAATCTGCTGAATGCCCTGATGCAGGGAGGATGGTTGTTTTACATATCTGCTCCCCATAGATATGCCGTTAACTGGTTGTACTCACCACAATTTATAATAGGAACCATTCTGTTTTTTACCGGTATGTTTATAAATATTCAATCCGACAGCATCATTCGGCATCTGCGCAAACCCGGCGATACCAACCATTATCTGCCCCACGGCGGAATGTATAATTATGTAACATCTGCAAATTATTTTGGAGAAATTGTAGAATGGGCTGGATTTGCCATTCTTACATGGAGTTTTGCCGGAGTGGTATTTTTATGGTGGACATTTGCCAACCTGGTACCCCGTGCTGCAACAATTTATAACCGTTACCAACAAGAGTTTGCCCAACAAATGAGAGGGAAAAAACTGAAAAGAGTGATCCCTTGGATTTATTAAATTGATTCAAGGGGAGATTGAATACGATTAATTTAAAAAATATATGAAGGAGTTTCTGGAACATACAACCAACAAAGAGAAAATTCCAAACGGGAACAACTCAACGGAAAGCATTTCAAATGAGGATAATACAAAAAGAAGCCATCTCTTTTCTCCGGGAAAATTGGGACCGCTTACATTGCGCAACCGTACCATTCGCTCTGCTGCTTTTGAGAATATGGCTACCCATAACAATCCCTCTCAAATGTTGCTTGATTATCATAAAAGCGTAGCCGCCGGAGGTATCGGTATGACCACCGTTGCATACGCCTCCGTCACCCAGAGCGGGCTCTCTTTTGCAGATCAATTGTGGCTACGGCCGGAAGTCATTCCCGGATTACGCAAAATCACCGATGCCGTTCATTCCAATCAGGCAGCAGCCTCCATTCAGATCGGGCACTGCGGAAACATGAGTCATCGGGCCATTACAAAATGCACCCCCGTCTCCGCATCCAACGGATTCAACATTTACTCTCCCACCTTATACCGCAAATTATCGGAGAAGGAGATGATTCAGATGGCAAAAGAGTTTGGAAAAGGGGTAAAGCTGGCACGTGAAGCCGGTTTTGATTGTGTAGAGGTGCATGCCGGACATGGCTACTTAATCAGCCAGTTCCTCTCCCCCTACACCAACAAACGGCATGACCAATACGGCGGACCGCTCGAGAA
>JAVWIB010000017.1:0-32488 GCA_036639755.1 Bacteroidales bacterium
TTACTCTTTCATTTTGGCTCTTTTTCTTTGACTGGAACGACTATTCTTTGTATAGCTTATTATTTCGTTCATATTTTTTTTGGTAATGATACGATAATCAGTTCTAAAATCAAATACACTATGTAGTTCATCAGTAATAGAATTTCTTGTGTAAATAGGCATAAACCCTTCTGCTGCAATATTTGCAAAATTCATTTCAGATAATGTGGATACTAAAGTATGCGGGCTGTATTTACTTTCTGTTTTCTTTTCTAAAATCCTAAAAATTAGCAATGAAAGAAAACAAGTAAGAAAATGAGCTCTAATTCTATCATCACGTTTTAAAAAGACTGGTCTCGCTTTAAATTCAGTCTTCATAATTCTAAAGCTTTCTTCTATTTCCCAACGTTTATGATTAATTTTTATAATATCTCCAACTTTATCTTCAAGATTAGTACAAACAGCATAGAAACCGTCATACTGCTCCTCGTCTGCTATGCGCTCTTCATTTATGCTATAAGAGTTAATAGTGGCAATTTCACCATCCGAAGTACACTTTGTTTGTTCAATAAATCGTTTAAAATCAGTACTTCTTGCTGAATTTATTTTTGATGGATTATTGTTTATTCTATTGGCAGCCCTTGCTATTTGGTCGGCTCTTTTTCTTCTGGTAAAGTTCAAATACTTTAACGAAAATGTAACCATAATTCTTTGTTCTAAACCATTTTCATTTATCCATCTTTCTTTGTAAAAAGTTGTATTTGAGTAGTCTATATTTTCATCAAGTTCATCTATATTAAATGTTTTATCATTTCCTAAAACACTCCATCCACCAGACGATAATGCCCAATTCTTTATGTGTCCCTTAAGCATCTTTACCGATTGTGTAGTAATATAGCTTCTTGCGCCTACATTATTATATTTTCTGTTTTCAAGAGATGATAAACCTGCATCTGTACATACTATCATTTTAGATAAATCAAAGTTATCATTAAGTTTCTTTTGTAGAGGACGAAGTGTTGTTTGTTCATTGGTATTACCGGGATTAATATCAAATGCTAATGGAATACCATCTGCATCCATAAATAATCCCATCTGAACGATTGGACTTGGCCTATGTTCTTTAGAGACTCCGTATTGTTTTAATCCTTCTGCCTCTTCTGTTTCAAAAAAGTAATTTGTACAATCATAATACACAACACCTGTTCTCCTTTCAATGTTTTTCAGGCTATTCTTATAAACAGATGCTTGTATATTATCACTTTCTTCTGCTAATACACTTAATGCTCTATAGATTTGATGTAAATCAAAATTAGGCTGCTCTATATATTTTTTAGAAATATCGCAAGTAGCTAGTTTGGATGCCGGATACATGATTCTACTATAAAGTAATCTGGATAATATAGAGTTTAGATCATATTTAAAACCATGTTTCTCACTGATATTCTTGCAAATAGTATGAAGCCCTAGATCATAATATATTTTTTGCAAAAACAGAAAACCTCCATTGTAGCTATTTTGAGTGTCTTTGTTCAAAAGAAGTGTTGGTGATAAGTTTACCACAACAGATTTTTTCTCTTCTTTTTCCTCATTGGTCATCTGCGCTACTTTTGCTTTAGCCCATTCGATAGGATCTTCGCCATGTAATTGCTCTCTAAGCTCCTCTATTGTGCCAAATTTCTCTATGGTTTTTGCACCATACTTGCCATTATTATCTCTAAAAGACTTAACAGCATATAAATATGTAAAATTTCCACTCTTTTTAATATTCAGTTTCATTGCAAAAAAATTAAAGTCATCTAATATTATCCACAAAGATACGTATAATATTTGACAAAAAAAAGAGTTTTAATAATAAATCTCTCAAATAGTTACAAATATTTTTATTTTATGAAAGTGTCAAACTTCCGGTTATTGAGAAACAATTTATGAAAGATTTTAACTTGTGTCGGCAGATTACGGCGGGAAAATGGCATAAACGGAATCGTTCGCAGAAAATAAAAGAGAGTTTTGCAAGATTGTGGAGTCCGCTTCTTTAATTAAAATCTTTTGCCTACTTTTGTTCATTAAAATAACTTAAAACCACATTAATGGAAACATCTAAAAAAAATTATGCATTGCCAATAGCAATGATGTTCGCTCTGTTCTTTATGATAGCTTTTGTAACAGGGTTACAAAACCCACTTGGGTTAATCGTAAAGGAACAATTTAATCTGGACAATCTGGGATCACAACTTCCCACGTTTGCCAACTTTCTGGCCTATGCTTTCCTTGGTATACCGGCAGGTCTTCTGCTTCAGAGGGTAGGATACAAAAAAACAGCCCTTACTGCCATTGCAGTTGGAATACTGGGAGTATTTACCATGTTCTGCTCCGGTTTGATAGGCGGTACGGGAAAAGGAATTTTTTATGTTTACCTTTTAGGCGCATTTATAAGCGGTATCTCTATGTGTATGCTTAACACCGTGGTAAATCCAATGCTTAACACCCTTGGCGGAGGGGGTAACAAAGGAAACCAGTTGATCCAGTTTGGAGGTTCATGTAACTCAATAGCAGCTACAATCGCCCCTGTTTTAGGAGGTTATCTCATAGCAAATGCGGTAGGCGACAGAGCAATTGGGGCCGCAAATCCCATTTTCTTCCTTGCAATAGGAATCTTTATCTTAGCATTTGCGGTATTATATCTGGTAAATATTCCGGAACCGCGATTAAATATTGCAAAAAAAGACACCTCGGATAAACACAGTCCGCTCTCTTTCCGTCACTTTGTGCTTGGTGCGGTAGCAATTTTTATTTACGTGGGGGTAGAGGTTGGTATTCCCAACATTGCCAATCTATATATGACAAGTTCTATCAACAACGGAGGTCTTGCCATGGATACGACCATTGCGGGTACTGCAGTAGGTACATACTGGTTTCTGATGCTGATTGGCCGTTTTATCGGGGCATTGCTGGGGGCAAAATTCTCATCCAAAACCATGCTCACTGTTGTATCGGTTATCGGGATAATTTTTGTAAGCTGCGCCATGTTTATTCCGCAGGGAAGTTTTGTTAGTATGCCTGTATTTAAATCGGATATTTCATTTGGTATTGCAGATATCCCAATGGGAATGATGTTCCTTATTCTGTGCGGTTTCTGTACATCGGTTATGTGGGGCGGTATCTTTAATCTGGCTGTTGAAGGGCTTGGGAAATACACAGAAGCAGGTTCCGGTATCTTTATGGTAATGGTGTGCGGAGGCGGTGTACTTCCTCTTATTCAGGGTTACATTGCAGATTTAACCTCTTACATGACCAGTTACTGGGTCATTCTTGCAGGTCTTCTCTTCTTATTGTTTTATGCTTTGGTAGGATCTAAAAATGTTAATAAAAATATTCCGGTAGAATAATATAAAAATATGACAACAACAGAAAAACCGTATGTAGTTGGGGTTGACGTAGGAGGTCAGACCACTAAAATAGGAATTGTAGATAGACGGGGTACCATTATTTATCAAACCGTCATTAATTCTAAATATGCGGCAGGGGAAGCCGGCTTGTTTATGCAGGCACTATGCGATACCATACGCACCCTTGCAAAAGGTGTAGGACTGGAAAATATACAAGGGGTGGGAATAGGTGCTCCTAACGGCAATTATTATCGGGGAACCATAGAAGATGCAGCCAATCTGGACTGGGCAAGGGGGGTAACAATTCCCTTTGCGGCAACTGTTTCCAAAGGGCTTGATGATATTCCCGTTACCGTTACCAACGATGCCAATGCAGCGGCAGTAGGCGAAATGACCTACGGAGCAGCGCGAGGAATGAAAAATTTTATTATGATCACCCTTGGCACCGGCGTAGGAAGCGGAATTATCATTAACGGAGATTTGGTATACGGGCATGACGGATTTGCCGGAGAATTGGGACACACTTGCTCCGTAAGGGAAAACGGAAGGGCGTGCGGATGTGGCAAAACAGGCTGTCTGGAGACATATACCTCAGCCATAGGGGTTGCCAGAACCGCAAAGGAGTGGATAGCAACCACCCCGGAGCCCAGTCTGCTAAGAGGTGTAAAGGATATTACCTCCAAAGATGTATACGATGCAGCTAAAAAAGGAGATCAGCTGGCCATCAAGGTTTTTGAATTTACCGGCAGAAAATTGGGAGAGTCTTTTGCCGATTTTGTTGCATTTAGCGCACCGGAGGCAATTATCCTCTTTGGCGGACTTGCAAGAGCATGGGAATTTATTATAAAGACTATTGAGGAGGCTATGAATGCCAACCTCATCTCTATCTGGAAAGGAAAAATAAAAATTATTCCAAGTGCATTAAAAGAGAGTGATGCGGCTATTTTAGGGGCTAGCGCCCTGGCTTGGTAGAAAAGTTCTGAGAAACCCCGGTGATGATTGGAAAACTATTTAAACTATATCTTGTAATCATATTATTACTATTTTGTCATACCCCTGTTTTTTCACAAGAACAGGGTATGACAGTAAGTAATAATACACTTATAACCGAAGACTTATCCGAGTTCTTAAAAACAATTTTAGCTGCACTTACCAGTCTTCTTGTCCTCTCAATAGCTGTAATCTACATTATTGGGAAGCAGGTAACAAAGGCTACAAAACGGCTAAAGACCTTAAACAACGAGCTAAAGCTCTCCTTGAAAGCCGGAAATTTAATTCCCATCTCGTGGAATATGCAGAGTGATATGATTTACATCACTGCTCCCGATATAAAAAAGAGTCATCCTATTTTCAAGCAATCCGCAAACGGCCTCTCTTACAATCAGACCATGGAGTCAGTACACCCGGACGACCGCAAAAAAACAGCTAAGATGTTCCATGATCTGCGGAACGGATTAACCACCGCCGGAAAAACGGTGGAACTCCGCTACGATGTTAACGGGAAATATGATCAGTCCTTTGATGTAAGCCTTATTATAGATGAAGTTGATTCATCCGGCAGACCTTTGACGGCGGTAGGCTATATGCAGAATACGACCGAGCGGAAAAACATGATTTTAGCACTGGAAAAGGCAAAAGCATCGGCAGAAACTGCCAATAAACACAAATCTACCTTTTTGGATAATATAGGACATGAAATAAGAACTCCGCTCAATGTTATTCTTGGATTTTCCAGACTGCTGTCCATTGCACAGAATCAGCAGGAAAAAGATGAATATATTCATATTATCAATCTTAATACGGAACACATTACAAAGCTGATTAATGATATTTTTTACATGTCTAAAAACGGAGCGGAAGCCATCTTCTTTCAACGAACCTATTTTAATATTACCGCCCTGTTTCATGATATAGTCTCCTCTTTGGAATATAAAATACCGGATGGCGTACAATTTATCTGCAATACTCCCTTTAACGAGAAAATTCTTTTTGCAGATAAAGAAAAAATGACCACAGTCCTCACAAATTTTATCTTAAACGCTATAAAAAGTACCACGGCCGGTAGCATAGAGATGGGATACAAAATAGAGAATGGAATGTTGTACATTTATGTCTCCGATACCGGAACAGGCATTAAAGAAGAACACCTTCCAAAAGTTTTTGAGGAGTTTGAAACCTTAATAGAAGGGACACACAGCAGCGGATTGGGTCTGTTTATCTGCAAAGCAATTATGGATGCCAACGGCGGAAAAATTGGGGTGGAATCACAGTACGGAAAAGGCTCCACATTCTGGGCATCAGCACCGCAGCGCAACATATAGAAGCCTTTCATATTGTAGTCAGGCGGTGAGCAAATACACAGAGAAAATTCCATTGTTATTGGATGCAGGTGCTGCAAAAAGTTTTCCAATAAAAGTTATATGCCAAATAAATTACTGCGCCACATAAGGGTTTCTAAGATTATTTATTTACTTTTGCAGTTCGTAATAAAAATACAACCAATCGATTTTATTAAACACATCTAATTTATATGTTACTGAACATCTTACTCCAAGCAGATCCTGTAGGCACAGCAGAGGCTGTTGTCACAAAAGAAGAATTATCGTTTTCGTTAATAGACATGGCTTTTAAGGGGGGATGGCTTATGATTCCTCTCTTTATTCTCTCTATTATTACAATTTATTTATTTGGTATGAAGTGGTGGTCTATTCGAAAGGCCTCCAAAATTGATGAAAATTTCATGAAAGATATTCATGATTTTATTCATCAGGGAAAAATTAAAGCGGCCGTGGCTCTTTGTAATGATAATGACACTCCGGTTGCACGCCTTGTAGAAAAAGGGATTGATAGAATGGGACGTCCGTTGCAGGATATACAAACTGCAGTAGAAAATATGGGTAACGTGGAGGTGGCACGTCTTGAGAAAGGTCTTCCTATGCTGGCAACTATTGCAGGAGGTGCCCCAATGATTGGATTCCTTGGAACCGTAATCGGCATGGTGCAGGCTTTCTTTAATATGTCTCAGGCCGGCAATAATATAGATATAACGCTATTATCGGGAGGTATTTATACCGCCATGGTTACCACCGTAGCCGGTCTTGTGGTTGGTATTATGGCATATTTCGGATACAATTACCTTACCGCACAAATCTCTGATCTTGTGTTTAAGATGGAAAATACAACCATAGAATTTATGGATTTACTACATGAACCTGCAAATAAATAACTTTATCTAATTTTTGTAATATGGCTATTAAACAAAGGGGAAAGGCAGAACCAAACTTTAGCATGGCATCTATGACGGATATTGTGTTCTTGTTGCTCATTTTCTTTCTTGTAACCTCAACTTTGGTAAATCCGAACGCCCTTAAACTCCTGCTGCCCAAAAGTACCAATCAGATATCGGCCAAACAGCAGGTGAGTGTCTCTATTAAACACGATCCCAATCATAATACGTTTTCGTACCATATCAACGGTAACCGCGCCCCGGTAAGACAGGATGATATTGAGGGACAGATTCAGCGATTGCTGCAGGATAATGAGGATCCTACTTTTTCTATCTGTGCAGATAGGAGCGTTCCTATTGAGCAGGTAGTGAATATCATGAATATAGGTAAACGGAACAAATACAAAGTAATTCTGGCTACCAGTCCGGAATAATCTATGAACCGCACGGAACAAAACAATTTAGAGAATGAGAAGGGCGGCCGCAAAATAGGTATTCTACTTACTATTATTGTGCACGCATCTCTTTTCCTTGTGTTTTTTAATGCAGGGTTTAAGGTTATTTATCCCCCTCCTGCCGAGCAAGGGATTCTTATTGAGTTTGACGATGTGGAGATAAAACCCATAGAGGTGAAAGCGGGAAACGAACCGCGTGCCAAAAATGCCGATCCAAAAAATGAGATTCGTCTTGTTCAAAAATCGGAGGGACAGGCTATTGGCACAAAATCCAATAAAGGGAAAGAGGCTACCATGGGTCCCGATGGTGATGTTGCCAAATATGAACCGCCCCGTAAGAAACAGATTGATGAGCGGGCCTTGTTCAGTTCCGCCAATCATAAAACCGATTCTCTGGCTCCTCAAACGGCAGACCGGGTTTCAAAGGCACTACGGGCAGGGCATCCCGATGGCAATACCCGCATAGGCAATATTACCGGCGAGCCCTCTGCCCGTCTGCAAGGGCGCAATGTTATGGGTGCTTTACCGTTTCCGTCTTATACGGTAAATAAGGCAGGTAAGGTAGTGGTAAAAATTATGGTAGATCAATACGGAAAGGTTACGAACGCCATCCCCGGCATACAAGGAACTACCGTACAAGACAAAACCCTTTGGGAAGCTGCCCGTCAGGCTGCCCTTAAAGCCCAGTTTAATATAAGTTCTTCTGCCGCCGTAATACAGGAGGGAACTATTACGTATGTGTTCAGGCTGCAATAAAGAGAGCTATTTATCGTTTATCTTTTTAGAATAGCACCAAACAGTGTATCCTCTGTAAAGAGCAAAAAGGAGAAAGATACTGCCTACAATGTAGCGGGCACTTTTTGAGAATTCATCATCCAGCAACGAGCTGAACATAATAACCAGACCTGCCGTTATATAAGTTATAATTAACAACGCACTTACCACATACCAGAAAAGCTTGGCATCTACATCTTGTTCTTTGTGAATCTTCATTTTGTTGAATGTTTTTTTATTTTTTAAACAAACGGAGGATCAAAAAGTTAGCAAATCAACCAAACACATTTATTTTTTAATAAATTAATTTTATTAAATTTGCAAGTTAAAATCTCAACCATGCAACAACTTACTATTAATACTATTTCAGATTATATTTTTCATCAAAAAAAGATTGTTCTCAGCCCCGTTGAACTTGAAGGGGTTCATAAGTGCTATCTGTTCTTATCCGAATTTCAGATAGGTAAAATTGTATACGGAATTAATACCGGCTTTGGCCCTATGGCTCAATATCGGATTAATGCTCATGATCTGAATCAGTTGCAATATAATATTATCCGTTCGCATAGCTGCGGGGCCGGAGAGCCTCTCTCACACGAAGCAGTACGAGCAACTATGCTGGCAAGATTGTACACGTTTCTGGCCGGTAAATCGGGTGTGCATCCGGATGTAATTCATATTTTAGTTGCATTCATCAATCATGATATCTGTCCGCTTATTCCACAGCACGGAAGTGTTGGAGCAAGTGGAGATCTTGTACAGCTGGCCCATATGGCTCTGACTATGATTGGAGAAGGTGAAGTCTTTTATAAAGGGAAAAGAATACCGGCTAAAGAGGCGATGCAGGAGTGCGGAATTGTTCCCCTTACCATGCATATCAGGGAGGGACTTGCCATTACAAACGGAACTTCGGTTATGACGGGCATAGGGCTTATAAACGTTATCCGGGCAAAAAAACTCATAAAATGGAGTATACTGGCCTCTGTGCTGGTAAATGAAATTGCATCTTCGTATGACGATTTTATGTCGGAGATCTTAAACGGGTTAAAGCTGCATAAGGGACAGCGGGAAGTGGCCGCCATGATGCGGAAGATTGTTTCATCCAGCAAATGTTTGCTCAAAAGAGAGCAGGTGTTGTACAATGGAAAAGAGAACGGAGAGGATACTTTTAAGCATAAAGTACAGCCGTACTACTCTCTGCGCTGCGTTCCGCAGATTCTGGGCCCCGTATGGGACACCATCATGTATACGGAAGAGGTTTTGTTGAATGAGTTTCATTCGGTAGATGATAATCCGGTAGTAGATCCTCAGAGCAACAATATCTATCACGGAGGTAATTTCCACGGTGATTATGTCTCTTTTGAGATGGATAAATTAAAAATTGCCGTTACCAAAATGACCATGCTTGTAGAGAGACAGCTGAATTATCTTTGTCATGATAAAATTAACGAGATACTCCCTCCTTTTGTAAATCTTGGAGTACTGGGGCTTAATTACGGTATGCAGGCCGTACAATTTACGGCTACCTCCACAACGGCGGAGTGCCAGACCTTATCCAATCCAATGTATATTCATAGTATTCCAAATAATAATGATAATCAAGATGTTGTAAGCATGGGGACAAATTCCGCCTTATTAACGCAGAAAGTGATTGAGAACGGATACCAAGTAATGGCTATTGAGATAATGGCTTTGGTTCAGGCAATTGATAGTCTGGGTATACAGGATAAGCTATCGGAAATGAGCAAAAAACTTTATACCGATATAAGAAACATGATTCCAACGTTCATTAAAGATGAACCAAAATATAAAGAGCTTGAACAAATTATCGTTTTTTTACAAAATACCGATAATTACAGATAAATAGACGCTATAGAGATGAAATACGCGTTAGTTACAGGGGGGAGCCGCGGGATAGGGCGGCAAATTTCCCTCACTTTATCCGGAATGGGATACTACACTCTTGTAAATTACTTATCCAATGATGCAGAGGCACAAAAAACAGTGGAATTGATACATAGTATGGGGGGAGAAGGCGAGGTAATCCGGTTTGATGTTGCCAATGAAAATGCAGTAACGGACACAGTCGGCTTGTGGCTGGAAAAACATCCGGGAGAACATATTGAGGTTTTGGTAAACAACGCAGGTATCCGCAATGATAATTTGCTGTTGTGGATGCAGCCGCAAGAATGGCATCGTGTCATCAGCACCGGATTAGATAGTTTCTATTATGTTACCCAGCCGCTCTTAAAAGGGATGTTGGTGGCAAAATACGGACGGATTATTAACATAGTATCACTATCGGGAATTAAAGGGCTTCCCGGACAGACAAATTATTCGGCTGCCAAAGGTGGGGTGATTGCAGCAACCAAAGCTCTGGCCCAGGAAGTTGCAAAGAAGGGAGTGACCGTAAATGCAATAGCTCCCGGGTTTATTAGAACAGATATGACAGCGGATTTGAATGAGGCCGAGTTAAAAAAATTAATTCCCGCCGGGCGATTCGGACAGGCAGAGGAGGTGGCACACCTTGTAGGTTTCCTGGCGTCTGAGAATGCCGCTTATATTACGGGAGAGGTCATTTCAATTAACGGAGGATTGCATACTTAAAACTATGAACAATAGAGTTGTAATAACAGGTATGGGGATTTATTCCTGCATAGGAACCAGCTTGGATGAGGTAAAAGAGTCCCTTTATAACGGCAAATCCGGGATTGGAATAGATCCGGCACGTTGTGAGATGGGATATCAGTCGCCTCTTACCGGAATTTTGCCGCAGCCAAACTTAAAAGGACTGCTGGATCGCCGTAAAAGGTTGTGTTTATCCGAGCAGGGAGCATACGCCTACATGGCTACGCTGGAGGCTTTTAAAAATGCCGGTATGCATGAGAAATTTATACAGGAGAATGAAGTTGGTATTCTTTATGGAAACGACAGTTGCGCTGCCCCTGTTATAGAAGGGGTTGATATTATCAGGGCCAAGAGAAATACAGCCATGGTGGGATCCGGCAATATTTTTCAGTCTATGAATTCTACGGTTACCATGAATTTATCGGTGATCTTTAATTTACGAGGGATCAATTTTACAATTGCAGGGGCATGCGCCAGCGGTTCTCACGCTATAGGGATGGGATATCTTATGATAAAGCATGGCCTGCAGGAGTGCATTGTATGCGGAGGAGCTCAGGAGGTTAACGTATACGCCGTTGGAAGTTTTGATGCTCTGGGAGCCTTTTCTTCCAGAGTGGATAACCCTGCCGCCGCATCCCGTCCGTTTGATAAAGAGAGAGACGGGCTGGTTCCGAGCGGCGGTGCCGCTACCTTAATCCTCGAAAATTATGATTCCGCCGTAAAACGGGGAGCCCCGATTGTGGCAGAAGTGATTGGTTACGGATTCTCTTCTAACGGAGAGCATATATCGGTACCCAATGTAGATGGCCCCAGCCGCTCCATTAAGATGGCACTAAAAGATGCGGGAGTGAGTCCCGATCGTATTCAATATGTAAATGCTCATGCCACTTCCACTCCTTTGGGAGATTATAATGAGGCGATGGCCATTGCCGATGTGCTGGGAGAGTACAAACCTTACGTAACCTCTACCAAATCTCAGACAGGACATGAAATGTGGATGGCCGGAGCAAGCGAAGTCATCTATTCTACCATTATGATGCAACATAATTTTATAGCACCGAATATTAATTTTACAAGTGGAGATCAGGCAACATCCCGGTTGAATATCCCGCATGAAAGAGTTGATTTAAACTTTAACCTTTTTCTCTCCAACTCCTTTGGCTTTGGAGGGACAAACTCTACATTAATAATTAAGAAACCATGACACAAGAGATACAAGAAGAGATCATTACAAAAATAAACGAATTACTGGCAGAAGAATTTGAGACAGATATCGAGCAAATTAAACCGGATGCTCTCCTTTTGGAGACTCTGGAAATGGATAGTCTGGATCTGGTTGATGTTGTAGTAATTGTAGATCATAATTTTGGAGTTACCCTTACAGGTGCCGATTTTGTTGGAATTAAAACGTTCCGGGATTTCTACAATTTAATTATACGTAAGATTTGTGAAAAACAATAACAAAACATGGGACGGTAAATCGCGCGGAGGATCATTCGGATATCATTTTTTTGTATTCCTTCTAAAAATATCCGGCATACGCGGGGCGTATTTATTTTTGTCTTTGGTAACTGTTTATTTTATTCCATGCGCTCCAAAAGCTACTTCCGCTATCTGGTGGTACAACCGCAACATATTAAAATACGGAATTCTGGAATCTATTCTTAAACTGTATCTTCATTTTTATACATTCGGACAGACTCTCATTGATAAAATTGCCATAGGGAGCGGACAGAGCAAAGAGTTTGAGTTTGAGTTTGATCATTATTCCGATTTTCTACAGATTCTGAACTCCGGCTCCGGGGTTATTCTTATAGGGGCACACGTAGGTTGCTGGGAGATTGGAGGTACTTTTTTTGGAGATTATGCCAAACGGATGAATCTGGTAATGTATGATAACGAGTACCGGAAAATTAAAGAAATAGTAGACGGGCAATGCATAGAGAAGGGATATAAGATTATCCCAACCAATGATTCGGGGATAGAATCGCTGATTTTAATGAAAAAAGCCCTTGATAACGGAGAATACCTGTGTTTTCAGGGAGATCGATTTATAACGCAGGAGACTGCTGTTTCCGCATGTTTTGCTTCCGGTACGGCCTATTTCCCAAAAGGACCCTTTATCCTTGCGGAAAAATTTAAAGTGCCGGTGGTTTTTTACTATTCCATGCGGGGAAAAGGACGAAAATATAAATTTTTATTTACCATCCTGAACCCTTCCACAACGGAAAGAATCTGGAACAGAGGGTATATTATGGAGAGTTATATTCACTCTCTGGAGAGAATTCTCTGCAAGGATCCGCAGCAATGGTTTAATTTTTATAAATTTTGGAGATGAGACAGATACGCATTCTATTCATATCGGCAAACCGCCATAAGGAGCCCTACCCTATTTATCCGTTGGGAACGGCTTACTTAAAATCGTATCTGTTAAAGAACGTACCGGAGAGCATTGTTGAAATTGCGGATTGCAATCTCTCCGATAATACAGATTTGGTAAATAGAATTCGCACTTTTAAGCCCCATTACATAGGGATATCGTTTCGCAATGTAGATGGAGCCAATTCTTTGGACAAAAGGGGATTTCTCCCCGGTTATAAAGAGATTGTGCAAACCGTACGGCTGGCAAGTAATGCTCCGGTAATCATAGGCGGCTCCGGATTCTCCATCTTTCCCATAGAATTTATGAAAGAACTGGGGGCAGATTACGGCATTCAAGGGGAGGGAGAAGGGCCCCTTGTACAATTAATCATGAACCTTGAGGCGGGGGGAAACGGAAGCAATTTACCGGCAGTACTCACAGCAGATAAAACAGATTATCTTTCTCACCGACAATATATTAAAAACATAGAAGCCGTCTTTGAGCCCTCTCTGGTCAGTTATTACTGGAAACAAAGCGGCATGCTGAATATTCAGACAAAACGGGGATGTCCCAATCACTGTATCTACTGCTCCTACCCTGTTATTGACGGACGATGTGTCCGCACCATGGATATTCCCCAAATTGTGGACAACATTGTAAGAATAAAAAAAGAGCACGGAGCAGATTATCTGTTTTTTACCGATTCTGTTTTTAATATTTGCAACAACTATAATGAGCAACTGGCCCGGGCTCTTATTAAAAGTAATGTAACTATTTCATGGGGAGCCTATTTTTCCCCCTCCAATCTGTCGGAAGAGCAGATGAAACTTTATAAGGCCTCGGGGCTGACCCACATAGAATTCGGGACCGAGTCTTTTTGCGACCAAACCCTGCAATCTTACGGCAAACAGTTTACATTCAGCGATATTCTGGCAACCTCCAATCTGGCCCTCAAATACAACGTATATTATGCCCACTTCCTTATTCTGGGGGGATACGGCGAGGGGGAGACGGAGCTTACCCACACAATAGAGAATTCCAGATATCTGCAACATACGGTTTTGTTTCCTTACATAGGGATGCGGATTTATCCTTATACCCCGCTCCATAAATTAGCGGTGGAACAAGGGGTGATTTCGGCTGCCGATACCCTTGTGGAGCCTCGTTACTACCTTGCAAAGGGGTTTGATTTAGAAAAAACACGGGCTGCCGCACTCGCAACCAATAAAGCATGGGTGTTTCCCGACGATCCCCGGAATAGCCTGGTTAACACATTAAGAATAAAACGGAATAAAAAAGGACCGCTATGGGAATATCTGAGAAAGCCATAATTTCTCCCGATGAAATTTTGGAGTTTATCCCCCAAAGAGCCCCCATTGTTATGGTGGATGAGTTCTTTGGAGTAGATAATGAGTTATCAGTTAGTGGATTATTGATAACGGAAGATAATATCTTTTGCGAACAGGGAACTCCGGACAAAAAAACAGTATTGAGCGAGTGTGGAATTATTGAGCACATTGCACAATCCGCCGCCCTGCGCATGGGATACATTTATAAGAGCAACGCAAAAGAAGTTCCTCTGGGCTTTATAGGGTCTATCAATAAATTACAGGTTTATTCTCTTCCACCTGCCGGAAAGAGGCTTAGAACCGAGATACGAATTGAGCAGGAGGTTTTTAATATAACATTAATTTATGCCGTTACAAAAATGGATGATTTTGTGATAGCAGAGTGTAGAATGAAGATATATTTACAGGAGGAACCCTAACTTATGGTAAAACGGAAAGAAAAATTTGCAAAACTGGTGAATCATACCCGGTTTCAGGTACGCTTTAGTGAAGTAGATTCTATGCGCATTGTGTGGCATGGCGAATATGTCCGTTATTTTGAGGATGGACGGGAGGCCTTCGGACGGCAATATGAGGGAATAGGTTATATGGATATTGCTCAAAGCGGCTATCTGGCCCCGATGGTGGAGCTGGATCTGCAATATAAGAAGCCGCTACGGTGCAATGATCAGGCGATAGTAGAGACCCGTTTTATAGATTCGCCTGCGGCAAAAATTTGTTTTGAATATAAGATTACCCGCCTGACAGACGGAGAAATTGTAGCTACCGGCAGAAGCATGCAGGTTTTTACCAATCAAGAGGGTGAACTGGAGTTGCTGCCTCCCCGGTTTTTCAAAAAATGGAAAGAAAGATGGATCAAAGAATAGCCCATGCATATTGGGTAGACGATTGTATTATTAATTCACTCGGATTTTCTACCCGGGAGGTTGTTAAAGGTATTGAGAACTATTCTACCGGGTTAACTATCTGGCACGACAAAACCCCTGTTTGTTTGATTGATAAACAGCGTCTGAGCCATGAGATTGCCCACTATAAATTAGGAGACTATACCCGTACCGCACAACTTGCCGTTCTGGCCCTTAAAAAGATAAATGCAGATTTAGAGGGGAGTCGTACCATACTCATTTTATCTACCACAAAAGGGGATATAGAGTATCTGAACAGCAGTTTTGAAAAATGTTATCTCAGTTCCCTTGCACAATCCATTGGCCGCTATTTTGTCATGCAGAATGAGGCAATTATTATTTCCAATGCTTGCATATCAGGGGTTTCTGCCATGATTACCGGAGCCCGGTTGATTGAAGCGGGAATGTACGATCATGTTTATGTAGTGGGTGTTGATACGCTCAATGATTTTATAATCAGCGGTTTTAATGCATTTAAGTCTGTAAGTGCACAAATATGCCGCCCCTATGATGCCGCTCGCAACGGCCTCACTTTGGGAGAGGGATGCGCAGCGGTGCATCTTACCAATAACCGGGAATTATCGGGAAACAAAATTCTGGTTGCCGGAGGGGGGATCTCAAACGATGCCAACCACATTTCAGGCCCTTCACGCACCGGAGACGGACTTTATTTTGCCATAGAAGAGGCCATGAAGAGAGCTGCGCTCCTGCCCAATGCCGTAGGGTTTATAAATACCCACGGAACGGCAACTTTGTTTAATGATCAGATGGAGAGCAAAGCGTTGCATTTAAGCAGATTACTAGAGACTCCCTGTAATTCGTTAAAACCATATTTCGGACATACGCTTGGAGCATCGGGGGTCATTGAGAGTATTTTGGCAGCCCATCAACTGCACTCCGGTATCGTATATGGGGTAAAAGGGTATCAAACCTGCGGAGTCCCTTACCCGCTAAATATTTCGGCGCAACACCGCCAGATTGAGATGGAAAGCTGCATAAAAACGGCATCGGGATTTGGGGGGTGCAATGCGGCACTGGTACTTTGCAAGGAGGCATTCTTCCAAAAAAACAGCGGTAACCGGGGCAGCCAAAGTGCGTTAGGCACAGATATGGAAAATGCAGCCATCGCAGATAGAAAGATTGCCATTACCGGCCATGTAGAGATCTCTCAAAATGGAGAAATGCCGTTTGGAGAATATATAAGACTGGAATACAAGTTATTACAGGATTCAAATCTAAAATTTGCCAAAATGGATGATTTGTGCAAACTGGGGTATGTTGCGGCGGGGAAATTGCTGGCCGGGAGAGAACTCCCCTACCCTGCACAACGGATTGCCATAATTCTGGCCAATAAAAGTGCCTCTCTGGAAAGCGATCTCAAACACCAGGCTATTGTGAATCAGCACAATCCTCAGGGGGCATCTCCGGCAGTATTTGTTTATACGCTCCCCAATATAGTTGCCGGAGAAATAGCCATCAGGCACAAGATAAAAGGGGAAAATACATTCTTTGTTTTTCCCGATAAAAACCTTAAATTCGCCCGGACTTATGCCTATTATCTTTTGGAAAACAATTATGCGGATGCGGTAATATGCGGATGGTGCGAATTACTAGGACAAAACTATAATGCAGAACTATTTTTACTTGAAAAATCAGAATGGAAGAACTTAGAAAACAACTCAAACAACAACTGATCGATTGCCTTAATCTGGAAGAGATTACAGTAGAGGATATTGAGTCCGATGCCCCTTTATTTACAGAAGGGCTGGGGCTTGATTCCATTGATGCTCTTGAAATTATCCTCCTTCTGGAGAGGGAGTACAATATAAGGCTGGAAAATCCGGCCGAAGCAAAACCCATCTTTTATTCCGTTACAACCCTTGCAGAATATATCTCCAAAAACAGGAAATAAATGAGTACTACGGTATGTGGAACGGGAATCATTTCAGCAATCGGAGAGAGTTCTTCAGAGGCTATAAGAAATCTGACGGAGAGCCGGAGCGGATTGGGATTATTATCCCTGTTTGAGAGCAGAATAAAGACATACGTAGGAGAGGTAAAACTAAGTAACACCGAGCTTAAAGAGCAACTGGGCTTAAAGCGGAGCGATACTTTTTCCCGCACGGCCCTGCTTGGAATGGCTGCTGCATCGGCCTCTGTAAAAGAGGCTTGTATTCCGCAGGGGGCCAGAATCGGCTTGATTTCCGCCACAACGGCCGGTGGTATGGATTTGTCGGAGCAATTCTATCGGGAATTTAAAAAGAATCCCAATAAAGGGCGGCTCAGAGATATTATCGGACATGATTGCGCCCAGAGTACCAATCAGATTGCAGATTATTGCAACATTACCGGATTCCGTACCACCATCAGTACCGCCTGCTCCTCTGCCGCCAATGCTATTTTATTGGGGGCAGAAATGGTGGAGAGGGGTTTACTGGATTATGCCGTGGCGGGGGGAACCGATGCTCTATGCCGTTTTACCCTCAACGGATTCAACTCCTTAATGATTCTGGGGAAAGAGCCTTGTAAACCGTTTGATAAAAACAGAGGCGGAATGAATCTTGGAGAGGGAGCCGGCTACATTGTCCTTACAAGAAAGGAGCACGCAGGCAAACGCTACTGCAACCTTACCGGCTACGCCAATGCCAATGACGCTTTTCATCAGACAGCCTCATCTACCAACGGAAACGGAGCTTATATGGCTATGAAACAGGCCTTAAAAATGGGAGGAGTGCAGCCCGGGCAAATAGGATACATAAACGCTCACGGAACCGGAACGCAAAACAACGATTTATCGGAAGGACAAGCACTTATACGGTTGTTTGGAGAGAAAATTCCGCCGTTTAGCTCCACCAAAGGATATACCGGACACACCCTTGCAGCCGCAGGGGGTATTGAGGCGGTATTTTCCATCATGGCCCTTACCGGCAAAACGGTCTTTTGCAATCTTGGATTTGAAAGCCCTATGGAAGAGCTCAATTTATTTCCCCTTACGGCCGCCGCCCGGGGTATCGCAATAGAAAACGTCCTTTCCAACTCCTTTGGATTTGGGGGAAATTGCACATCCTTATTATTTTCAAAATTATGAGCTACTACCTTAACTGCATAAAAAGCCATACGGAGGTAATCAGGGATCTTAAAGAGTTGATTCCCGATATGAATATCCGCCGCAGAATGAGTCCGCTTATAAAAACAGCCGTTGCCACAGGAATGGAGGTACTGGCCGATTTTGGAGAGAGGTGCCCGATTGATGCCATTGTAACCGCCAGTAGACTCGGCTGCATTACCGATAGTGAAAAGTTCCTCTCTAACATCATTGACAATAATGAGCAAATGCTCAATCCCACCCCTTTTATTCAGTCTACATTTAATACGGTGGGGGCACAGATTGCATTGCTCAAAGGGCTGCATTGTTATAATATGACCTACTCCCACAGAGAAATTTCACTGGAAAGTGCCCTGCTGGATGCAATGATCCGCTTAGATAACAAATCCTCCCAAGCCGTTTTGATAGGGGTATTTGACGAGATAACGCCCACCGTAAGAACCATTCTGGCACGTATGCAAATACCCGAACACGAACACGGGGCAACTTTTTTTGTGGTAACGGCAGACCGGTATGATTCCTCGCTGGCAGAACTTCTCAATCTTAGTTTTGACTCTAATAAAACGGCACAAGAGGGCCTTACTACACCAAGCCGGTGCAACGCAGCCATTGTTACCACTTATGGAAATACGGCCTTTATGCTAAAAGAGGTTTTGCTGGGAAATACTCCGGCAAATCCTTCTTTCCTGCACAAAAATAACATTACCATGATTAACCAAAACGGTTCTAAAACACACTCAGTCATTCAATTGAAATGTATATAATACTCTTCATATTACTGTCGTTGCTTTTAGCGGCCATGATATACGCCTCTTATAGTATCCAATTGGGTGTGTATATTCAATGCCTGTGCAGGAACAAACATGCCGGAAAAGTTCTTGCCCTCACCTTTGACGACGGGGCAGATCCTGTTGCAACTCCGCTTGTGCTGGATGTCCTTAAAAAATACGGCGTTCCCGCAACTTTTTTTATCATTGGCGCAAAAGCGGAAAAATATCCGGAACTTGTCAAACGGATTGTAGCAGAAGGGCATGAGATTGGAAACCACAGTTATAGCCATCATGGGATGTTTCCCCTGCTATCAAGCCGGGCTATGGTGATCGATCTGCAAAGAGGGGAGAGAATCTTGCATAAGTTATCGGGGAAAGAAATCATCTATTTCCGCCCCCCTTTTGGCGTTACCAACCCCACCATTGCCAAAGCAGTCTCCATAATGGGGTACACAACCATAGGCTGGAGCATCCGTTCACTGGATACACTCAATAAAGAGAGGGAATGGGTACGGAAACGGGTATTAAAACGGTTGCACAACGGAGGAGTTATCTTGCTGCACGATAACAGACCCGCAGCAGACCAGCTACTGGAGATGATCCTTAAAGATGTCACTCGAAAAGGGTATAAGATTATTGGTATTAACGAGTTATTTAACAAAAAATGAGACATTTTATTTTAACAATCCTATCATTGCTGCTATGCATTTATGCTACTGGAGAATCTCAGCAAAACAATGTAAAAGAGGCCTTTGACGCAAAACTTGCGGAATACAGCACTAAAAATAAAACCATCGAGTGCGATTTTATACATACCAGACATTTACAAAAGCTAACCAGGGATGTAACCATGCGGGGAAAATTCTATTATAACAATACCGGAGAGATGGCACTGCGCTACACAGAACCAAAAGGAAACCTTATACTTGTTAAAAACGGCGTTTTTTCAATGATTACTGCCGGAAAAACCACCACCGCACAAGGGAGTTCAAATCCTATGCTCGAACAGATTACCAATATGATAAAAGCCTGTATGACGGGAGATATTTCACAACTGGGACGGGGATGGAATACAAATTATACTGCAGAGAACGGTAAATACACCATTGAACTTATACCGCAGGATAGCCGTACAAAAAAATATCTGGCAAAGATTATTCTTCTGTTTAACGGCACAGATATGTCTCTGGAAAAGATGATTATGCAGGAAAAAGGAGAGAATTATTCTCAATATGAATTTACCCATAAACTATTTAATAAGGCTATCGATGCCTCAAAATTTGAATTAGATAATTAACAAGAAAATTATTTACAATGCTGGGGAAAGAACTATATCAATTAATTGAAAGCACAAACGGGGAGAACAAATATACCTATCAAGTAGAGTTGAATGCAAAACATCCCATCTACAAGGGGCATTTTCCGACAATGCCAATTTTGCCGGGTGTCTGTACCTTGCAGATTATCAAAGAGTGCCTGTCAAAAAGCATGGGATGCGCCATACGGGTTCAATCTATTAAAGAGTGTAAATTTTTGGCACCCATTCATCCGTCTGTTAACAAGGTACTGGTAATAGAGGCGGAATTAAGGGAAGAGAATCTCTCCTGCACAGTACGCTCAAAAGAGACAATTATGTTAAAATTAAGGGGAAGTATAACGCAATAATGGATACAAAAACGCAGGCTGCAGAATTAGGAATACTGGCCGTTATTCCAACTTATAACAACTGTACAACCATAGCCGCAGTAGTAACGCAGGTTATGGAGTATTGCAGGAGTGTTGTGGTGGTAAACGACGGCTCCACCGATCAGACTGCCGAAATTCTTACAACACTTGGTGTTCCTGTGCTTTCTTACGAAAAAAACAGGGGAAAAGGTTATGCCCTGCGCAAAGCACTGGATTATGCGTTAAAAAACGGTTACCGGTATATGCTTACCATCGATGCAGACGGACAACATGATGCAAGCGATATCGAAAAATTCATACAGGCAATTCAGGATACTCCTCACCATTTTCTGGTTGGGGCAAGAAACCTTGCTGCCGAGAACATGCCCGGTAAAAATACTTTCGGGAATAAGTTTTCAAATTTTTGGTTTTTAGTTGAAACCGGACAAAAAATGGAAGATACCCAGAGCGGATACCGTCTTTATCCCATTACCCGGCTACAAGGTATGCGCCTGTTTACCCCCCGCTACGAATTTGAAATTGAAATATTAGTACGGGCTGTCTGGCGCGGCATTCCGGTACGGAATATTCCTATAAACGTTTTTTATGCAAAGAAAGAGGAGAGAATATCTCACTTTAAGCCGTTCCGAGATTTTACCCGAATTAGCTTGTTAAACAGTATTTTGGTCCTTATTGCACTGTTTTATTATTATCCGTGGAAATTTCTTCGTGCCCTTACCAAAGAGAATATTCGCAAAGCCATTTCTAAAAATATTACCCACTCCCCCGAATCCAACCTAAAAATTGCATTGGCAATAGGATTGGGAATCTTTTTTGGCATTATACCCCTATGGGGTTATCAGATGATAGCGGCCGGAATTACGGCTCATTTGTTAAAATTAAACAAAGTTCTCACCATTATCAGCTCCAATATAAGCATCCCCCCTATGATTCCGTTTATTCTGTACGGCAGTTTTTATACGGGAGGCAAATTAATCGGCCGCGGTGCGGCTCTTAACCTTGGGGATATTTCATTGGAAAAAGTATCGGCAGATCTGTTCCAGTACATAACCGGAAGTATTGCTTTTGCAATTATCTGCGGCATTAGTGCCCTTGTTATCAGCTATATTATTATGTTAATTTGTAAACGCAAGCCGGTCTATGAATAAATTTTTTCTATCCATATATGATTTTTTTATTAGCCGGAAACTTCTCATGTATTCGGTAATGACGGTGCTTATTGTCATAATGGGTTTCCTTGCCCTGCAACTTAGATTCACCGAGGATATAACCTCTTTTTTTCCAAATAGCGAGAAACATACGGCAATGATCTTTAACAATCTTAAATTAAAAGACAAGATTGTGATTATGGTACCGGGAGATTGCAATACGGCCATAGAGAGAGCCGAAACGTTTACAAAAAAGCTATCGGAGAAAATCAATACGGATCAATATGCAGATTTTACAACCCGGATAGATGACGGGGTGATGGAAAAAATGTCGCAGTACATTTATAATAACCTGCCGCTGTTTTTAACCGGGGAAGATTATATCCGGCTGGATAGTTTAACCACTCCAAAGGGCATTGAATCGGCTATGGAGCGAAATTACAACAATTTATTATCTGCAGCCGGCGGTTTTATGGATGAATATATCTATACCGATCCCCTGGGCATCTCTGCCCCTTTGTTTGCCGGATTACAAGATATGGGGAATGGAATCAATTATAAAATTATAGACTCCTATCTTTTTTCCAAGGATAGCTCCACCCTGTTTATGTTTTTACAGCCGCATCCGGGGCAAGATATGGCACCGCTGATTGATGCCATAGAGAGCACCATTGCAGAAATGGATGATCAGGTTGATTATTTTGGTGCCCCCGCAGTAGCACTTTACAACGCACGGCAAATTAAGCAGGATACCATGATCACCCTTCATATTGCCATTATAATTGTAATCCTGTTTATTACAATTACCTTCCGTAATAAATGGAGTATCTTGTTAATTACAATTCCGGTATTATTCGGAGGGTTGTTTGCCCTGGCCTGCATACGGCTTATTCAAGGGGAAATGTCCTCCATAGCGGCAGGTTCTGGAGCCGTTGTCTTTGGTATTGCGTTAAGTTATTCCATTCATATTCTATCACATGCAAACCATTGCAGCAGCGTAAGGCAAATCATTACAGAACTGGCCTATCCCCTTACCATAGGGAGTTTTACCACCATAGGAGCCTTTGCCGGCCTCCTTTTTACCGATTCAAAACTATTACAGGATTTTGGGCTGTTTTCTGCCATCACTTTAATTGGAACCACCCTGTTCAGTCTTATTTTTCTACCTCATTTTATTAAAACGGAAGAGGATTATCAACCAAACAAAATACTGAAATGGGTAGAAAAAATCACGAGCCGTGCCTGGGAAAAAGATAAATGGTTGGTTGCAGGGATTGTTATTCTAACCATTTTCTGTTCCTTTTTCTTTCAGGATGTACGGTTTGACAGCAATATGATGCATATTAACTATGAACCGGCACATCTTACAAGCGACCGAGAGAAGTTAGAGGCGTTTGCCAATCAGAAAGAGGGAGAATCAAACGTTCTATTTATAGCAACAGCCGGCAAAACAGAAGAGGCGGCCACCTCTTATAACATGCTCTGCAACAAGCTGGATAGTTTAAAAGACAATGGGAAAATCATCAAATACTCCTCCATCAATCAATTTATAGTACCGCAATCGGTACAAACGGAAAGGCTCGAACGCTGGAAAAATTACTGGACACCAAGTAAACAAAAAGAGGTATTCAAGATCATTGGGCAATCTAAGATTTTGCACGGTTTCACTTCCGATGCCTTTAACGAGTTTGAACACCTGCTCTGCAGCAACTATACAACGCTGAACTACAAAGATACCCTTACGGCACAGCTCTTTCCGGACTGGATTAATACATCGGATTCCACCCTTATGTTCCTGTCCAATATCTCGCTGAGAGATACTTTAAAAGGAGAAATTTACTCCATTTTTAATTCCAATCCCGATATTGTGGTAGCAGACAGGGCCTTTTATGCCAATATAATGGCAGAAAGCGTTAATCATAATTTTTATCTGGTTCTTTATATATCATCCCTGCTCATATTCTTTGCATTGCTCATCTCCTACGGCCGGATAGAGCTTACTCTCATCTCGTTCCTCCCCATGTTTATCAGCTGGATTCTAATTCTCGGCCTTATGGCTCTGTTTTCCGTTGAGTTCAACATTGTGAACGTTATCCTATCTACGTTTATATTTGGCATAGGGGACGATTTTAGTATTTTTATCATGGACGGATTGCTAAGTGAATACCAAAGCGGTAAAGAAGTTCTTGCAGCACACAAAAGTGCCATCTTCTTCTCAGCCTTTGCCGTTATTGTGGGAATGGGGGCCTTTGTATTTGCGGAGCATCCTGCTCTTAAATCACTGGCTTTCATATCATTATTTGGAATTATAGCGGTGGTACTTGTCTCTTACACCATACAGCCCATTATTTTTAGATTCTTTATTACCAGACAAACAAGAGCCGGAGGATTTCCATACACATTGGCCGGATTGTTAAATACAACCTATGCCTTTGGGCTGTTTTTGACAGGATGTTTGTTGATCCAACTTTACATTCTTCTGGTATATTTGGTTCCCATTGGTAAACAACGGCGCAAAAATATGGTCCACAATTTTACCAGTTGGGCTACTCGTAATTTTATTAAAGCAATGATTACCAACAAGATGATTAACATTAACGAACCGGGAGAAACATTTCAGAAACCGGCCGTCATAATTGCCAATCATCAATCATTCATTGATATTCTGCTATTGCTGGGGTTGCATCATAAACTAATTATGGTTACCAATAGTTGGGTCTGGAACTCTCCTTTTTTTGGAAAGATAGTTCGCTTTCTGGACTTTCACAACACCTCCGGCGGATATGAACAGCTTGCGCATTCCCTTAAAGATAAAATATCCCAAGGCTACAGCGTTATTGTGTTCCCGGAAGGTACCCGTTCCAAGGACGGAACCATAGGGCGTTTCCATAAAGGGGCATTCTATCTGGCCGAACTGTTACAGATGGATATACTTCCCATTTTAATCTACGGCAACGGACTTGTCTCCTCAAAAAGACAACCCATTTATATAAAGAAAGGGATTGTCATCTCCAAAATACTCCCCCGCATTGCATTAAACGATTCCCGGTTTGGAAACAAATACGGAGAGCGGAGCAAGATAATAGGAAAATGGTTTAAACAAGAGTATCATCTGTTGTATCAGCAATACAATCGTCCCGATAAAAATAACTATTTCTACAACGCCCTTATTAAAAATTACATCTACAAAGGGCCTGTTCTTGAATGGTATATGAGAATAAAAGTAAAGATGGAGAAAAATTACCAATTGTTTGATACCATCATTCCGCGCAGCGGTTATATTGTAGATTTAGGATGCGGATACGGGCCGCTCTCCCTTATGCTTTCGCTCCTTTCCAATAAACGGAAAATTCTGGGGATTGATTATGATCAGGAAAAAATTGAGGTTGCCCGGCATTGTTTCTCAAACAATAAAAATACGGAGTTCAGACAGGGAGATATTAGGAATCTGGATTTGCCCCACGCAGATGTTTTTGTATTAAATGATGTGCTGCATTATATTGCTCCGGCTCTGCAAACCAAGGTAATAGAGCAATGTATTGCATGTTTGAATCCCAACGGCAAAATCATAATCAGAGATGGAGACAGCTCAAAACAACAAAAACATAAAACGACCGAACTTACCGAGAAATGGTCTACCGGTATTGTAAAGTTTAATAAAACAGACGGAGATCTATATTTTACCTGTACCAAAAACATAACGGAAATAACCAACCGAATGGGTATGAACATAGAAATCCTAAATAACGATACAGTTACCTCAAATACAATTTATATTATTACATATGCCTGATAACCAATACGATATTATCATTATAGGGAGCGGACTGGGAGGGCTTGAGTGCGGGGTCATACTTGGCAAAGAGGGGTATCGTGTGTGTGTTGCGGAACAAGCGCACACACCGGGAGGTTGCCTGCAATCGTTTGAGCGGGACGGGAGAGTTATTGATACCGGACTCCACTATGCCGGCAGCATGGGTGAAGGACAAATTCTACGGCAATATTTTACTTATCTGGGAGTTATGGATTCACTGGAAGCATCACCCATGGACTCTTGTTTTGATATGATTGAACTTGGAAAAGCGGGACAATATCATTATTGCAGCGGCTACAATCATTTTTATGAGTATCTGACCAATTTATTTCCCGATGAGAAAGAGGGGATCAAAAAATACCTGCAAAAAATTCATGAAATAGGCTCCTCCATTTGTGTTGACAATCATTCAAAAGGGATTCTTTCTGCCGGAGCAATGCCGCACCTTGGAGAATCTGCATGGGGTTTTATACGGGAATGTGTAACCAACCCCGTTTTGGAACAGCTCCTCTGTGCCACCAATCTGCTTTATGCAGGGGTACGGGAGAGTTCTACATTGTATCACCATGCAATGACCGTCCATTCCAATTTGGAAGGGGCTTACCGTTTTGCAGGGGGGAGCCGCCATATTGCCCGGGCATTAACAGATAAAATAAAGGAACAAGGGGGAACGGTTCTAACCAACAGCAAAGTGGTTGCCCTACACACTCATGGAAACAGAATTCAAAGCCTGCGGCTGGAAAACGGAGAGCTGCTTTTTGCCAACCAATTTATCTCCGATATTCATCCGGCAGCAACTTTCAGCCTTATAAACGATACCCCGGCCATAAAAAAAGCCTTCCGCACCAGATTATTGTTACTGCCTGATACGTATAGCGTATTTTCCGTCTATCTGGTTATGAAAGAGAATACGAGCCGTTACGAAAACCGGAATTTCTATTTTTATAATGAATGCAATAGTTGGGATACGGTTATGGGCCGCAACTGCACACAACCTAAAATGACCATGCTTAGTTTCCAGCGCAAAAACAAGAAAGCCCTCTTTACCGATGTGGCTACCAGGATGACCCCCATGTCTTTCTGCGATTTTGAGCAATGGGCGGGCACATCCGTGGGGAAGCGGGGAGAAGATTATGGGGAATTAAAAACAGAACTGATCCAAAAAATCACTAATTTTACCTATGCCCGCCATGCCGGATTAAGGGAGGCAGTGGAGAAAGTTTATGCTGCTTCTCCCCTCACCTACCTCAACTATCTGGGAACACGCAGCGGATCTGCCTATGGCCTGCTCAAAGATTGCAGAAATCCGATGGCAACTCTTTTTCCTGCCAGAACAAAACTGGAAAATCTGCTGCTTACCGGACAAAACTTAAATGTACACGGGGCATTGGGGGTAACATTATCCGCAGCAGTTACTTGTTCGGAACTCATTGGAGGTGAATATCTGGCAAAAAAAGTTGCCTCGGTTTAAAAAGGATAAATAAGGAGAAAGCATTGATTTAGGATGAAATAGAATGAAGAAATTTTTTAAATATACCGCAATTATCTTACTGTTGATTATTTTATTACCGGTAGGATTTATTTCCGTTTTATATATGAAAGCAGATATGGGGGAGCCAACCGTAAAGATTGATACCGCCGCCTACAAAGTAATTGATTACGGGAATTATACGCAATGTAATAAAAGTATGCTGCGCAAAAACAGTAGCGGCATCTGGGAACTTTATACAGAGGGAGATGCCGTTGCCAGAGGGGCTGAAACCGGTGCCCTTACCAAAAATCTGATGCGATATCAGGAAGATGTATTTATTGCACAAATAAGAGAGATCATTCCGTCCGACAGCTATCTTAAATTCCTGCGAACCATGATTATGGTCTTTAACCGTAATCTGGGTAAATATATAGATGAGCAATACCGCACGGAAATTTATGCCTCTTCTTTGTTCTGCACCCATGAATATGATGCCATTGGTAATCCATATGAACGGCAACTAAATTATCATGCCGCCCACGATATAGGACATACCATGCAGCAATATATGCTTGTAGGATGTAGCTCCTTTGCAGCCTGGGGAACCAATAGTCTTGATTCTACCCTTATTGTGGGGCGTAATTTTGATTTTTACGTAGGGGATGATTTTGCAAAAAACAAACTCATTACATTCTGTGCACCCTCTACGGGGTATCGCTTTGCAAGCATTGGCTGGCCGGGCATGACGGGGGTATTATCGGGAATGAACGAAACCGGGCTTACGGTAACCATTAATGCCGCCAAAGGGGCTCTCCCAACCTCTGCCGCAACCCCTATTTCTATAGTAACCAGAGAGATTCTTCAGTATGCCTCTACGGTAGAAGAAGCTTATAAAATTGCAGCAGACAGACAAACATTTGTAAGCGAATCCATCCTTATCTCCTCTGCAACAGATAAATATGCAGCTATCATAGAGAAAACACCTCATAAAACAGCACTTTATAAGCCATCCGGTACCCTTTTGCTTTGTACCAATCATTATCAATCTGCCCTATTTGCGGATGATCCGTACAATCAGGAAAATATTGCAGGTTCCGATAGTCAATACAGATGGAAGCGACTGGAACAACTTACCAAAGCCAATGCCCCAATTTGCGTGAGATCTGCTGCCGCAGTGTTAAGGAATCAGCAAGGGCTGAACGGAGAAGATGTGGGACTGGCTAACGAGATGACCCTGAATCAATCCATTGCACATCATTCTGTCATATTTAAGCCGGAACAACTAAAAATGTGGGTCTCCACCACCCCTTGGCAAGCCGGAAAATACATCTGTTATGATCTGAATAAAATCTTTGGATTACGCAAAGATGCAACAAACGAAACTGCCGGAAAAGGAAAAAGCACGATTCTCCCCGATTTTTCTACCGAATTGCAGGATACCACGCTGAGTATTGCCGCAGATTCGCTGTATCTTGCAAAGGATTACAAAAGAATCATTGCTTACCGGCAACAAATTCTCCAGCTCAAACATGCAATTGGACAAAAACAGATGATACCGAAAGAATTTATCCATAACTTTGAAACAATAAACCCCGAAAATTACTACACTTATAAAATTCTGGCAGATTATTATATGACACAAGGTGATAAGTCTCTGGCAAAGAGATACTATAAACAGGCTCTGGATCACCGGATTCCTTATCTGTCCGAACGCACCGATATTGAAAAACTAGTTAACAGGTTACTAAAATGATACAAAATCCGCATATACAATTTTCTTCGGCAGATCAAATTAAAGAATTTCAGACAGCCGGATTGTTGGAAGAACTGAATTATCTGCAACAGAACTCTCCGTTTTACAAACAGATGTTTGCAACGCACAAAATAAATTCCGGTTCTGTTCGCACTCTGGAAGATTTACAGCATTTTCCCGTTACCACCAAACAAGATCTGCAATGCCACAACAACGATTTTATCTGCGTACCACGCAATGAAATTATAGATTATGTCACCACCTCAGGTACCTTGGGAGATCCCGTAACATTTGCCCTCACCAAAGGTGATCTGGAGCGCCTTGCTTATAATGAAGCCCTCTCTTTCTCCACCGCCGGTCTTACCAAAGAAGATGTCATTCAACTAATGACCACCATCGACCGCCGTTTTATGGCAGGACTGGCCTATTTTATGGGGGCCTGCGAGTTGGGGTGCGGAGTTATTCGTGTAGGAAACGGCATTCCCGAATTACAGTGGGATACGATTAACAGGATAAAACCATCGGGATGCATTGTAGTCCCCTCATTCCTTACCAAACTAATCTCTTACGCACAACAGAATAACATAGATTACCACAACTCTCCCCTTAAAAGGGCTATTTGCATAGGGGAATCGCTCCGAGATAACAACAATCATCTAAGTACCCTTGGGCAAAGACTCACCGAACTATGGCCCGAACTGGAGCTTTATTCAACCTATGCCTCTACGGAAATGCAAAGTTCGTTCACGGAATGCCATTGCCACAAAGGAGGACATGTTCCTGTAGACCTTATTATTGTGGAATTGCTGGATGAACACAACAGCCCTGTAAAGGAAGGGGAACTGGGAGAGGTGGTTATTACCACACTGGGAGTAAGGGGAATGCCACTTTTAAGATTCAAAACCGGAGATATGTGCATTGCCGATAATAAAATATGTGCCTGCGGCAGACAATCCATGCGCCTGAGCTCTGTGATAGGCCGTAAAGGACAAATGATCAAATTTAAGGGAACAACGCTCTACCCCCCTGCCCTATATGATGTTTTGGATAATATGCCCAATGTAACCAACTACATAGTAGAGGTTTATACAGGTAGTTTGGGAACAGACCAGATTGTACTGCGGATAGGATGTGAAAATCACGACGAAAACTTTGAGAAACAAATTAAAGATACATTCCGATCCAAAGTACGTGTTGCTCCGGAGGTTATTTTTGAACCATCCGATTATATTGCTAAAAAACAAATGCCAAGCACCAGCCGCAAAGCCATAAAATTTGTAGATTTGCGGGAACAAAAACAATAATTATTTACAAATCAGACTCTAATTATTCACAATTAATTTTACACAATCATGAAGAATTTTTTAACATGTTGCCTCATCTGCATCTCTACTTTTGGGTTTGCGCAGAAAAAACAAGTACAGCCTCTCCCTTCCATTCAATTCTACGGAATCGATTTTTCTCAGGTAAATGTCATTGGGAGCCGTGAAACAAAGGATAAATTTTTAACAGCCTTTTCCGGAATCAACCAACTGCTCATTAACGAAGCTAAAAAATATGATATAGGACAAACGGTAAAAGCAAATATCACTCAAACATCTGTTGAGATAGCCAATAAAGGGGTTGCAGACCTTGCAAATGCAAATTTCATAAATGCTCCGAATAAAGAGATCAATATTTCCGACATGATTAAGCCGTATTGCGGAAATGGCGAAACGGGGCTGGTAATTATTGCCAAAGAATTAAATAAAACCACCAATACCGGTACATTTATTTATGCTTTCTTTAATGGAGAAACACAGAAAATCACAAAACAGGAAACCATCAGCGGAAAGGCCAAAGGCTTTGGTCTACGTAATTTCTGGGCAGGAGCCCTCTACGATTCCATGGAAAGCTACGCCAAAATGCTCAAAAAAATAAAATAGGGAGCGGCCCTTTTACATTACTCATACCGCAGTGCCTCTATAGGATCCAACTTAGACGCTCTCATAGCAGGAATATAGCCCGATGCAATGCCAACCACAAAGCAGACGGCTATTGCTGCAAACATCCAAACCCATGGGATAATAAACGAAGCTTTCATTAACATGGCGGTTGCATTCCCAACAGAAATACCAAGGATGATTCCCAGCATACAACCAAGCTGACTAATAACAATGGACTCAAATAAGAATTGCTGTTTAATTCGCTTGGCAGAAGCGCCCAAAGCTTTTCTTGTGCCAATTTCACGAGTTCGTTCCTTCACCGATACCAGCATAATATTCATCAGCCCCACCGCTGCCCCAAGCAAGGTAATCAGCCCTATTGCCGCCGCCGCAATGGTAACAACACCGAGGGTCTCCGATAATTTAGACATTGTAGCCTCACTCTTGCTAATTCTAAAATCGGTTTCATCTATGGGAGAGAGCCTGCGCAACGATCTCATAAGTTGTTCCGCTTTATCATAAACAGGCGACATATCGCTAAGGATTGTATTGGGAATCACTCCCACCGTAAACGAAGTATTATCACTCATAAAATAGGAACGGGCATTTGAGATTGGAATTAATACCTGAGAATCGGTCGTATTTCCAAAAGAAGATCCGACCGTCTTTGCTACCCCCACAATCTCATATCTTACCCCCTGTACAGAAATAATCTCCCCAATAGGATTTTGCTTATGCTTCAATAAATCTTTTACCACCTTATCTCCCACCACACAGACAAATGCAGCCGTTTTTATATCATTCTCGGTTAAATCACGTCCGTTTGCAATTGTGATGCTACTGAACTGCAAATAATTTTCATCACCTGCAATTAAAGCAAAATTAGGATTGGTACTCTCTCCCTCATACTTAACCGACACATTACCTGCGGCAGAACAAAAGATGGAAATCAAACTTGGAACATCATAGTTTTCTTTAAAGGCCAATGCCTGATTATAGGAAATCGTTTTTTTATTTCTTACCCTTGTCCGCACACCGGTCTGCGCAGAAAAATACTTGGATTTTATTGAAAATGAATTAGCTCCAAATCTGCTGAAAGTAGACATAATCTCATTCTTAAGAGCATCGGTAGCTGTAAGGATTCCCACCAATGAGGTTATTCCCACGCCAATTATTAAAATGGTAAGAATAGACCTTAACCTATTGCTCTTAATAGATAACAATGCCACATTCAAATTCTCTTTTAACAATGGCGACAACCTAAAAAATTTATTTACAGACATATCCTTACATAAAATAGAGTGTAAAAGTAGGAAATTATATTATATTAACATAACTTTGCCCCCAAAGTAATAAATTATTTGAGATTACTTATATTACATAAATGAGAAATAATAACACAGACAGACGTCCTGGTACCAGAGGTACAGGCCGCACAAGTTCCTCAGCAGGCCGTGGTGCCGCAGGTTCAAGACCATCAAGAGGAACATCGCAGGGCAGACCTGCCAGAAACACACGCTACTCAGCCGGCGAAGGCTCAGTTGATAGCCCGGCTGCAGACGGCTCGGCAAAGCGTAGCTATAACAGAGCTCCCAAGAAGTTCGCCGACAGAGGTGATAGTCCTAACAGACCTTCAAGGGCTCCTAAAAGTTTTGACAGAGAAAAAGAACCGAGAACCTTCTCAGACAGAGGCGAAAGGAGCGAGAGAGCACCTAGAAAATTCGCCGACAGAGGAGAAAGAAGCGACA
>JAVWIB010000018.1:0-31842 GCA_036639755.1 Bacteroidales bacterium
AGGGTATAATTTCCATTAATATCCAATCCGCACAACTGAAACAATGCCATCTTAGAAAGTGCCACCCCATTATCAGCCTTTGTATAGACCAGCGAAGCTTCATTTAATTTCACCTTTACATTCAGCAGATCGCCTTTGGTAGCAACTCCTTCCGTAAGCATTGCCTGAACATCTTTGTTCAACTTCTCCAAAAGATATTTAAGCTGATATGCAAGTTTCTTTTTATTAATAAGCGACACGGTTCTCCAATATGCCTCATCCACCTCTATCATAAGTTTCTGCTGCTCTTCTTTGTGTTGAATCTCAGCCACCTTTTCATTACTCTTGGATATTTTGTAAAGCTCCCTTATTTTATTTCCCATAAATACCGGCTGCACAAATCCAACTCCCCCTGCAAACACATTCTGCACATCAAACTCCATAGCCTCTTTGGGAAGATATGCATAATCTTTCCATTGAATTTTGCCCGGATCGGTCTTAGGATTAAACGGATTGCCGCTTGCATCCAACGGTACGGGCTGGCCGTTTACTATGGTCCATTTATTATTAATCTGCTCCTGCCTGAATCCAAACGAACCGTCGGGCATCTGAGTTCCAACCGGCAACAAAGCATCTTCTCCCAGAATAGAGATATTTTTCTGATTCCACATATACGTGGCATTGGCAGAAAAATTTGGAAGAAATTGAGTAAAAGCAGCTTTCTTAAGTTCTGTAGCCATTTTTATTTTCTCCTGGGATATAAGGATGGATTTGCTCTCCTTAAGTGCCATTGCCCTGAAATCTGCCAGAGAATATACCACGGCAAGGGAAGAATCCTGCCCCAGAAGAGAATAAACTCCCAAGCCCAAGAAAGCGGTAAATAGTATAAATTTTCTCATTGATCGTTCTGTTTTTCAATTATTTAATTTTCATCTTCTATATTTCCGATAATGGTTTTAAATATAGATGTAAGTGTTACAAAATCGGTTGTAGTGACATCTTTTGTCGCCAGTTCTATAGACTCTCTTATAATTTTATTGGCAGTTGTCTCCAACTCTATCCCCTTTTCCGTTAGGTGAATCAGATTAATTCTCCGGTCTCCCCCGGGATCTGCCATTCTTACAACCAATCCGTTTTTTTCCAGCACATCAATCAGTCTGGTAATACTGGCTCTATCCTTAAAGGTATGATCACATAAATATTGTTGGGTCTGCATATCCTTTTCCCACAAACAAGTAAGCACCGACCACTGCTCGGTAGTAATCCCCAGCTCCGCCGCCTTAAACCTCCGGTTCAGGTGCCTGTTAATGGTCGCACTCACCCTCCCGTTTATCAGCGAAATAAAATCCTTAATTTCCAACCCTTTTTCCAGTTCCATATCTTTCCTATTTAATAGTTTATATTTCAATAATTTACAACTCAATTATTTAACAAACAACTGTTGTCTCATAAATAGTTGATTAAACAACAATGCAAATGTAGTAATTTTTTTACTAACTACAAAAAAATGTCGCTAGGTAACCTAGCGACATCCTACTTGATTGGTGCATTTAGTATTTTAACCATTTGGCAATATCCTTCCAGCTAGGCTTTTTACCGTACATGAGGATCCCTACACGGTATATTTTCCCCGATATGTAAGCAGTTCCAAGGAAAGTAAGGATTAACAATCCTATGGATAATGCTAATTCCCAGGTAGGTACACCATATGCAATACGGGCCATCATAACCATTGGAGAGGTGAACGGGATAATAGAGCCCCAGAATGAGAGAGCACTATCGGGATGCTGAAATGTGTGCAGCATGATAAAGAGTCCGATAATGAGCGGCATGGTAATGGGCAGAATCAGCTGCTGGGTATCGGCCTCATTATCTACGGCAGCACCTACTGCAGCAAAAAGACTGGCATAGAGCAGGTAGCCCAGCGCAAAATAGACCACAAAACAGAGAATGATGGAGACATAATCCACATTCTGAAGTGCCTGTAAAACCCCCTCAGCTCCCGATAATTCTTCCTGCGCAATCTGCGGAATCTCGCCTCCAACTGTCTGTGTCATTTGGGTGGTCTGCCCCATTTTATCCTTCATGGCATCTACTCCAATTACAGAGGTGGCTACCGTAACGATTCCTATTGTTAAACCAATCCAGATAATAAACTGGGTAAGGGCCACAGAAGCCACGCCCAATATTTTACCCATCATAAGTTGGAACGGTTTAACGGAAGAGACAATCACTTCAATAATTCTGGTGGTCTTCTCCTCAATTACGCTCCTCATAACCATACTGCCGAACATAAAGATAAACATATAAATCATAAAGCTGGCAATATAGCCTATTACCATGTAAATCTCCACCTTAGAAGCCTCCTCTTTCCCATCCTCACTTATTTTATAAGTATTCACTTTAATATCGCTCTCAATATTTTTAAGAACGCTATCAATATCGGGAATATCATATGCCTTTAACTTATTATCCTCAACCGCCTTTTTGGCACTCTTTCTAATCTGGTTCCGTATATCCACATTCAACTGCTTCTGAGAATACGCAGCAATTGTAAGATTTTTGGAAGAATCAAGCGGAGAAATTGCCACAACCGCATATAAATCCATATTTTTATAATTCTTCTTAAGAGAGTCTATACTCTCATTCTCAATCTTTTGGAAAGTAACATCATCATTATTTTCCAGATATGGCATCACAATTCCACTCTCATCCACAACCCCAATTTTAAGGTTCTCCCCTGTAGAATACATTGCTATAAGGCTTGGTACAATCATTAACCCCGCAAAAAGAAGCGGCGTAAGAATGGTGGTAAGGATAAACGATTTCTTTTTTACCCTAATAGAAAATTCCCGTGCAATAATAATTGCTATTTTACTTTTTCCCATGTCCCGATAATTTTTTAATTCATGATTTCTAATTACTTGAACTTACAAGTTTAATGAAAATATCATTCATCCTTGGAATAAGCTCCTGATAGGCAATAATATCCGCCTCTTTAATAAGTTCTCCCAGCACCTGCGCACTATGCACATCTCTTGGCACTTCCAGAATTGCCCTGCGGGAGGTCTTATGTTCCTGATCAGAAACAATAGAAAACGAAGGGGTAGTTACCAGCGTTGAGAGAGGATTGGTATTTCTATATAAAACTTCTACCTGATTATTCCCGTGCTCTCGCCTTATAGCATCTACATTTCCCGTAATAATAAGATTGGATTTATTAATAAGGGCTATATTATCGCAAAGCTCCTCAACAGATTCCATATTATGGGTAGAAAGAATAATGGTAGTTCCGTTTGCCTTCATATCCAGAATCTCTTTACGAATAAGATTTACGTTTACGGGATCGAACCCGGAGAAAGGTTCATCCAAAATAAGCAATGACGGTTTGTGCAATACGGTAGTAATAAACTGAACTTTTTGTGCCATACCTTTGGAAAGCTCCTCCACTTTTTTATTCCACCACCCCTGTATTCCAAACTTTACAAACCACTGTTTTAACTCCCGGGTAGCATCCGTAGTGCTCATCCCCTTAAGCCGGGCCAGATAAAGAGCCTGATCCCCTACTTTCATTTTTTTATAAAGCCCTCTCTCCTCCGGAAGATATCCTATACATTCTATTGCCTGCTGTTTAATAGGCTGTCCGTTAAACAACAGCTCCCCACTATCGGGAACCGTTATCTGATTCATAATCCTGATAAGGGTCGTTTTTCCGGCCCCGTTAGGGCCAAGTAAGCCAAAAATCTGACCTTGGGGAATATCAAAACTCACAGAATTAAGAGCTGTATAATCTCCAAATTTTTTGGTAATGTTGGAACAGGTTATAATTCCCATACTTGAATAAGTTTAAAGTTAATGAATTGAAATTTTATTACAAAAGTATAAATATTTATTAAATTTTGGGGTGCTCTTTCGCAGCAAGTTGTACACATCTGATATTCAAATAGTTCTAATTTAATATTTTATTATTTCCAAAAATACCAATATGCAATATATTTATTTTCAACCACTTACAACTCATTGCGAAAGAGATCCGTCCTCTACTTTAGCACAAAAAAATTAAATTTAAGAGAGTTAGCGCATGCGCATGAGCTATTTTAGATATAATTTAAGTCGGGAAGCGGGTTCCGGCAGCAAGATATTCTCTTTGACCAACTCCTCTACCGTAATTTTTCCGGGCTTGCCCTCTCTGTATAAGATAATTCCTCTTGCCGCATAAGCACCAATGTACGGGTGTTGTTCCATGAATTTACGATTGAGCTCCTCTATGGTAAACTTTTTAATATCTACCTCATTCACAACTATTTTATGCTCAAATTTTGCGTATTTTTCCAGATCCATCCCCTCTATTTCCAACAATTGTTTTGCATCTGCAAACGATCCGCCAAGCCGTTGCCGATACTGCAAAATTTTTCGGGCAAAATAGGGACCTATCCCGTATAATTTTACCAACTGCGTGCTATCTGCAGTATTCAAATTGCAGATCCACTGAGTTTTACCGGCTTGAGGAATATAAGGAACATAGGGTGCTTTCTTCTCCGATTTTCCCGTATCTACCACCGCTTTTATGTTGCTTCCCGATAATTTTGCAGCACCACCACTGCCCCTGTATTTTTCTATCTCTACCGGAATATCAATCCATTGCTCCAAAGTAGCATATTTCTGCTCACCTACCACATACATCTTTGCAAAATCTTCTTTTTTACGGAAACGCCCTCCTTTATTTCTATAATTTAAAATGGTTTGCGCCTGTTTGGGGCTAAATCCAAGCAAAACCAAACTATCCAATGGAATTGTATTGGGATTAAACAGAAACAACTGCGCTTTATCCCTATTATTTTTCCGGTATCGGCTGCTTTTATCCCGGCCGTTTCCCGGTGGAGTGCCCGTATTTCCAATGTGATTCCTTCCCTTGTCATCCCCACCTGCCATCATACCGGATTTTGTTTCCGGCTCCCGGGCCGTGCGTTCCTCTACCGTTTTCCAGATAAATGTTCCTATCTGAAAAATAAGCAGTGCCGCTATAAGAATAATAATTCCGCGCGCCTTACTGTTGCTCTCCCCTTTCATATCCTGCCCCGCTTATCACCATTACTATTTCCCCTTTGGGTTCATTTTTGGTATACCATGCAAACAACTCGGAAACCGTTCCCCTGCGGCACTCCTCATGCATTTTGGTTATCTCCCGACACACGGCTGCATACCTGTCGGGTCCCCAGAATTCCACCATCTGCCCCAGAGTTTTTACCAGCCGGTAGGGAGATTCGTAGATAATCATGGTGCGGTTCTCCTGTGCCATTTCCTTAAATTTGGTCTGACGACCTTTTTTAAGGGGGAGAAAACCCTCAAAACAAAACCGGTCGCACGGAAAACCGGAGTTGACCAACGCAGGGACAAAAGCGGTTGCTCCGGGGAGGGTCTCCACCTCTACTCCATTCTCTGTGCAGGTACGAACAAGCAAAAAGCCGGGGTCGGAGATACCGGGGGTCCCGGCATCGCTTATCAACGCTACATTAATTCCTGCCCGGATTTTTTCACATACCCCCACGGCCGTTTTATGTTCGTTAAATTTATGATGCGATTCCATATGGGTATGGATATCGTATTTTTTCAGAAGTACGGAACTTGTTCTGGTATCCTCCGCCAAAATCAGATCTACCTCCTTTAATACCCTGAGTGCCCTAAGGGTTATGTCCTCCAAATTTCCAATAGGTGTTGGAACCAAATACAATTTTGCCATATTCAAAAAAATTAAATGTTGCTCTTTATTCTAGTTAAGTTGCATCCTTTAATTACTATTTACGTAATTTGCGGCGCACATTCATATAAAAACGATATACAACATCGCTTTGCTCGTCCCAGAGCGGATAATGTCTTCTTATATAATCGGTTGCCTGCTGGAAATGTTCCATTTGATTCATGGCCTTTACGGCTCCGGCAAATTCCGTTTCATTACCGTTAAACAGCTCTTTTAAGAACAGAAGCCTGTCGTTAAATCCTATCCCGGTGGCGATATCCTCCAGATAAGGTGCCGGATAATCTACCTCCCAATCATACCAATCGGGGCGCACCGCATCCATAATCAGTTTGGATTCCTGCTGCGGTTCCTCTTTGGCAGGTGACTGCCATAAATCCAGCGGTTGGGAAGCAACAGGAGAAGCCGGTGCGGTTGCAGAGGAGACCGGTGCGGCAGGTTCAGAAATAGGTGTAACCGGTTTGAAAGCCGGTGCGGTTGCTATAGGAGCCATCTGCGATTTAGTATCGGGAAGCACATCAAACGTATCGGGAATCTCATGATTTACAGGAGTCTCTTCAAAATCATCATCACCGCCAAGAATAAAGGGAGGCTCATCATCTTCGGGATTGGACTCTGTGGCGGAAGTTTCATCTGCGATATCTTCCCCGGTCTGTTCATAGGGATCATCTTGTGCAGCCAATGTATCGGCCATTATTTTATTCCGCTCCCGTAGCGCATCGCTTATCTCCAGATAAGAGAGCCGTTCCTGAAGATTTTCCATACCCTCTTTATACCCCTCTATCTTTTCATTTAATGCAACAATCTCTTTCTTAAAATCTTCCACCTGCTGCAACAATCCTGAGTTTGATTCATTTAGCGTATCAAAAAAATCGCCCAGCAACAATTTAAGATTTTCAAATTTATTTTTATTACTCTCCATAACTACAAGTTTCTTATATTTGCACACTATAAATTCAAAAATATATCCCTACAAAAGTACTAAAAATGTTTTTAGAAAATGCAAAACAAGCCGGATGGATAGAAGTTATTTGCGGTTCTATGTTCTCAGGCAAAACAGAGGAGCTGATCCGTCGTTTGAAAAGAGCAAAATTTGCGAATCAGAAAGTGGAGATTTTTAAGCCGGCTCTGGATGTACGCTATTCTCAGGAGGAGGTGGTTTCTCACGATGCAAATGCCATACGGTCTACCCCCGTAGAGAATGCAGGGAGCATTTTGCTGCTTACAAGCGATGTGGAGGTTGTAGGAATAGACGAAGCCCAGTTTTTTGACGATGGTATTGTGGAGGTTTGTCAGGAACTGGCCAACCGGGGAATCAGAGTAATTTGCGCCGGATTGGATATGGATTATCTTGGGAAACCGTTCGGCCCCATGCCGGCACTTATGGCGGTTGCGGAATATGTTACAAAAGTACATGCAATTTGTGTCAGGTGCGGAAATCTTGCCCATCACTCCCATAGACTGGCGGCCAGCGATAAATTGGTAATGCTAGGAGAGAAAGAGAGCTACGAACCCATCTGCCGCCACTGCTTTAACAAAGCTGCAAGTAAGTAAATATCTGGCATATAATTCGCTATAGCTATTACAGAAATAAAATATTCACAATTAAACACAATTGTCATGAAACGTTTATCGTATTTTTTAATAGTTCTGCTGACTTTGGTATCCTTGAATAGTACGGCATTTGCGCAAAATAATAACAACAATAAAAAAGAGATAAGAAGAGCTTTGGCTGCAGAACAGGAAAAGGCAGATTTTGAGTTGGCGAAGCAAGCCCTTATAGATCAAAAATTTGTTATTGAAGCAGATCAGCTGCAGCTTCCCGACGGATTGGTCATTAACGTCTCTTCTACCATCAATTTTATCTCTATGAACAAAGATAAAGTATCCGTACAGATAGCCGCCAATCAATATCGTCCCATGCAGAACGGAATAGGGGGATTTACCGTAGATGGAAGCATTTCCAATCTGGAGACGAAAACCACAAAAAAAGGGCTATTTATTATGAAATTTAATGTAATGGGAGTTGCAATATCCGCAATGGTAGATATTCAGATGACCGGAGGCGGAAACAAAGTTACGGCAAAAATATATCCTAATTTTAACAGCAATACCCTTACAATGACAGGCAGAGTGATTCCACTGGAACAATCTACTGTTTATAAAGGGAGAAGCATCTGATATAAAGAAGAGTATCTATAAATCAGATTATGCCATAAATGATGAGGTTGTGGCATAAATCAGAGATTCTAGGGCAGATATACATGGTAATTCCAAATTATCCTGTAAATTTGCCTTTTTATTAACAAGATTTTGCAAAAAATGGCATACACTAAAATTGAGCAGTTTGACGAGAGTACAACGGCCGAACTGGCCGTTCATTATAAAGAAATAGTAAGATTATTAGGTGAAGATCCGGAAAGAGAGGGGTTATTAAAGACTCCGGAACGGGTTGCAAAAGCAATGCAGTTCCTTACACAGGGGTATACAACCGATCCCGTAGAGATTCTTAATTCGGCCCGGTTCAAAGAGGATTACAGACAGATTGTACTTGTAAAAGATATTGAAATTTACTCCATGTGCGAACATCACATGCTCCCTTTTTACGGAAAAGCCCACGTAGCCTATATTCCCAACGGATATATTACCGGTCTAAGTAAAATTCCCCGCATTGTAGATGCTTATGCCCGCAGGCTCCAGGTTCAGGAGCGCCTTACCGTACAGATAAGAGACTGCATACAAGATACATTAAACCCTCTGGGAGTTGCCGTAGTGATTGAAGCTGCCCATATGTGCATGCAGATAAGGGGTGTTCAAAAACAAAACTCCGTAACCACCACCTCTGCCTTTACCGGTGCTTTTCTGAAAGATATCAGAACCCGCGAGGAATTTATGCGGCTCATTGGAGTAAGTTTACACTAGAGCACATACCATAAAGGAGATCATTAACAACAAGTAACAACGAGGGTGACTGTTAAAACAGCCACCCTCGTCTGGTGAATAAACAAGCAAAAACTAATATTTGGTATTCTGAGGATCAAAGTTTGCCCAACCGGCTGTCCAGTTATCGGAAGCGGAAGAGGATTGAAAGGCTCCAATGTAGTTTACTTTGGTAAAGAAAGTATCGGAGACTTTGGTATCGGTAAAGAGATTGGATTTGCCTAACAGGATACTGCCCGGCTCAGGAGCAAAGCCGGCATCAAGAGCAATATCAGAGCTAGTTGCATTGGCAATATTTCCAAAAGCGGCTGTTTTGAAGAAACCGGCAGAGAAAGATTCTCCGGTTTCGCCCTCAGCGATAGATGATTTATTGGTATATAAATCCTTAAATGATTTGTTCTGATCGCTTCCTAAAATGCCCATTTGGGAGAAGACCAGATTTTTAAGAGCCAATTTACCTGCTGTTGCAGCTTCCTGAGTTTGAGAACCTTTATCGTTTTCAATAATTACCCCTACAGGAAAACCTACAAACAAGGAGTTGTAACAGTTTAACTGCGAACTTCTTCTTATTTGCATAGCAGACTGGAACTGTCCGAGTTTGGAACCGTTGCCCGGATTGTATGCACCACCGTTAATATAAGAGGTTGTGTTTTCAAAATCCGCAACCTGACCTCTTGGCCCAATGACGGTAACATTGGAGAATACGGGAGAGGTAACCGGAGTGATCGCCGTACCGTTCGCCTCATTATCGGATTCAAAACCGTTGGAAACAGAAGCGTCGGCAATTCTCGGATTTCTCACCGATAATAAAAACTGCAGATTTCCGCTATAGCCGTTATCGGTATCAAAATCATCGTCCCAGCCGTGGTATGCAATAAGGTATCCGGCATTTACACATCCGCCGAACCATTCGTAAGAATCATCATTGCTATAAGAGACCTGAATATGGTCTAACTGAGTACTTTTACCTACCGAACCCATTGTAAGGCCGTTAATCTCCATATCTGTGTTAAATGGATAGCCTGCAAACTCAATTCGTACGTAGGATAAAATGCCGGAATTATCGTTATTATCGTTTCCGCCGTGCTTGCTTCTTGGCCCCCCTTCTATCATCATTTCCGTTTTATTGTTAACGGCTTTCCCGCAAAGGATCATACCGCCCCAGTCGCCCGGTTTACGTGATCCTGCTATCTGGTTGGAGGTAAATACAATCGGCTCGGTTGCCGTTCCCTGCGCATTTATTTTTCCCCCTCTCTCTACAATAATTGCCGCTTTGGTCTGAATGTCGCCTTTAATAACGGTACCGGGTTCTATGGTAAGGGTGGCACCATTGGTAACATAAACCCAACCTTTAAGAACATAGGTTCCTTTTTTTATGGTGTGATCCCCGGTTAGTTCAAATTCCTGTCTTCCGTCCCCTATTTCGTTTCCGTTAAAGATGATCTGCTGCGGATTTTCATTTCCTCCGGTTCCTCCGCCGTTATCGGGATCATTGTTTTTTTCACAACTAGTCATGGCCAGAGCCAGAACAGCAACTGCAAGACACATTACCGAATTAGCAATCGTCCTTGAAATTCTAAAATTTGTTGTTTTCATTTAATTTGTTTTTAATCTGTTCATACAGTAATTTATATGTTTTTAAAAAGTAAACTGTAAACTTAATGAGTAGGTACTGCCGGAGTTAAACTCTTTGGAGACTTGTCTGCGCTCCTGTATGGCGTTCGAGCTGTCGTAGAATTTGGGAAATTCGGCAAAGATTACGGGTTGGTTCAGTACATCTTTCAGGTTGGCTTTTATGGTAAAGCATTTGCCTATTTTCTTGGAGATTACAAAATCCAACATATCGCGGGGAAGCTCATAGGTATCGGGAACATCATTATTAATGCTTGATTCTCCGCTGGTATCCACCCTCCCTATCCCCACAATTCGTTTTCCAATCCGGTTGTAAAGAGCCCCCAATTGCAATCCGGCAGCAGGAACATCATAGAACAAAGAGGCATTTATCAGGTAAGGAGATTGTCCCTGCATAGGGCGGTCTTTTTCCAGACTGGTCTGTTTATCAAACACAACCTTGCTCTTAATAAAAGAGGCGTTCAGCCCCAGTGTAAAATTACGCATTCCAATGAATTCAAGGCTTTTACGAATATCAAGTTCAATTCCATAGTTGTTGGCAGCCTGTGCATTCTCAAAGGTATAGGTGTATGACCCGCCGGCATCTAGGTAGGTCCATTCAATAGGATTCTTAAAATGTTTGTAAAACACAGCCAAGGTGATATACTCTTTGGGAGCAGAATAGAACTCATATCTCAAATCTATATTCTGCACAACGGCAGGCTCCAGAAGCGGATTTCCTTTTACGTTGGAAAAGAGGTTAAAATCATAATAAACACTGGAGGATACCTCTCTGAACTCCTGTCTGTTGGTAGACATTCCGTATGCAAACCGCAGAATATGTTTTTTGTTAAGATTGTACGAAACATTTAAAGAGGGGAACACATTGTACTGCGTATAGGTATTATCTTTTGTATCCTTTCCCGATATGGATGTGTAGCTGGTGAGGATCATATTGCGGGCTTCAAACCGCACCCCCGCATTCATCTTAAAGTTACCCAGCGGCAACAAAGCCTGCACATAAGCTGCCCCCAGAATATCCCGTCCTTTGTAACTGTTTCGGTTATCGGTATCGTCGTATAAATAGAGCTTGTCGCTCCCCATATTGGCATCCACAAGAATTTCGGTTATAGGATCAAGATATTTGAAATTATCGGGAAGATTTGCCTGATTGTAACGGTAAGTTAAATTCTCAGCCGTGTAGTTTCGGTGTCTGTATTCTGCATAAATACCGCTTTTCAGCTCCATATTTTTAAGCAGAGCGGTATAATTCAATCCTCCCGTAACAATATTTTCATCCAGCTTGGTATGATCGCGGGTAATCTCGTTCTGATCAATCCCCATTTGTCCGTAATATTTATCCCCTACAAACAGATTCTGTTCCCGGTTCATAATTCTTCTGTCCGGATCCTCTTTAGAGGCAAACGAATAGCTTACATTCCAATCTATTGCCCCGTTTTTAAGCGTATGATCTGCGGCAAGTTGCCCGGTATAAATCGTTCTGACACTGGTTAGATACTCGTATTTTTCCTGATCATAACGGGAACTGATATTCTGCCACCCCTCACGGGTCGTATAACGGTTTATCCCCGAACGGTTAAACAGGTTGCGGAACGTAATTTTATGATTCCCCCACAAATAGGTACCATTTAGCAAAGCCCCTATTTTGGAGGTGGTGGAGAATACATTATCGGTATAATCATACAGACACTCCGGTTTATCATCCACCCTGTTATAAACTCCGAATCTGGAGTTTTTCATATCCTCTATAATACGTTGCTGGTAAGAATACTCCGCCCCCGCCGTCACTCCAACCATCCCCCCGTTCTGCAATTTTTTCACCTTATTCATCTGTACTCCGGCTTTCTGATCGGGTATCGGGGTTGTATTCTTAAGATTCCAGTTCTCTTTGTTAATTTTCATAAAATCATTGAATCCGGTAGAGGTGTTTAGGCCAATACTATACTGAAGATCATATTGATCTTTATCGGGAATACTTTTGGATTGAATTTTAAGAAACCCACCTGTAAACTCGGCAGGAAGTTCCGCCGTAGGGCTTTTTATAATTAAGATGTTCTCTATCTGAGAAGTAGGTATCATATCAAACGAGAAAGAGCGGGTATCGGGCTCGCTCCCTGGTATGCTGCTGTTATTAAGCCATACATTATTATAACGTTGCGGAAGTCCCCTTATCACCACAAAACGGTCATCTACAATGGATACGCCGGGAACACGTTTTACTGCCTCTGCCGCATTTTTATCGGGAGTCTTAGCCATCTCGTTACTAGAAATGGCACTCATGACTACCGACGAATTTTTTACCGTATTAATGGCACTTATCTCCGTATTATCTCTTTTTACACTCTGCACAACCACTTCGCCAAGCAGATTGGCATCCTCCTCCATCTGTGCATTTAATATACTGCTGCCCGTGCCTACCTCAACATTGTTCAAAACCACCTCTTTATAGGTTAAACAAACTACTTTCACAACATAGTTTCCTTTGTGCAGATCGTGAATGGCATACTCTCCGTTTTCATCTGTAACACCACCCTTGTGCAATGCTTCAATCACTACACTGGCGCCTATTACGGGCTCGCCGGTTTTTACCTCCGTAATTTTTCCTTTCATCGTAAAAGTGTTGCCGTTCGCAGCATAAAGGAGGGAGACAACAGATAATAAAACAATCATTGTAAATACTCTTTTTAACATCTTTTTTTTAGTTTTTTTAGCTCATTTATTCAGCTGCAAAAGTATTTCCCGTATGTTACATAGGGGTTACAAACAGATTAAGTGAATGCTAATAAAATCTTACACCTCTGCTAATTTTTTATTAAGATTCTCTTTTTAGCTCTCCCCTTTTCAAGATTAAATTCTAACTTTGTAAAAACTTTTTTTTATGGACAAATACAAAATTCTGGTAGTAGATGATGAAGAGGATATCTGTGAAATCCTCCAATACAATTTAAGCCAGGCCGGTTACATCGTAGATACTGCCCAAAGCTCCGAAGAAGCCCTTTACAAACTCAAAAACCAGTACAACTTATTGCTGCTGGATATTATGATGGACGGAATCAGCGGTCTTAAGCTGGCACAATTATTAAGAGACGAGTACAATAATAGTATACCAATCATATTTATATCGGCTCTGGATACGGAAACCGATGTATTAAACGGCTTTAACAAAGGGGGTGATGATTACATAGCCAAACCGTTCTCCATTAAAGAGGTAACTGCAAGGGTAAAGGCTGTATTGGCAAGGTATAACCGGACTGCCTCCGAAGATTCTCATGACCAGGACAACCAACAACTCGGTACCGCAAATAAAGAGGTCAATGAAATTGTTCTTAAAAAATTCACATTTGAAGAGTTAATTGTAGATGCCTCGGATAAACGGGTTTATATAGGTAAAAATGAAATTACCCTTACTAAAAAAGAGAATGAAATCCTTATTCTCCTTACACAAAATGTGAATAAGATTTTCTCCCGGGACGAAATCTTAAAATTGGTTTGGAAAGACGAAAGCTACGTACTGGAAAGAACTGTTGATGTGCATATTGCCAGATTAAGAAAAAAACTTGGTAAATACGGAGATCTGATTATCAACCGCTCCGGTTACGGATATAGTTTCCAAAATTAATCTATGAAACTGAAATTCCAATATCAGCTTATCCTGTATTACCTGATGGTAATTACTGTGGTATTACTTGTTGCTGCAATTTACACATTACAGCGCAATAAGGATTTCAGTCTGAATGCTCTGCAAAAAGAGCTCATCTCTTATAACAATGACATTTACAGCTCGTATCAGAGTGGTCTGGCTTTTCATAAAATAGAGATCCCGGAGGATGTCCGTCTAACCATTATAGATACTACCGGAATTGTTGTTTTTGATAATCGGGAAAATGCAAGTATCGCAGATGAGAATCATTTATCCCGTCCCGAAATTATAAGGGCAGCTGCCAACGGAGAGGGTACCGCCTTGCGGTATTCAAAAAACATGGATGATGAATATCTGTATTATGCCAAAAAGTATCCCAAATTCTATTTGAGAACGGCCAGCATGTACAAGAATGAGAATGTGAGCCAGATTAGCGAGGATAATGATTATTTATACCTGATTATCGCTCTGCTGCTATTGCTGGTAGCCTCCTTGGTTTTTATCTCCAAGAAACTGACCAAACCGCTAAAAGCCTTTACCGAATTTACCGATATTCTCCTGTCTGATCATAAGGATTTTACCTCCGTTAAATTTCCTCATAACGAGTACGGAGAGATAGGTACTAAAATTGTGGATACGTTTAATCAACTGGAGAAGACCAAACAATACAAACAGCAAATCAGCCACAACATTGCTCATGAACTTAAAACCCCTGTGACAGGAATACGAGCCTATCTGGAGACCATTCTGCATGATGATAATATGAATACGGAGCAAGTAAGACGATTTGCAGAAAAAGCATATACCCAAACCATACGGCTTACTTCTTTAATCAACGATGTTTCTACTCTTAATAAAATTGAAGAGGGGGCAGATAAATTTTCGATCGAAGAGGTAAATATTACCAACTGCATTAGAGATGTACAAGAAGAACTGGGGTATAAATTAAAAGCCAATCATATTATATTAAATCTCCTTATCAGTAGTACATTGTCCATAAACGGTTGTTACTCTTTAATTTACTCTCTGTTCAAAAATTTAATTGATAATACCATTGAGCACGGAGGGGCCAATTCTGTCATTACCCTCCATGCGGGAATCAGCCAAATATCGGGAGAAGGGGGCTACCGAATTTACTTTACCTATACAGATAACGGCAAAGGGGTTCCCGACGAAACTCTGGAGAGACTCTTTGAGAGATTTTACCGTGTTGAGAAAGGGCGTACCCGCAAAACCGGAGGATCGGGACTGGGGTTGGCCATTGTTAAAAACTCCGTTTTGTTTCACAAAGGGAGTATTAGTGTAGAAAACAGACCGGAAGGAGGATTAATCTTTAAGTTTAATCTGATGTCTTTGTCTTAAAATATAGCCATTATGAGAAAAATATTATTTACGGCCGCAGAGCCCGAAGAAATAGAGTGTGCGCAACATGCTTTCAAATTATATGAAACCCAGCTTGCCACAAACGTTCAGGTAGATTTTATGCTCACCGGCATAGGTACAACTTCTACTTGCTACAGACTTACAAAAAAAATAGCGGAAGCCGCTTTTGCTCATGAACCGTACCACCTTATTATTAATATAGGAATTGCAGGTGCCTTTAATCTGAATGATTACCCCATTGGATCTTCTACCGTAATTGATAAAGAGTATTTTGGAGATCTTGGATTTGAGACCATGTTTGGATTTCAGACACTCTTTCAATATGAACTACTTGATGCGGATGTTTTTCCATACAAAGGGGGAGCCCTTCACAGAGAGCCTCTTGATGAACCGCTGGAGAAACTGCTGCAAAAATACGACAAGGCAACCGGTATTACCGTACAAACCGTTACCGGAGATCTTAACCGAGTGGAAGAGATGAAAAAAAGATTCTCTCCCGATATAGAAAGCATGGAGGGTGCCGCCGTCTACTATGTGTGCCTGCAGGAACACGTACCCTTCTTTGAACTCCGCACCGTTTCCAATGCCGTTGGAGAGCGGGATAAAAGCAAATGGAACATTCCGGCTGCTCTTAAAACACTAAACGATTGCTGCAAAGAGATCTTAAACAATCTCTATTAATTTGATTGATCCGCCTATGAATCTTACATTAGCATTTTCACCATGCCCCAACGATACCTTTGCGTTTCATGCAATGATTAACTCGCTGGTTGATACGGAGGGGCTAACCTTTACCGTAGAGATGTCAGACGTAGAGGAACTGAATACCCGCGCCGCACAAGGCAGATATGACATCTGTAAACTAAGTTATCACGCTTTCTTTACCATTGTCTCTCAATATATTATGCTGCGAAGCGGCTCTGCTTTGGGATTCAATAACGGCCCGCTGTTGGTAAAAAAAATAGGACACCCCAACACAAGCCAGCTCCCCGATAACAAACAAAAACAACCTTTTGCCTCCCCCCTGCAACCCAATATCCTTCCCGATAATCCCCTTATTGCCATCCCCGGCAGGCACACCACCGCAGCACTCCTGTTAAAAGCAGCTTACCCGCAATACACCAATCTCAAACCCATCCTTTTTTCCGATATAGAAAAAGCGGTGCTCTGCAACGAGGTTGATGCAGGGGTACTCATTCATGAGGGGCGATTTACCTACAAAGAAAAAGGGTTGGAACTTATTACCGATCTGGGCGCATTCTGGCAAAACACTTTCCGCCACCCCATTCCGCTTGGGGGGATTGCCATAAAAAGAGAATTGCTGCATTATAAAGAAAACCCCAACAATAACGAGGGCGATCTTGCTCAAAAAATAAACAGGGTCCTGCGCCGGAGTATCGAATATGCCTGCGCCCATCCCCTGGCTTCCGAAGAATTCATTATGCAAAACGCCCAGGAGATTACCCGGCAGGTACAGCAACAGCATATTAACCTGTTTGTCAACAACTTTACCATAAACATAGGGACAGAGGGAGAAAAAGCCGTTCACTTTATCTACCGGAAATATTTTAACACCGGAAAAAACTTAAAGCTGTTTATTGAAGAATAATTTATATTTTTACAAAATAAATAAACAATCAGGAATTATGGAAGCAACCGCAGAGATTATACGAATAGAAGATATGAAGAAGATATACAAGCTCGGTTCGCAGGAGGTAAGAGCACTGGACGGAGTAAGTATTTCTATCTATAAAAATGAATATGTAGCCATTATGGGCCCCAGCGGCAGCGGAAAATCCACGATGATGAACATTCTGGGTTGCTTGGATACCCCCACGAGCGGCACCTATATCTTAAACGGAATTGATGTTAGTAAAATGGAAGACAGCCAGCTGGCAGATGTAAGAAATAAAGAGATCGGATTTGTATTTCAGTCATTTAACCTGCTTCCCCGCTACTCCTCTTTGGAAAACGTAGCCCTTCCGCTCATCTACTCCGGTATTCCGCGGGCCCAACGGGAAGAAAAGGCCTCTGCCGCCCTTATTAACGTAGGGCTTGGTGACAGGATGGAACATAAACCAACCGAGTTATCGGGAGGACAAAGACAACGTGTTGCCGTGGCAAGAGCACTCATTAATAACCCCTCTATCATTCTGGCAGACGAGCCTACAGGAAATCTGGATACAAAGACATCCATTGATATCATGAAATTATTTGAAGATATTTACAACAATGGAAATACGGTAATTGTTGTTACACATGAAGAAGATATTGCCCGGTATGCCCGCAGGATCATACGATTACGGGACGGCAAAATAGAAAGCGATGTAATAAACAACCAAGTTACAGCAATATGAAAGTATACACAAAAACAGGCGACAAAGGAACCACATCCCTGGTAGGGGGAAAAAGAGTTCCAAAAAATCATCCGCGCGTAGAGGCATACGGAGATATGGATGAACTTATTTCCTTTTTAGGAATTGTAATCAGTGATGCCGCCACGGTACACGAAAAAGAGACCTTACGGAACATTCAGGAAAAATTAATGCTAATTTCCGCCCATTTTGCGTCGGACGGTTCCTACAAACATCTTGCAGAAATTGCAGAGGAAGATATCACTTTTCTTGAGTCGGAAATTGATTTTATGACGGAAAAGTTACCTCCGCAAAAAGCCTTTATCCTACCGGGAACACCCAGAGTCTCATCCGAATGCCACGTAGCAAGAACAATCTGCAGAAGAGCAGAACGACATGCCCTTGCAATAGGATACGCAGGAGAGGGGAACGAACATATTACCCCTTCCGTAGAAATAGGGATGAGGTATCTTAACAGACTATCGGACTACCTTTTTGTACTAGGCAGATTTTTCTGTATTCAGCAGGAGGAACCGGAGGAATTCTGGCTTCCTTAGCTATGTACAAAAAAACTTTTTTTTATTGCTGTACATATAATAAGATTTTTTATTATATTTGCGCCCCTATAGTTTAGCTATAATTATCACTAAATGCCTAATTATTAAAAATTTACACTATGTATTGGACACTTGAACTTGCTTCTAAATTAGAAGATGCACCATGGCCGGCAACAAAAGAGGAGCTGATAGACTACGCCACCCGTTCCGGCGCGCCATTAGAAGTAATCGAAAATTTGAACGATCTGGAGGACGATGGTGAAATATATGATAGTATAGAAGAGATATGGCCTGACTATCCAAGTAAGGAAGATTTCTTCTTTAACGAAGACGAGTACTAATCGGTATCATCTGAATGAAAATTGTAATAGCCGGAGCCGGAGAGGTGGGCAGCCATCTGGCAAAAATGCTTAGCAAAGAATACAATGACCTCACAATTATAGATAACGACGAATTGCGGTTGAACAAACTGGCAGAGATTGCGGATGTTATTGTTGTACAGGGTTCTCCTACTTCAATTGCAACATTGGAGCAGGCAGGGGTGAGAGATGCCGATTTATTCATTGCGGTAAGCCCGGCTCAGGAACAGGATGTAAATCTTATAAGTGCCCTGCTTGCAAAAAAAATGGGAGCTAAAAAAGTAACTGCCCGTATCAATAACGATGAATACATGCATTATGAAAATAAGCTCTTATTCACCGAAATGGGAATAGACCTGCTCTTTTATCCCGAGAAAATTGCCGCTTACGAAATCATAGACCTTTTAAAACAGACGGGAACCACCGAATTCATGGAATTTGCGCGCGGTATCCTGCAAATGGTTGTGTTCAGGCTGGACGACGGTGCCCCGCTGATAAAAAAATGTGTCTGCGATTTAAAATCACCTACAGGAGAGTTGCATTACAAAGCCGTAGCCATTGCCCGCAACGGCATTACCGTCATCCCTACTCCCGAAACAAAATTCCTCCAGAACGATCTGGTGTTTGTAATCTGTACAAGAAACGGAGTAAAGGAGGCTATGAGTTTTTCCGGTAAAAACGAAATTGATATTAAGAAACTGATGATTGTAGGGGGAGGACGAATCGGAGAGATGCTGGCAAGAAAAATGCAGACCGCAGTAGAAGATATCAAGATCATAGAATATAAAAAAGAGAGATGCGAGTACTTGGCAGAAGTTCTGAATAAGCCTCTTATTATTAACGGCGACGGACGAAATTCAGACTTGTTGCTGGACGAAGGGGTAAAAGATTACGATGCATTTGTAGCCGTAACAAGCAATTCCGAGACAAACATCTTATCATGCGTAGCAGCTAAAAAGATGGGAGTTGCAAAAACAATCGCAGAGGTAGAAAACATAGAATATATTAAGCTGGCAGAGGGAATGGGGGTAGATGCCGTCATTAACAAAAAACTAATTACCGCCGGCCGTATTTTCCGTTTTACCCTAAGCAATAAGGTACGCTCCATCAAATGCCTGAACGGTTCAGATGCCGAGGTTCTTGAATTTATCGTCAACCCAAGCAGTACCATTACCAAAGGGGCCATTCAAGATCTCCACTTTCCAAAAGAGGCAATCATAGGGGGTATTATACGGGGTAATGACAGCTTTATAGCAACCAAAGATTTTATCATAAGGCCTTACGATCGTGTTGTTGTATTTGCACTTCCGCAAGTACTTTCCAAGGTCAATAAGTTTTTCATGTAGAGCATGATATTTTGCTCATTCAAATTATTATTTATTACATTTGCATACAAGAATTAAAAACAATATAAATCACTATTTAAATTTTTATTACAAACAATAATCAACCGTAATGATTACATATAAATTTAAAACATCAGGTAAAACAAGGAGCGAACACGATCTTATTGGAGATAAAGACGTTCCTATGGAGGCATTATTTGGAGTACAGACTCTTAGAGCCATTGAAAATTTTAACATCAGTAATAATAAGCTGGGGGACTATATTCCGTTTATTAAAGCATTCGGTATTACAAAAAAAGGGGCTGCTCTTGCAAACTATCAGTTGGGACTTCTTACAAAAGAGATTACCGATGCAATCATTGAAGCCTGCGACGAACTGATTGAGGGTAAACATGCCGATCATTTTCCTATTGATATGATTCAAGGAGGTGCCGGCACCAGTGCCAACATGAATGCAAACGAAGTAATTGCAAACAGAGGCCTTGAATTAATGGGTAAAAACCACGGAGACTATAAATTTCTGCATCCGAACGACCATGTAAACATGGCTCAGTCTACCAACGATGCATACCCTACCGCTATGCACCTTGGCCTGTTTATGTATCATCAGGATCTTATGAAAGCCCTTAACCTGCTGATTGCATCATTCGAGCAAAAATCCAAAGAGTTTGCAAAAGTTATTAAAATGGGAAGAACCCAATTGCAGGACGCAGTTCCTATGACATTGGGACAAAGCTTTGGCGCATTTGCATCTGCATTAAAAAATGAAGCTAAAAAAGTAGATAACGCATCAAAAGCATTCTTAACCATAAACATGGGTGCAACCGCAATCGGAACCGGTATTACAGCAGAACCAGGTTATGCAGAGTCTTGCACAAGATATATTAAAGAGATTACAAAATGGGATATCAAACTTGCCAAAGATCTTATTGAGGCAACTCACGATACATCAAGCATGGTAGACTATTCTTCCGCATTAAAAGGACTTGCAATAAGAGTATCCAAAATATGCAATGACCTCAGACTTTTATCATCAGGCCCAAGAACGGGTATTGAGGAGATTAATCTTCCTCCTAAACAACCGGGATCTTCAATCATGCCCGGTAAAGTAAACCCCGTTATCCCTGAGGTTGTCAACCAGATTTGCTTTAAAGTATTCGGTAACGATACTACCATTGCTTTTGCTTCCGAGGCTGCTCAGTTAGAACTTAACGTAATGGAGCCTGTATTAGTAGAGAGCCTTGTAGAGTCTACAAAATGGCTAACTGCCGGTTTTGATACTTTACGCATTGAGTGCGTAGATGGCATCACCGCTAACAAAGAGCATTGCAAACACCTGGTAGAGCATAGTATTGGTATTGTTACAGCTTTGAAACCTTACATTGGGTATGCAAACTGTACAGAAGTTGCCAAAGAGGCTTTAGCAACCGGCGGCAGTGTTTATCAATTGGTTCTGGATAAGAATCTTCTTTCTAAAAAAGATCTTGACACAATTCTGGATCCTAAAAACATGACCAAACCAACCAAAGTTGAATTATAAGCGAATAAATTATCGTATTTTATAAAAGAGGGTGAAATTCACCCTCTTTATTTTTAGAACACAACCTCATGAAAACTATTTTGCTTATACCTACTATTTTATTACTTTTGCACACTCAAGAAAATTAACATGGCTAGTTATCTGCAAGTAGAAAACATTTCAAAATCATATGGTCCACGTGTCTTGTTTGAGAATATAAGCTTTAACATTAACGAGGGGGATAAAATTGCTCTGATTGCACCCAACGGAACAGGTAAAACATCGCTGCTGAACATTCTTGCCGGCAAAGATAGCTCGGATGGGGACGGCAATATTAAATTTTTAAAAGACATCACAATCTCTTTCCTGGAGCAAGATCATATTTATAATCCCGACAACACGATTTATCAGATTGTAGAGGCCGCAGCATTGGGGCATACTCCGGAACATGAGATAAAGGAGATCCTGTTTTCATTACGGCTCACCAAGGTAGATCAGGCAATAAAAGAGCTTAGCGGGGGGGAGGTGAAAAGGGTGGCCATAGCCGCCATGCTGGTTACAAAACCCGATTTTCTGGTAATGGATGAGCCTACCAACCATCTCGATTTAGAAAGTATTGAATTTCTGGAAGATTTTCTGGGGCGTTCCAAATGTACCTTGCTTATGGTTACGCACGACCGATATTTTCTAGACCGTGTATGCAATCAGATTATAGAGATGGCAGACGGCACCCTTTATACATATAACGGCAATTATTCTTACTTTTTGGAAAAGCGGGAAGAGAGATTGCAGAACTTTAGGTCTGAGAGCGACAGAGCTCGAAATCTGCTCCGCACCGAGCTGGATTGGATGCGCAGAATGCCATGCGCCAGAGGCACCAAAGCCAAATACAGGGTGGATGCCTTTTATGAACTAAAAGAAAAAGCCGAGCAGACAATCACAGAAAAGAATGTAACAATAAATGTGAGGGTATCACGCCTTGGCAAAAAAATAATAAACTGCAAACATCTTGGTTTTAACTGGGATAACTGGATTGGAGTAAAAGATTTCACCTATAATTTTGCCCCGGGAGAAAAGATAGGGATTGTGGGTAAAAACGGTATTGGTAAAAGCACATTTCTAAACCTTCTAATTGGAAATCTGCAAGCCACAGAGGGTGAGATTGAGCGGGGAGAAACACTGGTATTCGGGTACTACAAACAATCGGGAATAGAGTTTAACCCCCATGATACTGTCATTGATGCGGTGCGGGAAATTGCAGAAGTAGTAACTCTGGGTGACGGAAAAACTGTTCCCGTCTCTACTTTTTTAAATTATTTTCTGTTTCCGCCAAGCACCCACTACACCAAAATAGAGAAATTAAGCGGTGGAGAAAAAAGGAGATTGTACCTGCTTACCGTCCTTATGAAGAATCCTAATTTTCTTATATTGGATGAGCCTACCAACGATCTGGATATCCTCACCTTAAACGTGCTGGAAGAGTATCTGAAGAATTTTTCCGGATCGGTGCTGATTGTCTCTCACGACCGCTTTTTTCTGGATAAAATAGCAGACCACCTCTTTGTCTTTGAGGGAGAGGGGAAAATAAAGGATTTTGTAGGAGGATACTCCGATTACAGAGATTATATAAAAACGGTAGAGAAAGAGAAAAGGGCCAAAGAACGTGCTTTGGCAGAGAAAGAGGCAAAAAAAGCGAGACCGGAAGGGGGACAAGCCATACAAAATATACCATCCGATTCACAACTTTCTAATTCAGGCGCACCACCCAAAAAGAAAAAATTAAGTTATAAAGAACAAAAAGAGCTGGAACAGCTTGAGGTGGATATAGAGAACCTTGAAAAGGAGAAAAAAGAGCTGGAGATTCAATTATCATCGGGAACTTTACCGGTAGATGAGCTCACCGCCGCCTCTCATAGAATAGGCGAAGTAATTGAGTTGCTCGATACTAAAACCTTCAGATGGCTTGAATTGAACGATTAACACAAATAAATATAAAACTCCAATTAAATAAACGAATAACTAACAACCCTTCTTTACGAAGCATAAACAACTACTTTATGAGATATACTTTTATGGCATTGGCAGCAATGCTGATATCATTAAGCAGCAGCACACTTACGGCACAAGCTATTAACGAATCCAATCAAGATAAGAAAATAAGTATCCGGTTTGATACCCGGTTCGATTTTCAATATACCACATACGGGAAAGATAAAGATACGGATATAAAACCGGAAGATGAAAGCGGTTTTGTAGGGAGATATCTCAAACTGATTATTGATGGTAAAATAAGTGATAAATTTTCATACAGCTTCCGTCACAGGCTTTATATGAATAACGGCAACGTAAAGGAATTTTTCAGTGCAACAGACTGGGCAAATATAACTTACACACCAAATAGTAAATTCTCCATTACCGCCGGTAAACAAATGATCTGCATTGGTACCATTGAGTATGACTACGCTCCGATTGATGTTTATTTTGCCTCCGATTTTTGGAATCACGTAAGTCCGTTTCAGGTTGGAGTAAATGTAGGATTCAGACCTACCGACAAACATACCATTTATGCACAGGTTACCAATTCCCCTTTCTCAGATAAAGCATTCAGCAACTTGTACGCTTTTAATGCCATCTGGTACGGTTCAATAACAAATTGGTTTAAAACAATTTACTCTGCCAATATGATTGAGTATGAAAAAGGGAACTATATTAATTATATTGCACTGGGTAACAAGTTTATATGGGGAAATGCAGAGATTGATTTAGACTACATGAACCGTTATGCCGGAAAGAAAACGGCATTCTTTGAGGACTTTACTTTAATGGGAAAAATATCATATCAGATAAGCAATAAGTTTAAGATTTTTGCAAAGGGTGGGTATGACCAGAACAAAACGCAAGTTGCAGGGGAGGAATTTATTTATGACCGATATGTACTACCGGGTGTGGAGAGAGGATTTTACGGAGCCGGTGCGGAATATTTTCCATTAAACACATCCAAGAACAATCTTAGAATCCATGCATTCTGGCTCTCTACTACAGAGAATCCCATACCTCAGACATTCAATCTGGGTATAAAATGGATGATTAAAGTTCTGGATAGATAAATAGAAAACACGTAGTAATAACAGATATAACTCTAAAATACACTTATGAATACATTAAAGTTTTTAACACGCAGAAGAATTGAGGCAGTAATATTCCTCATTGTCTTCTTTGGCATTTTCGGCATGCTGGGCAACATTATGGGAGTTCCCAATATGCTGAATACACTCATGAATACATCTTACAGTCTCCTTATTGAGACGGTGTTTTACATTATGGGCATTACCGTACTATCGGGAGCCCTTGGAAAATTACTTATTGAATTTGGAGTGGTAAGGCTCCTTGAGGTGATGCTCCGTCCCCTTATGAAACCGCTTTTTAATCTCCCGGGGGTTGCTGCACTTGGAGCCGTACTCACATTCCTCTCCGATAATCCGGCAATCATCAGTCTCTCCAAAGATTCCAACTTCAGCCGATATTTTAAAAAATATCAGCTCATTTCACTCACCAATTTTGGAACTGCATTTGGTATGGGACTGGTTGTAATTGTCTTTATGGCAGGTCGCGGATACGCTTCTGCCGCAATAGTAGGCCTGGTAGGTGCTATTGCAGGAAGTATTGTCTCAACCCGGTTAATGCAGCGGTTTATTATAAAATCTTACCCCGAATTTAAAACGGAAGAAGTTATTGGGGGAGATGAACAGCAGATTTCCTTTAAATCGGAAGGTGGCGTATTTTTAAGGGTTCTTAATTCACTTCTGGACGGTGGTAAAACCGGAGTGGATCTGGGTCTTGCAATTATCCCGGGTGTACTAATTATCTCAACCTTTGTCATGATGCTTACCTTTGGCCCTTCCGATACAGGATATACCGGTAAAGCATACGAAGGAATTGCTTTGCTTCCGGCACTTGCAGGTAAGATCAATTTTGTATTCGATTGGTTGTTCGGGTTCACCCATCCGGAGCTTGTGGCGTTCCCTATCACTTCCCTTGGTGCGGTAGGTGCAGCCCTTGGCCTTGTTCCTAAATTTCAGGCGGACGGGCTTATTGACGGTAACGCAATAGCCGTATTCACTGCAATAGGTATGTGTTGGAGCGGTTTCTTAAGCACCCATACCGCTATGCTCGATTCATTGGGATTTAGAAAACTCACCTCAAAAGCAATTATAGCCCACACCATAGGAGGACTTGTTGCCGGTATTGTAGCACACTGGGCTTACGTATTGTTTACACTTGTGGCGTAAAACATACTACCCACGATGGATAATCGTTCCGACTATGTGAAAATAATGTAAGGCTATGAATTTTTTAGTACAAAATGGGGTGAAATTGCTTTGGGGAATCGTGGCGGGTTTATGCCTGCTCAACAACTCTATTCCTGCAATAGCCCAGTCTAAAGTTTTCGATAGGACAGCCAGCTCACCCGATTATGCATATAGCGCCTCTAACGAAAACTACGTTTTTTACACTGTTTCTGCGGGCAATACAGACGGCGGTTTTAACTACATGGGCATCATCCGTGAAGATAAAAAGACCAAGGAGCGCGCAGTGCTATACAAAGGCAAATGGATAATCAACCTTATGGTCTGCGGTGATTGGGTCTACTACGAAACCACCTCCGGACATATTGACCGGGTGAAGGTAGATGGCTCGAAACACGAACTAATCAAGATAGGAGATCGACCATTCATATATAAGGAACGATTGTATTTTTCTGAATACAACGCACTTAAGTTCTACGATTTAAAAACAATGGACGTTAAAACAGCATCAACTCAGATCACCGCACTAGATGCTATATGCGACGACGTGGCGGTTATTTTTGACGAGCTAAACGCCACCTGCACAATGGCTCAGCTAGACCCGACAAGCGGTGTGGTCACAAGTGTAAGTCACTTTAAAATAAACGGTCTCGACCAATATTATCACAAAGACGTGATGGTCAACGACGGCTATCTTTATTACAGAGGTACGAGGAAGGCAGATAAAAATTTGTACCCCTCAATCGAACCGCCACTGTACCGGTCAAAGTTGGGTGACAACAACGCTGCGCCCGAACTGGTGGCATGTGCTCCAACCCTAAAAACAGGGGGTTCGATGAATATGAAATACACTCTCGGGACGGTGATGGATGATGATTGCCTGTATATCAACTACAGAGCAATGCAATCGCCCGATAACGGTGAAATTTGGCGTTATTCGCTTGACGGAAAGGTCAAAAAACGGCTGACCATACTCTTGACCAATGCAATGTCGAAATGCGAAGACTGGATATACTCAATGGGACAATGGACGTGGGAACAGAGGCGCACAAATGTAAAAACAGGCAAACAGGAGCTGCTTTTCAATGGCAAAAACAACGATCTGTCATCTCTAAGCTCACTCAAAGATTTGACTCCCAAAACCAAAGCTGTCGTCCACCCAAAATCGATCACTGCTGCGGCCAAACCCGAAGCCATTCTGCGGCCCAACAATCCACAGGTAGTTGTTGATAAACTGCACAAATACAAGCAACAGGGCTATTCAATCTCTGCGGATAAATATGCAAAAAAATATTATCGTGTAGCCGATGTGGCTGAGATGTTGAGCAAGACAGATAAGGCATTTAACTACAAAATTGAGGGAAATACAGTGACCTTCACACTAGGGAGTTACACACCCCATGAAACGCTGAAGAAAAGATATCCCAGCGTCTCTTTACCCGCAACACGACGCACTGGATATATGGTCAAAGGCAGTGTCAAAAGCCCAATTACTTACTATGAAGCCGATGGTGAACAATTCTACCTGTTTCGCGATATATTGGGCATTATGGAGGTCAAAGTAGAAGGTAGCAGTGTCACAACTACTGCGGCAAAATAATCCCCGGGCTGAGGCTTGACCGTGCTTGTAGCAATCATAATGCTGCAAAGATTTCATCGTATTTGCGACCAAACAGCACGAGATTATCTGCAATCTTACCACAGGATGTAATTAACATCTCGTAGTATTGGTCTGCTTGCTGCTCAGACCACTCGTCTACGGTGTAGTTCCAGATGGAGGATAAATCCCCGACGGCTTTGTTGGAGATTTGATATTTAGCCATTCGATCTCTCTGCTTTGAGTATTTCAAGATGTTGCTGAGGGTTAAAGTCAACAGCAACACCACTTCCCATACCCTCCGCAATAGCACTTCCCAGAGCCGCTACACGATTCTCATCCTCCTCCAAAAGGCGCAACCCGGCACGAATAACCTCACTTGCGTTTTTGTAACGTCCTTGTGTGATTTTCGTTTCGACAAATCGGTCGAAATAATTTCCCAATGATACTGATGTATTCTTTTGCATATCGCTTAGTTTTTTACAAAATTACCAATATTTGGTAATACAACAAATATCCACCCGTTTTTATTGCTCATCATACGTGATTTTGTTTAAGATGAGCTTTCAGGCTCTTCCGGAGTACCCGGCTCTTCGACCGATGGAACCAGTCACGTTGCCTCCTTGTAAATCGGTCTGGGATGGTTGCCGTGAGTATGCTGTCGAATCTTTTGATTACGGCGTATATGTGCCAGACAGCTTAATTGGAGGATGTTGGCTTTGAACAGGCCGCCTCTGCTATTAAAAGAATTTATAACCGGAATCCGAAAAATATTTTTCTGTGTCATTTAAGCGAAAACAACAATACCCCCGAACGAGCCTTTAATGAGGTTGCCCGAGGGCTTGCCGAAATAGGGGTGAAAGTTGGAACAGATGTTACCCCCCTCACCTGTTTACCCAGAAAAGAGGTATCTACGCTTTACACGTTTTAGAAGCTCAAAATCCCTCTGATTCTTGGTACAGACTCTTACTGATTCTTCTCTTTTGATACCAGATATAACCGGCGTAATATAGAGCTGTTTGTCCGGCTATTGCAGCAATAAAAATAATGGATTGCATAAATTCGTTATTCCATATATTGGATGGTGCCAAATTAGAGATGCAGTAAGATTCGTATCCCCAATATATGAACCCAAATGGGAACAGGAGTATACTGAATAACCAATTCGCCCACTCATACTGGAAGCGAAGCACTCCCAACACCCAAAAAAGGAGAAGAAATGACATAAAAATAATGCCTGTAATTTTGATAAGTTGTTTTTTCATACATTTATTATTTAAAGAGTTATCATACTTCAAATTTAATAAAATAAAATAAAATAAAATAAAACGAATGTTTGATGTAAAATAAACATATTCGGCATTTGGGGTTAGTTTGGTAGTGGCTAACAATAACATTCTTGTTACTGATTACTGACTTACGTTTTCAACTATAAACTAATTCGTTCCCGTCTCCGCACTCCCGCCCATTTGATTCGCCCATACTCCTTACCTTTGCCATCACAACCAAATCATAAAATTCATGAACACACATCACAACCCAACACAATAAACCCTACAAAACCATCAAATCTTGGCTTGGCGCACAAGGCCTGAGCATAAAAACGGCCAGAGGTATCACCCGTGCAGCACCCTCTCCAAAAGATTCCACCAACAATTCCACTCCCGATACCCTACGATTAATACCACTCACCGTCCCTGCCAACCACAACTACCCCGAACAGCAAGCCCGGAACCTACGCATCACCCTCACCTGTGGCACAACCATAGAAATAGGCGAACTAAACATCCCATCACTAAAAGAACTAATACGATAATGTTTGCCCTAACTCAATCTATGAAATACTATCTATGCTCACACCCCAACTACAGCAAGCCAACAATAAGATAGAAACCCTAATGAGCCAACTGGAGAAACTCATCTGCAATGAATCAGAAAAAATACACCCTGTAAATGGAACCACATCACAATCGGCAGACACAACAACCGTAACCGCACAATACAACCCTAAGGAGAGGGGTATTCCTCCGCAGAAAGGACTGCGCTCATCGGATGCTGCAAACTCAACAACGTAGATCCACTCCAATACCTGACCGACGTATTGGGTAGGATAAACGGGCATTGCCACAAAGATCTCGCTCAACTACTCCCACACAACTGGAAACCCATCACAAAATAACTCGCTCCAACACGGGACGCAGCGAAGCGCAGACGTCGTTCTTTGGACGGTTACGAAAGAGTTCAGCAATATTTAAATGCGTTAACCATGTATTATTATTTAAACTTGGAGCTATATGTTTTTTAGTTAACTTTGAATGACCTAAACTTATTACGAAATGAATATTAAAAACGGCCTTATTATTCTTATCTTATATTTGTTATGTTCTTGTACAAGTACGAATGTTTCAACAGATGTTCGTACTACGTTGGCTGATTTTATTGGAACTAAAATAGCCACTGATAGCATTGTTCTTATACCTATAAATAAGATTGATAGTGTATGCATAAGTAGTTATTTAGCCAGTAAATATAAACTGTATGTTTATATAGATTCTATTAATTGTACTGCGTGTAAGATTAACAAAATGAGAGAATGGTCTACATTATTTAAATTATTTAATGCCCAACAAGCTTCGGTGATTGTAATATTCAATTCTGATAATGTTCAGGGAATAAGTAGTACTATGGAATTATATGAGTTGGATTTTACCTATTTTTTAGATATTGAGCATGAGTTTAAAAAAGTCAATAAAATACCAAATATTGAAATTCTACAAACGTTTCTAACAAGAAATGACACTGTTATTGCTGCTGGAACTCCATTAAATAATGACAAGATAATTAATTTATATCAAACCTTAATTTCTTCTAACTAAACTATTAATTTTTTTTACGATGAAAAAACTTATTTTTTTTGTATTTGCTATTACCGTAGTGTTTTTAGTAATTACATCTTTTAAACAAAAGGCAGTACTGTCTACTTCCGATTTATTAAGTGCTAATTTAGCAGCACTTAGCTCTACCCTATTTTGTCAATGTTCTGCCGATTGTCCCATGGGTTCGGAATGTTTTGAAAATAAGTGTACTGATATAGATGCCAGTGGTAGAGCTATATGCTATGTTCAAATAGCTGATATACCAGGAAGTAAATGTTTAGCCTGCGTAACATGCCTCTGGGAAAATGGCATTGGGACTCAAAAAGGAGGATTCTGTAAATGGTAAATAAACTTATTTATCTCTTATTTGCTATTTGCATTATCACCTCTTGTTCTAATCAGTCAAATTTTTTTACAGGGGAAATTTTAAATACTCCGCTAGAATCGGAGAGTATTCTTATTAAAGGTGAAAAAATATGGGAGTCGGACAATGCTTACAGTACAGGGTTAACAAGTATATATGCAATTGATACCTTTTTAGTTATTAAGTATAGTCATAAACCATATGTATTTTCTGTTTTTAATACAAAAACATTGGCACATTTTGGGAACTTTTGCTTTATTGGTAATGGCCCTTCGGAATTTAGTACCGCTGTGCAATTTAACGGACAGTTTCTAAAAAATAATGAAGGTGAATATGAGTTGTATCTATATGATATAAATAAAAGGCAGAGTTATTGGCTAAATATAAATAAATCTGTTTTGGAGGGGAGGACGATATCTGTAATATCGGAAGATTTTAAGAAAAATTGTTTTGAACCGTTTTTTCTTAATAAAGATAGTGTTATAATCGCTCAAGAATATCAATTTAAAAATAATAGTTTTAATTTGACTATCGCACATAAAGATAAAGTACTGAAGCGAATTAAATTAAATAGGTATGAGTTTAATGAGCCATTCGGACCACTATCATCAATATCTGCCCTTAATAGTAAACAGAACAAATATGCAATGGGCATGTTAATGATGAACCAGATTAATATTATAGACTTAAATACGGGCGGTATTAAAATTATTGTTCCTGATGGTAAATTAACAGAATGGGATCAATTGATTAAAACCGAGCCAATGGATTTACGATTATTTTTTAATGATTTGAAATGGGACGATGAAAATATATATGCACTATATTCTTCTATAGAACTATCAAAACTCAAGATGGGCAACAGAGATGTTTTTATTAAAGTTTACGACTGGGATGGAAATATGAATAAACAATTTAGAATTAGTGAGCCTCTTCAATCGTTTGCTATTAGTAAAAAAGAGAATTGTGTGTATGGAATTACTGTTGATGAATGTTTAATGAAATATAAGGATTTACTGTAACCGCCCAAAGAACGATGTCTTCTTCGCTCCGGGTTTTGTGGGAGCAAGTTATTTTATGATGGGTTTCGGGTTGTGCTGGTTGGCGTTATAAACGCTTTATTAATAAGCCATTCGGTGCCATTTCTCCCTTTTTATTCGTTTATTCCAGAGATTTTCAGTAAGTTTGCAACGGAGCAAAAGCCCTACACCACGGCAAATTTTACAATAAATTA
>JAVWIB010000019.1:0-29442 GCA_036639755.1 Bacteroidales bacterium
GATAAAAGACGAGTCGCTTCCCGGCACGTTAAAACGTTATTTTTTTAACTCCTTCAAACCGGAGGAATATTATAATTTTTATAACGATAGTGATCTGAAATACAACGAGGTATACGGTATTGTATCGGATATTTTTGCGAATCCCGATAATTTGCATATCCATTCGGTAAACCTTGCCAAGCACCTGTACGAGCAAAGCATCCATCCCAAAATAAAAAGCGGTGAGTTTTACGTTGTTTATTTTTCCGGATGCATTTTTGCGGGGGAAGAAATCGATGCGGTGGGCATTTTTAAATCGGAGAATAAAGACACGTTCTTAAAAGTTTGCCCGGGTGGAGACTGCTTTGAGATAGAGAGCATCTTGGGTATTAATATTAACAAAATGGATAAAGGGGCTCTTATTTTTAACACTTCCGCTGAGCAGGGATATGTTGTTTCTGTGGTAGATAATACCAATAAAGGAGACGAAGCCCGTTATTGGATAGATGACTTTTTACATGTGCAACAGCGTAAAGATGAATACTATAATACCAGAAATGCCATGTCTTTGTGTAAAAATTTTGTCACAAAAGAATTACCTGCACAATTCACTGTCTCAAAAGCCGACCAGGCCGAACTGCTCAACAAATCGGTTCAATTCTTTAAAGAGAAAGAGCAATTTGATATGTCGGAATTTGCGCAGCAGGTAATTGCGCAGCCTGAGGTAATTGAGAGTTTCAACCAGTATAAAACCACCTATGCCCGGGAATGCGATATAGAGTTTCCCGATAATTTTGATATATCCGATTCTGCTGTTAGAAAACAGGCCCGCATCCTTAAAAGTGTTATTAAGCTGGATAAAAATTTTCATATCTATGTGCATGGCAACAACCAGTATATAAAAAGAGGGTTTGATCCGGAAACGGGAATGCAGTTTTATCAATTGTTTTTTAAAGAAGAGGAGTAATTACATATCTATAACATCAAGAACCGTTCAAAAAAACACGATTCCACGAAAAAACTTTATCCTATTATAATTTTATGGGTAAGAGGCTGTATCATGGTTTAAATCATGTTTTTATGCTTCTATGGGTAGCCAAAGGTCTTATTGAGGCTCAAAAAAATAAAATCCATCCGTTCCGCTCTATGCTTTATGATTTACGATGTCGCCCGTCCTATCGCAGGATTCATGGTGTTTACAGATTCTATGAACTCTAAATTCGAATTGCGAATTTAGGTATAATCGTAATTAGTATTGCACGGATAAAAATAAAGCCTATATTTGCAGAGACTTAACAAGCTAAACTACGTGTATGAAGGCAATATTAAAATATATTGTTTTATCAATAGTGTTCTCGCAATATGTTGTGGGATCTGTTGGTTTTACCGTACACCACTGTTGTTGTAAGAAGTTATATCATACATCTGTTTGTCTGAGTAATTCTTTTCATCCTTATGAACTTCATGATTGTTTGAGAGTTGTAGAGGATAAACTGTATGGAAAGCAATTGAGTTTCAGACCTTACAGGCATTGTGGCAATTATACCTATACCATGGAACATATGAAGTATAATTGTCAACAAAGGGTTCCTGCTCCCCCTTTGTATCTGGTTATGCTCAATGATTTTACCCTTGTGCATACATTACCGCAAATCTTTGATGCAAATAATATAGTCATTAGTCAATACGATTACTATAATCATATCCATAAGCGACGATGGTGTGAACAGGATCGTTTGTGCATCTTCATTATCTAGTCTTTAGAATCTATTTTCTTGTGCTTTTATGTCGTAATAAGCGCAAAGGCATTGCTATATCTTTCCGGTATTGCTGTGCCGTACATTCATTCCAAAACTTTAAATTTTAAAAACATGAAAAAGCAATTTGCTTTTGTCATTATATGCTGTATAATGACATTTGCAGGTGTTTCGGCTACTGCACAAAAAAAGCCGTTGGATCATTCCGTATATGATAAATGGAGTACGATTGGAGGACATGCAATTACCGCTGATGGAAAATACGCCTCCTATTATGACTCCAAAGACCAGGCAGACGGATCTCTGAATATTATCAATTTGAATGATAACTCTATAAAGAGTATTGAACGGGGGACAAAAGCAAAATTTACCCCTTGCGGTAAGTTTATTATTTGTACCATTAAACCTCTGCATGCACAACTGAAAATTGCAAAGCTTAAAAAATACAAAGAGGATAAAATGCCCAAAGATTCGTTGGGAATTATGGAACTTGCAACAGGCAAAATGAAGAAATATCCTTTTTTAAAATCGTACGACCTTCCAAAGGTAGAGGGAAACTATCTGGTGTTTGATGCAAAGATTGTTGGAGACTCTACAAAGGCGAACGGATTATTTATCTATGATATTGCGGCACAGGCTATTGTTGATACGCTAAGAGAGGTTGAATCCAGTATGTTTAATGATAAAGGGACAAAGTTATATTGTGTAAGGAACGTGAAAGGTAAAAAAGGAAGTAGCGGTATTTTTATCTATACCCCGGCACAAAAGTTATCCCGGACAATCATGGAAGGAGGTTCAAAAACATCGGTTGTAAAGCCTGTTCTATCAGAGGATCAAACCATGCTTGCATTTTATGCCAATATGGATACAACCAAAAGATTTGAGGATCATGTGGAGATCTACACCTATAAAGAGGGGGACGAAAAATCGAAATTAGTTGTTTCAAATGCAATACAAGGGTTGCAGCATGGGTGGCAGATTAGCAAAAACAGGGCGTTGCATTTTAATAACGATCACAGCCGTTTGTTTTTTGCCGTTGCACCAATCCTTCCCAAGAAAGATACCACGCTGGTAGAATCGGAGTGTGCGAAGCTGGATGTATGGAGTTATCATGATAAATACATACAGCCTCAACAGCTCAATATGCGGAGACAGAGTTTAAGTAGGAGTTATTTATCGTGGATACCGCTCGATAACAACAGCACCCATGGTAAAGTTTCCGATACTCGTTTGGTCCAACTGGCAACGCCCGATTATAAGAGTGTGGTTGTTCCTCAAAAATGGGGGGCAGAGTGGGCTTATTCATTATCGGGAGAAAGATATGCCGTTGAATCTCAATGGAATTCCAATCCTATAAACGATTTGTATATTATTTCGTTAAAAGACGGAAGCTCAAAATTATTGTTGAAGGGGGAGTCTATTTATTCTTTAAAAGATTCTCCGGACGGTAAATTTTTAACATGGTATAATCCGGTGGAGAAACATTGGTTTTCGTATGATATTGCCGCAGATAAGATCAGGAACATGACTCATAAAATAACAGTTCCGCTTTGGAACGAGCTGCACGATACACCTCAGATGGCAGGATCTTATGGAAACGGCGGTTGGAGAGAAGATGATAAGGCAATCTTTATTTATGATAAATATGATGTCTGGGAGGTTGACCCGAAAGGGGTTGAGGATCCGGTTATGATAACAAACGGAGAGGGGAGAGCCAAGGGATATACGTTCAGGTTGTTAAGAATTGATCAGCTTCAACTGCCGGAGGGAACACCCGGGGTAAAAGAAGAACCTATCGGAGATAGGGATCCTATCTATTTTACCGCATTTGATAATAAATCAAAGGGATTCGGATATTTTGAAAAACAATACAAAGGGAAGAAATACCTTCCTCTTAAGCAATTGATTATGGAGCCTGATTACTCGTTGAGCTATTTGAACAAAGCAAAGAACTGCAATGTAATCACATTTGTAAAGAGCAATTTTGTATGTTCTCCAAATATCTGGGTAACCAAGGATATGTTTAAAACATCAGCCCGTGTTACAGACTCCAATCCGCAACAAAAAGAGTACAACTGGGGAACTTGCGAACTGGTTTACTGGAAAGGGCGTGACGGAAGGGATATTGAGGGATTACTACATAAACCGGAAGATTTTGATCCCTCTAAAAAATACCCTATGGTGGTGTATTTTTATGAGAAAACCTCGAAGTATAAAAACATGTACCGGAAACCGGCTGTGAGCAGATCTACCATTAATGTCTCTTATTTTACCAGCAACGGGTATCTGGTATTTATGCCTGATATTTATTATACGGCAGGGCATCCGGGGCAAAATGCAATGGATTGTATTATTCCGGGGGTAGAAAAACTTTGCGAAAACTCATGGGTGGATAAAGATAATATTGCCATTCAGGGGCAAAGCTGGGGGGGATATCAGGTTGCTTATATGGTAACCCAGACTAATATGTTCAAGTGCGCCGGAGCGGGTGCTCCCGTTGCAAATATGACCAGTGCCTATGGCGGAATACGTTGGGGACAAGGGGTTGTAAGGCAGTTCCAATATGAACAAACCCAGAGTCGTATCGGGAAAACTCTTTGGGATAAAGGAGGGCTGGATTTGTATCTTAAAAACTCCCCTTTATTCTTCGCCGATAAAATGAACACCCCATTGCTCATTATGAATAATGATGAAGATGAGGCAGTTCCGTGGTATCAGGGAATTGAATTTTTTACAGCTCTCCGCAGACTGGGCAAACAAAATGTGTGGATGCTTCAATACAACGGAGAATCTCATAATATCAGCGGCTATGTAAATGCAATGGACTATACAATCAGACTCTCTCAGTTTATGGATCACTATCTAAAGGGTGCTCCTATGCCGGTTTGGATGAAATACGGAGTACCTGCAACTAAAAAAGGGATAGATTGGGGGCTGAAGTTAACAAAATAGTGTACAAAGGTTAATGGGTAAGACGTTCAAAGCCCGTTGTACCTTTGTATCCAATAAAAAAAGTAAATAACCTAATTAGATAACGATATGATTAATAAAGTATTAGTGTGTGGCGTAAAACGATTCTGTGTAATATGTTTTATAGTAGCCGGATCTTTTGGATTACAGGCAAAAGGTTGGAATTCAACCTTTGCCGTGGTTGTTGATGCTGTAACCTATCAGAAGGTGAAAGCAGAGGTGGATGCTTATGTATCTTCTGTACAGACCTTAGATAGAAAGGGAATTCTAATTATTGATAAATGGAACTGCCCCGATTCTTTACGGACGGTTCTAAACAAGAGGTATAAAAGTGATAATCTGGAGGGAGCTGTTTTTATTGGGGATATTCCTGTTCCAATGATAAGGGGTGCTCACCACTTAACAACTGCCTTTAAGATGAGCCCCAAACGGGACTGGAAAGATTCATCTGTTCCGTCGGATAGGTTCTATGATGATTTTGATTTAAAGTTTGATTATCTCAAACAAGATACGGATAGGAAGCTCTATCATTATTATTCACTTAGGGCAGATTCTCCTCAGTCTATCTCCTGTGATATTTATTCTGCCAGAATTAAGCCTCCGGCTGTTCCCGGAAAAGATAAATATGAGTTGATAGGTGCGTATCTTAAGAAAGCGGTTGCAGACAAAGCCGGCAAGCGGGAGATGTCTCAAATTCTTTATTTTGCAGGACACGGATATAATTCGGAATCTATGAATGCCAGAGTAGATGAAGCCACCGCTTTGGGGGAGCAGTTCCCTTTTGTGAATAATGGCAAGGGAGATCTAAACTATATAGATTATACGTTCGATGATTTTATAAAATACAGGTTAATGGCGGCATTGGCTAATAAAAATATGGATCTGGCTATTTTACATCACCACGGTTCTGAAGATTGCCAACTGCTGAACGGTTCCCCCATTGTTTCCGATGCTACACGCCAGATAGAGCAGGCCAAAATGTTTTTTCGCTCAAAAATACGGGGGGCAAAAGACACTGCTGCTTCCAAAGCATATTATATAAAAGAGTATAAGGTTCCGCAGGAGTGGGTTGAAAATGTGTTTGATCCCAAGGTAACGGAGAGCGACAGCCTTTACTCGGCTTCTCTGGATATTAATATCCCCGATATGTACGGATATGTATCGGGAGCCAAAATGGTGATTCTGGATGCCTGCTTTAACGGCTCTTTCCATCTGAATGATTATATAAGTGGCTATTATATTTTTAACCCCGGATCAACCATGGTGGTAAAGGCAAACAGTGTAAATACCCTGCAGGATACCTGGACCAACGAACTTATGGGATTGCTCAATTATGGCGTATGTGCAGGTAATTGGGCAAAAGAACAGATGACCCTAGAATCTCATTTGATGGGGGATCCTACATTCTGTTTTAGCTCTGTTCAGGAGCCATTTACCCAAACCGCAAATTTTAATCTGGATAGAGATATTACAAAACACAGGGGCCATGTTGTTTATTGGAGGAATCTGCTGAAATCGAATATTCCCGATATAAAATGTCTTGCCATAAAAATGTTGATGAATAATAAGGCAATAACATCGGCTGAACTATTGGATATCCAACGCACCAGCCCAAGTGTGATTGTGAGGCTGGAGGCATTTATGAGTAACAAGCGGATTGCGGATAACAATCTTATAAAAGCAATTGAGATGGGCTTGCAAGATTCTTACGAGTTGTTGCAACGATTAAGTGCCATTATTGCTGCCAAAAACGGCAACCCCGCATTAATGCCGCTGGTTGCAAGGTTAGCTGTTAACCCCGTTACTTCTGCCAGAATTGATTTCCAGAATAAATATATTATTGACGGTTTTGACGGCGAGAGCTTTATCAAAGAGATGGAACTGGCAAGGAAGCAGAATCCTTTGTGGCCGGTACAACGCTCTTATGAATCTAAAATAAAGAATATCAGAAGAACAGATCGTGGTAATCAAGCAGATTTTGCCGCATTGACAGACGAAAAAACATTGGTAAAAGAGAAAAACTTTACGATAAGCGGACAACGGAACGGATGCAATAATCTGGCCCTTGATAGCTTTTTTGCCTTTCTATCTACCTGTAAAGATAGTACAATGAGACTGAGTGTAATTGAAACACTGGGCTGGTACCGTTACTCTTACAGAAAAGATGAAATAATTGCCAAATGCAAGAAACTTTATGAAACAGAACAAGATACGGCGGTAAAAAATGAACTTCTTAAAACAATAAACAGACTTTATTAAATAACCCAAACAACTTAACTAATTATGCAACAAAAATTATTTTTGGCATTAACCTGCCTGATGCTTTGTTCTTTTGCGGGATTTTCCCAGCAAAAGAAGAGTGCCGGGAATTTGGCACAAATTACGGGAAGGGTTGTGGATGCTTCCGCATCTGCTTCTCCTATAGGATTTGCTACGGTGCAGCTTATTCCGCAAGGGATTTATGCAACTACGAATGATAATGGTTCGTTTGTAATTAAAAATATAGAGGCCGGAAAAACAACCATAAAAATTGATTTTATTGGAATGGAGAGTATAGATACCACCGTAACCATCCTTCAGGGAAAAGATTACTCATTTACGTTCAGAATGAAAGAATCTAATTTTAGATTGGATGAAATTACAGTTCTGGCAACCCAGAATAAGGCGGGACAATCAACTGCTTCCAATATCTCAAGGCAGGCAATGGATCATTTGCAAACCAGTTCGTTGAAAGATATTATGCAATTATTGCCGGGAGTGGAGATTAAAAACCCAAAGATGAGTGAGGCAAATACAATTTCCATACGAACCATGAATGTTGGCTCCGGACAAGCAAGTGAAAACATGAACAGTCTTGGTACTGCCATTATTGTGGATGGTGCCCCACTATCCAACAATGCAAATATGCAAGGTCTCTCTTCGTCTATTACCGGTGGTGCGGGAAGCGGCGGAACCGGTTTGGATTTAAGAAGTATTTCAACCGATAATATAGAGTCCGTAACGGTGATAAGAGGGATTCCTTCCGCAGAATATGGAGATTTAACATCGGGAGCCGTTATTTTAAAATCAAAGGCGGGTAAAGAGCCGCTGAGTATCCAGTTTAAAACCAATCCGTATATTTATCAGGTCTCGGTTGCAAAAGGCATTGATCTGGGAAAAAAGAACGGGATTGTGAATATTAGCGGTGATTATGCTTATAATGCAACCAACCAGATAGAGGCGTATGCTCATTATCAGCGTGCCAACGTAAGGGCAATGTGGTCAAAAACATTTGCGGAGAACTTAAATACAAATACATCTTTGAGTCTGAGTTTTGGAAAGGATACCAGAGAGAAAAATCCCGATGATGCACGAACGCAATTATCAAGTGGCGCCAGAGATTTGGGATTAAGACTTAATACAAACGGAGTATTAAATACCCCTGAGGCCGGTTGGTTAAAGAATCTAAGTTATAACCTTTCATTTAGTTATACAGATAAACATTCATTTAAGGAGGAACTCTTGGGAAATGCATTTGCTCCATATTCAATGTCTATGACCGATGGGGCCATTATTTCTAATAGACCCAATCAGAAAGTATATGGCTCAAATGGGAAAGAGATTACCAATATGGGTGGTGGTGCAGAACTAAATTCTACAGCAACCTATCTGCCCAATGAATATTTCTCTCATTATGATATATATGGTAAAGAACTGAACCTTTTTGCAAAAGTTTCGGTCAATTTTAATAAGAGATGGAATGACGGGAAAATTAATAATAAAATTATAATTGGTCTTGATTATAAGATGGATGGCAATCTTGGAGACGGAATAAAGTATGATTTGAATAACCCTCCACATCGAAGTGGCGGAGATAATGCATCACCCAGACCCAGAGCGTTTTCAGATATTCCATTGATTCATCAGCTGGGCGTTTTTCTACAAGATAATTACAACCATATGTTTGGTAACCGAGAGTTAAATATATCAGCCGGTGCCAGATTCGATTACATAAGTGGTAAAACATCTGTCTCTCCACGAATAAACGCTTCATTTGATATTTTTCCAAGGCGATTAACTATAAGAGGCGGATATGGGATAACCTCCAAAGCGCCTACTGCAAGATTCCTATATCCTCAGAATGCTTATTTCGATTATATTAATTTCAACAACCTGGGCGCTGATAAAGTTCCTGAGCAAGAGCAATTATTGGTCTCTACAACCCGAGTTTTTAATGTAGAGAACAAGGATCTTAAAATTGCCAAGAGCGAGAAATATGAAGTGGGGTTGGATTTTAGATTTAATGAAAATAAAATGAAAGTCTCTGTTACTGCCTATAAAGATGTTATGAAAAACGGATACAATATGGGTAGTGACCTGGATTGTTTCCAGTTAGTTCCTTATGATATTTATAAAATAGCGGCAACCAATGCCGGTTCAATTCCCACTTTGGTACTGCAAAACAGATACAATGTATTTGCATCCTACTATAAACCTATGAATAGTATCTCAACGGTAAATAAAGGGTTGGAATATGAAATAAACTTAGGCAGGGTAAATGCAATAAGAACCTCTTTCTCTATTGATGGAGCGTGGATGCAGACCAAATATACAAATCAAAATTACTCCTATAGTAATCTTAAGAATAGAAACGAGATGGAGAGGAATATTGGTGTGTATGAGAAGGGAAAAGAGACAAATGGCAGAGAGAGATTTAATACGACCATAAGGATTACCCATAATATTCCTAAAATAGGATTTGTCGTTACATTAACATCTCAGATTAATTGGAAAACTAAAATATGGGATGAATATGGCAATGATACTATGTTTGAAAAATATATATCGCGTAAAGATGGCAAAGTATATGATTTTGATCCTGCCCAAAAAGACGATCCTGAATTTTCATATTTGTTTCCAAAAGTTTCAGAGACAAGATTGATTGCCGAGTCATATCAACCTACTGTTATTTTTAATTTATTGCTTTCTAAAGAAATCGGTAATTTCCTTACCGCTTCTTTCTTTGTGAATAATATGTTTAACAGCAGGCCGTTGTATGAAAAGAAGAAAACTCCGGGAACTTTTGTTGATATAAATGAGGCCGTTCCTATTTTCTTTGGGTTTGATCTTAAAATCAATATTAAATAAATAATATATTCATGATTAAAAAGAATTGATATGAAACATACTATACTAAAATATACTTTGATTGCAATGATGTTGGGGCTGTTCTCCTGCCAGCAATTTAAGGATGTTGCCAATGTAGAGAAAATAGAGAATATCTCAACAAAAATAAAAATTAATATAAAAACTACGGGGGATATTCCTACTCCCGAATCGTTTAAGATTAAGCTGAATAATTATACGGAAGGGCTAGAGTTCATTAAACAGGCCGGTGCCAACGGTGTAGCGGATATTGGTGATATGATTCCGGGTATTTATAATGTGACCGTATCGGCAGAGGTGGTGCATAATGGATTTACTTATAATTTTAACGGTAGCTTGGTAAATATAAATATTCTGGATAACGCAGGAGAGTTACAGGTGGATGTTGAGGCCTCAAAATCCGGGAATTTTGTGTTTAAAGAGATATTTTACTGTGGTTCCAGAACTCCCAAAGGGGGTGCTTATTTTAGAGACCAGTATTATGAAATCTATAATAACAGTAATACGGTGCAGTATCTGGACGGATTGTGTTTGGGATTGTGTAACCCTGATAAGGCTACCGCTAAGATGCCGGTATGGCCTATTGATAATCCCAATGATTATTTGTTTTTTGCTTCTATATGGCAGATTCCGGGGACAGGAACAACCTATCCTCTTCAGCCGGGAGAGTCAATTATAATAGCACAAATGGCGGATAATCATCAAAGAAAGGCACTGAATCCGGCTTCTCCTGTTAATCTGATTACGGCAGAATTTGAAACATTGATAAAAACGACATCGTTAATTTTAGATAATCCGGCCGTTAATATGAATATTGCATTCTGGCCAAGGACTACTCCTCAATGGCTGACAACCGTTTTTGGCGGGGCGTATGCTATTTTTATCCCAACTAAACCAATTAATCCGCTGGAGTTTATTAGTCCGGTTGGTAGGACGGATAAGGCTTATCAAGTTTCTGCAAATGATATTATAGATGCTGTGGAAATGGTAGATGATATTACAAAGATGACACTAAAAAGACTTCCTGCAATATTGGATGCCGGTGCTTCAACTGTTGGAGCAACCTATTGCTCTAAGAGTGTGAGTAGAAAAGTGAAGGAAATACTTGCGGATGGAAGGGTAATCTTAATGGACAATAATAATAGTTCAGAAGATTTTGAGGTACAGCAATCTCCTGTTATAAGACGTCATAATACCAAGATACCATCTTGGAATACATGGGCAAAATAGGAACCGATAAAAAATACAGAAATGAAAAATAATAAAAATATAATATTACTATTATGGAGCCTGTTACTACCGGTTATGGTTCAGGCTCAGGCTGTATCAAGCGTTATGCAGGCTGCAAATATAGAATTAACCAAAAGCAAGGCTCTGTGGTTTAATACCAATAACGCCTCAGGTTTGGTGGTAACACCGTTAAAAAACTTTAATGAGGTTTCGGTGAATTACGGATTGCAGAACGGCAATTTTAAAATGTCCCAAAGTGGTAAGGATGAAAGTAAGTTAAAGTTTAATACGAACGGAGCCCTTAACCTGGGCGGTATTATGCTTTGGGGCGATTTTACGTATAATAACAATACCATCAAAGAGAGTTGCTTTAATACAAATGCGTACAACCCTTTTAGGGATATGCCTTATTATGTGGCAGATACTGTTGTGAGCAAATGGAAGCAACAATCGTATATGCTACAGGTAAAAGCTGCTTTTCCTGTATTATGGAATGTGTTGGGGACTGGTTGTGAAATAGATTATACCTCCAATACTGCTGCCAAACAAAACGATCCAAGGGCAACAAATTATTACTATACAATCTCTGTCCGTCCCGGATTTTTATTTAAGATAAATAAGAAACATTATTTAGGATTCAACGGAGTATATGAAAACCTATATGAAAGGGTAACAACGGAAAATAGTAATAATCAGATTGATCAGCCGGTGTATATGATGCGCGGACTTGGAAATTATACATCCGAAATTGCAGGCTCTTTTGGTGGCGTTGGCGTTTGCTATTATAAAGGAAATAAATTGGGCGGTGGGTTTCAATATAATTATAACGGAGAGGCGTTGAATATTCTATTGGATGTAAAATACCATTATAATGTAGAGGATGCCTATAGAAGTATGAGCAAACCTCAAAGAATGGGAACAATCAAACAGAATGTTCTGGAAGGAAATCTTCAGATTATGCTTGACGGCAAAAATACCAATAAATTTACGTTGGGATATTTTGATAAATCGACAGACGGTATAGAGTATATTCAGGTAATTGATAAAAGTTATGAAGTTCAGCAGTGGGTTACCCTGGCGCAGCATGTAAGAAGTAATTATTCTTTGCAGGTGGCAAAATTACAATATGATTTTTTTGCATCAAATAATAGGGGATATTCTTGGAGGGTAGGCCTTAACGGAGAATATTCAAATAAAAAGGATGAATATCTGTTACCCAATTCAAGGTTGACTGCCGAGAATATATTTGTCAATGTTTTTGCCAAAAAGAATTTTAAGCTCAGTGATAAAACTACATTGTTATTTGGTTTGAATGCCGGGTATAGCAATAATATAAGCGGAGAGTATGTGTATGGCGGGGTAAATCCTGAATCGGCACTTGTGACCGATATGTATAAAAACGATATTGCCTTTTTAACGTCTGATTATTTCAGATGTGGTGGTGATTTGAATCTGGCATTTATGGTTGCTAAGAAGATGTCTATGTTTATTTCGGCCCAATGTCAATATCTAAAGCCATCTTCTGCATTTGATAGTAGGGTAAATACTAATTTCTCCGTAGGTCTAACTTTTTAAAAATAATTAATGAAAAAACTATTTTTTTGTATTGTTGTTTTGCTAACCCTCGCCCCTATATTGGGGTGGGGCCAGCAAATCATTATTGTACCGGATAATAAGGTGAACTCTTCGTTCGCCATTATAATTGACAGTACCAGTTATGGTGCCTGTAAAGAATCGGTTCAGGCATATAAGCAGCTATTGGAGAAAGACGGGCTTGCAACCTATATTCTTATTGCCAATTGGGAAAGCCCCGAGCATGTGAAGTTCTTCCTTCAAAAATATTACAATGAGCAAGATTTGGAGGGTGCCGTTTTTATAGGAGATATTCCAATACCTATGATTAGAAAGGCACAGCATATGACATCTGCTTTTAAGATGGATCCGGATAAATATCCAATGAGAGAATCTTCTGTTCCATCCGATCGATTTTATGATGACTTTCATCTTAAGTTCGATTATCTTGGGAAAGATAGTCTGGAGCATAATTTCTATTATTATAATTTAAGAGGGGACTCTCCGCAAAAGATCCGTTGTACAATTTATACCGGAAGGATTAAACCTACTAAAAAAGGGGCTGAAGGTTATAAGCAGATAAATGACTATCTGAATAAATTGATTGCGGAACGCTCTGTTGAAAATCCTCTGGATAAATTATGCTCTTATACCGGACACGGATCTTTTTCAAACAGCCTTGCGGCATGGAAAGACGAGTCAATTACATTGCGGGAACAGATGCCTGCTGCATTTACAAAAGCAGAGGATGCTAAATTTTATATGTTCTATATGTATCCGTCTATGAAAGAGGTTATTATCGGGGAGCTAAAAAGAGACGAACTAGATCTGATGCTGTTTCATGAGCATGGGATGCCTCACAGGCAGTATCTTACCGGAGCTCCTGTACCTGAATCGGATGATGAAAATTTTGAGGCCGCAAAACTTGGATTCAGGGAGAGTTTAAGGAGGTCAAAAGTTTACGGCAAGGATATAGAGGAAGCCAAACGTCGGTTGATGGAGAAATATAAAGTAGATTCTTCTTGGTTTGCGGGGGCTTTTGATAAAGCGGTAATTGCTCGGGATTCTGTAGAAGAGCTTAAGCAAGGGATTATTGTAGAGGAGATTCCACAAATTGCTCCTTCTCCCAGAATGGTTATTTTTGACGCATGTTATAATGGAGATTTTAGAGAACAGAGTTTTATTGCAGGGGAGTATATATTTGCGAAAGGAAAAACCCTGGTGTGTTTTGGGAACTCTGTAAATGTGTTGCAGGATAAATCTTCATCCGATTTAATGGGGATGTTGGCCGTAGGATGCAGAGTAGGGGAATGGGCAAAGAATGTAAATATTCTGGAGTCGCATATTATTGGTGATCCTACATTCCGATTTGCAAAACCCAAAAGGATGCCTGCAATAAAATTGAATGCAAAGGATACAACTTATTGGTTTGCTGTTCTGGATCATAACTTGCCTCCCGATATGAAGGGGCTTGCTTTGTATAAATTATTTGATATTAATTATAAGGGATTGTCTAAAATATTGTATGACGTTTACAGAAGCTCCAATTCTTATATGTTACGATTGCAATGTCTGCATCTGCTGGCCTACTACAACGATTCTTATTATGCGCAGGTGCTAAAGATGGCAACAAAAGATCCTTATGAGTTTATCAGGAGAAAAGCTGCCTATTATATGGGCAAGGTGGGGCAAAACGATTTTATCCCTTATTTGGTAGATCTTTATATGGAGGATTATACATCGGAGAGGGTCATTTTTAATATCTTCTCTTCTGCTGGACATCTTAACAGTGCAATTCTAAAAGAGGCTTTCAAAAAGAAAATAGATGAGTGCGGTTATGTATATGATAAGGCAAAATTTTATGCAGATATAGAGAAGAATATAAACTCAGCACAGAGGATGAGGGATAGCTACTGGGCTGATATGATTAACCCGCAGCTTTCGGTAAAAAAGAGGATGTCGGCTATTCATATCCTGCGGAATAATCCTTATCCCCAAGTTATTGATGATGTACTGAATGTGCTGGAAAATGATAAAGAGCCTGTTGAGTTGAGGATTTGTATTGCCGAGGCTCTAGGTTGGTTTGAAAGATCTGTCGGGAGAGAGAAAATTATAGATAGTTGCCATTCTATTTTACAGAACCACACCGTTTTGAATCCTTGGTTTAAAGACGAACTTACTAAGACAATAAACAGACTATCAATCTATATGAGATAGGAGAGAAAGAATATGAAAAATAATAAAAGATTTTATATACAATTGGCACTTCTGCTTATCATTAGTTTGGCAGGTCTGCATGAAGGAATGTATGCGAAAGGGGAAGCCGGTGTTTCAATCATTAGATGCAACCCTAAAGCTTCCACCTCGTTTGCTGTTTTTGTAGATAGCAAGAGTTTTAATGAATGCAAAGCAGAGATTCTTGCCTATAAAGAGGTGCTTGAGAGTGAAGGGCTTGGTACCTATATTGTATCTGCAGAGTGGACGAATCCCGATATGGTTAAAAATGAGATAACCAAATTGGCTGCAAAAAAACCACAGTTGGAAGGGATGGTCTTTATTGGTGATATTCCGGTTGTACGGGTGAGGAAAGGGCAACACATGACCACTGCTTTTAAGATGAATGAGATAACTTTTCCTATAAACGAATCTTCTGTCCCCTCCGATCGATTCTATGATTGTCCCAATCTTAAATTCAATTATATAAAAAGGGATTGTGTAGAGACAAACTGGTTCTATTATAATTTATCGGAAGAAGGGTCACAATATCTTAATCCGGCTTATTATTCAGCCCGTATGGTTGTTCCTCCTATGCTGGTGAAAACCATCGGGATAGATAAATATACCTTGTTAAGAAACTATCTGGTAAAAGTGGTGAACACTCATAAAGAAAACAATCTTCTGGATAAATTTATCTATTTTGCAGGACATGGTTATAACTCAGATTGTCTTACTGCATGGAGACAGCAGTCTATTGCATTCCGGAGTTATTTTCCGGCAGCATTTAAGGAGTCTGCGGGAAATAAATTTCTTAATTTCAGACAGGAAGAATATATGAAATTTACTCTTTTTACCGAGATGCAGAGGCTTGATGTAGACATCTTTATGTTTTATGAGCACGGTTCTCCCGATAAACAGCATATAAGCGGAGATAGCACTCCGGAAGGAATTGAAGAGAACCTGCTGGCTCTGAAGGGATATATGAGAGGAGCATACCAACGGGTAAAACCCGAAAAGAGAGAGGCTTTTGTAAAGGATATTTGCACCCATTTTATGATTCCCGATAGTATATTTACGGAGCAGAGCATGGCTATCTATGCAGAAAAGGGTAAAAAGGCACGTGAAAATGGTATGATTACGTTGGATGATTTATCCAAAGTAAAGACGGGAGCCAGATTTACCATGTTTAATGCTTGCTATAACGGCTCATTTCACGTTCCGGGCTATATTGCCGGTTATCATATTTTTAATGACGGTAAAACGGTAGTTACACAAGGAAATACAGTAAATGTACTCCAGGACAAGTGGGCTGATCAGTTAATAGGATTGCTCTCTCTAGGGGTAAGAATTGGGTTCTGGCAAAAAGAGGTTGTTACATTGGAATCTCATCTGGTAGGTGATCCTACATTCAGATTTGCCGCCGCAACGCCAAATACGCTTACCGGTGATCTGGTAAATAAGGCTTCCGACGAATTGTATTGGAAAAGTTTGCTGAAAGAGAAAAACCCTACTATTAGGGCTCTGGCAATAAAGCAATTGCAGAAATGTTATTTGTTAGGAAAATTACAGAATCAGAAAGATTTTTCTAAAGAAATTCTAGACATTTTTAGCAAAGATTCCGATATGACGGTAAGAATGCAAGCTCTTTACGCCCTCTCTTTCTGTGCAGATGCAAATTTAGTAACAGCCGTTGCACAAGGGTTTTATGATCCCTCCGAGATGATAAGAAGGCAATCTGCCCATCTTGCAGGTAAAATAGGTGATCCTTCTTTGATAAAAGGGTTAAAAGATAGTAAGACTAATTATAATGAAGTACAGAGAGTTGCTTATGCCGCACAAACAGCTTTGCAGTGCTTTGGTACAAATGGAAAAATTGATCCGGCAAGTGAAAAGGTGAGTGATGATATAAGACGGCTAAGAAACTATCCGAGTCATTTTCAGGTAGATCATTTGTTGACAATTTTAAACGACCAATCCGTTGATACGGATATCAGATTGTTGTTATGCGAAGCATTGGGCTGGTACAACTATTCTATCCACAGAGAGAAACTAATCAATGCTTTAGAAGTTTCTCTACAAAACGATACTCATCCTTTGGAACTAAGGGCAGAAATGATCAAGACGCTTAAGAGGTTAAAGTATATTTAAGGTTCATGTAAAATGGTTCCAAAAGGGAAACATCCGGGGCAAAGATACCGTTTATTAAGATCATCAAATTTAAAGAATTTATTGATTTGCAAGCAATAAGTAAAAAATAATATTGTTTTTAATAATTTTAAAGTATCTTTGCAGCGGTAATTTCTGATTACTAATTATTCATCAACAAAACCGCTTGTTCGGCGGTCAACTAATTTATGACATTTAGAGAATTAAATATTTCTGAGCCTATATTAAAAGCGCTCATAGACAAGAACTATACAATACCTACTCCTATTCAACAAAAAGCGATTCCTGCGGCTTTGTGCGGACAAGATCTATTAGGAACGGCTCAGACCGGAACAGGAAAAACTGCGGCATTTGCCATCCCAATTATACAACAGCTTAATGAGCTAAGAGAAAATAGTAAAAGAAGAGAGATTAAAGCTCTGATTCTTACACCAACACGTGAGTTGGCTATTCAGATTGACGAGTGTTTTGCCGAATATGCCAAATATACCCCATTGCGTCACTGCGTAATTTTTGGCGGGGTAAACCAGAATAAACAGGTTGCCCAACTTAGAAACGGAGTAGACATTCTAATTGCGACCCCCGGTAGATTGTTGGATCTTATGAATCAAGGATTTATACATTTGGATTTTATTCGCCATTTTGTACTGGATGAGGCGGATCGCATGTTGGATATGGGCTTTATTCATGATATAAAACGCCTTTTGCCCAAATTGCCTAAAGAGAGACAAACCCTCTTTTTTTCTGCTACCATGCCTATGGCTATTGCAACCCTTTCCAAGACAATTCTTCGCAACCCGGTAAAAGTATCGGTTGCCCCTGTTTCTTCGGTAGTAGATACGATTGAGCAGCATATCTATTTTGTGGAGAAGCAACAAAAAAATAATCTGCTTATTACGTTGTTAAAAAAAGGAGAAGAAAAATCGGTTTTGGTTTTCTCCCGTACCAAACATGGTGCAAATAAAATATCCCGTATTGTTACGGGTGCCGGAATTGAATGTGAAGCTATTCATGGAAATAAATCGCAGGTAGCGCGGCAGCGTGCTTTATCTAATTTTAAGCTAGGAAAAACGCGTGTCATTATCGCTACGGATATAGCTGCACGAGGTATTGATATTCAAAACTTAGAGTTGGTTATTAATTACGATCTTCCCGATGTGGCGGAGACCTATGTTCATCGCATCGGCCGAACCGGAAGAGCGGGAAACACGGGCATGGCCCTTACATTCTGTTCGCCTGAGGAGAGGGTCATGGTGGCTGATATACAAAAGTTAACCGGGAAAAAAATAGATGCGCTACAAGTTTCTTGATTTTTTTTAGAATTTGACATAAAAAAGGCCTGCCCTAAAAGTTATTACGAACCGGGGCAGGCTTTCTACTTGAATATTTGGTACTCTTAATCTGTCACCTGTTTGAGTTTCTCCCTGATTTTTGCCTCTACCTCATCTGCAAGTTCGGGATTATCTAGGAACATTTTTTTAACGGCATCACGCCCTTGGCCTATTTTGGAATCGCCGTAGCTGAACCAACTTCCGCTTTTCTTAATAATCTCAAACTCAACGCCAAGGTCTATGATTTCACCTATTTTGGAAATACCCTCGCCAAACAAAATATCAAATTCTGCTTTACGGAAAGGGGGAGCCATTTTATTTTTTACAACCTTGGCTCTGGTGCGGTTGCCGGTAGCCTCATCACCATCTTTAATAGGGGTGATCTTTCTAACATCAACACGTACAGATGCATAAAATTTAAGGGCATTACCGCCGGTAGTAGTCTCCGGGTTGCCAAACATAACGCCAATCTTATCGCGCAACTGGTTAATAAAGATACAGCAAGTGTTTGTTTTGCTTATGTTTGCGGTAAGTTTTCTTAATGCCTGACTCATTAAACGGGCCTGTAGTCCCATTTTGGAATCGCCCATCTCTCCTTCAATCTCTGCTTTAGGGGTAAGAGCTGCAACCGAGTCAATGACTATAATATCAATAGCACCGGAGCGGATAAGACTATCTGTAATTTCCAGGGCCTGTTCGCCGTTATCGGGCTGTGATATTAATAAGGTATCTACGTTTACACCAAGCTTTTTTGCGTATGTTCTGTCAAACGCATGTTCTGCATCTATGATTGCTGCTATGCCGCCAACTTTCTGAGCCTGGGCGATTGCATGAATGGCAAGGGTTGTTTTACCGCTGCTCTCAGGCCCGTAAATCTCAATCACCCTTCCTTTTGGATATCCACCTATTCCCAATGCGTGGTCCAGTGCTATGGATCCGCTTTGAATTGTAGAAATGTCCCATTTTGGCTGATCTCCCAACTTCATGATCGTCCCTTTACCAAAATCCTTCTCAATCTTGTCCAGAGTAGCCTGCAAAGCCTTTAATTTCTCTAAATTCGCCTCCGCACCCTTTGATACTTCTGCACTTTCTTTAGCCATAATAAACTTTTTATACTTGTTAATAATTATGGGGCGAAGATACTTAAAAAAAATCTTAACTTTGCAAGTATGAAGAAAAAATTACTAGGGAAAAATCCCACGGAATTAAAGGAGGTAGCGCAGTCTTTGCAACTGCCCTCTTTTACGGGCAAACAGATTGCCGATTGGTTGTATAAGAAGAAAGTAACCACCATAGAACAGATGACAAATCTCTCAAAAACAGCCCGTGAGAGCCTTGCACAGGAGTATGAAGTTGGCTGCGATGCACATATAGATGTACAGGTATCTACGGACGGAACCAAAAAATATCTTTTCCCGTGCCACACCGGAACATGCATAGAGGCGGTTATGATTCCCGATAACGACAGGACGACTCTTTGTGTCTCCTCCCAGGCCGGTTGTAAAATGGGCTGCAAATTTTGTATGACGGGGCGGCAGGGATTCAAGGGCAACCTGCAGGTAGCGGAAATTATTTCTCAGTTTATAGCCGTGGACGAGAACAATTCACTTACCAATGCTGTTTTTATGGGGATGGGTGAGCCTCTGGATAATCTGGATAATGTATTAAAGGCAATTGAGGTCCTCACTGCCGATTGGGGGTTTGCATGGAGTCCCAAACGTATAACAGTAAGTAGTATAGGAGTTACCGAGCCTCTGGAAAGATTCCTGAATGAAACAAAATGTCATCTGGCAATCAGTTTGCACAATCCGTTTCCGGGAGAGCGTATGGAGCTGATGCCTATGGAGCGGGCATTTGGTTTGGATGCGGCCGTAACACTTATCAAACAATATGATTTTACGGGGCAGCGCCGTGTAAGTTTCGAGTATATTATGTTTGATAGACTGAACGATACAAAACGCCATGCAGACGGCATTATAAGGATGTTGCGCGGGCTGGAATGCCGTGTGAACCTTATCCGGTTTCATGCTATTCCCGATTCCCCTTTGGCACCCTCTCCCATGCCGGTTATGGAATCGTTCCGGGACAGGCTGAATTCCAGCGGAATCACCAGCACAATAAGAGCATCCCGCGGTGAAGATATTTTTGCTGCCTGCGGAATGTTGGCCGGGAAGCAGGCAGATCCCGATAAAGATAAAGCATAGCTTAATTTTGCCACAGAAGGTATGAAAAAATAGAATCTTATGAGAAAGACATTGACTTTGTTTTTATTGGTAATGCTGGTAGCCTTTGTGCCGTTGTATGCTGCTGACCAGCAGAAAGACCGACCTAAAATAGGATTGGTCTTATGCGGAGGGGGAGCAAAGGGGGCCGCACACATAGGGGTGCTCAAAATTCTGGAAAAAGCCAATGTCCCTATTGATATCATTGTCGGAACCAGTATGGGGGCTCTGGTGGGGGGTATGTACTCGATGGGATATGATGCGAATCAGTTAGATTCTATTGTGTCTCATTGTGACTGGAGTTTTCTGCTGAGTGATAATACCGCCCGCCGTGATGTATCGTTTGCCGGGAAGATGATGGATGAACGGTATCTGATCAGCATCCCTTTTTATCTTAGCCGTCCTCAAAAAGGCAAGACCAAAGATGACTCGGACGATTCTCCCATCTCTTTATTGCCCGGGGGCTTTATAAGCGGGCAAAATGTGCTCAACCTTATTAGCGGGCTGGCAATCGGATATCAGGATTCCATCCGGTTCAGTAAACTTCCTATTCCGTTTGCCTGTGTAGCTACCAACCTTTCTACCGGTACCGAAGTGGTTCTGAAAGAGGGATATTTGCCACTTTCCCTACGGGCGAGTATGGCCATTCCGGGGGTATTTGCCCCGGTTAAGATGAATGGGAATGTATTGGTAGACGGCGGCATGGTGAATAATTTTCCGGTAGATGTGGCAAAACAGCTGGGGGCCGATATTATTATTGGGGTGGATGTGCAGAACGATCTGGCTAAGCCCGATCAGCTCAATTCCATTAGCCAAGTCTTAATGCAAATTATGGGATTGATGGGAAATGAAAGATATCTGGAGAACGTAAAACGGACCGATATTTACATCAAACCCGATGTCTCTAATTTTTCTACGTTCAGCTTTTCCAAATCGGCTATTGATTCTCTGATTATAAACGGATATAATGCCGCTAACGATCAATATGCAGATCTGGTTGCACTGGCTGATAAATACAACACTGACAATTCATTGAGGCAGTTGCGTGCCCCTCGGGCAACCCAAATCTTAAAGGATACCTTCCGGCTTGCCGATATTATTATGAAGGGGGTTAGTGTAAGGGATGGGGAGTGGCTGCTTAAATTATCGGGATTAAAAGGGAGGGCCGTGGTTTCAGGAGGGGATATTAACCGGGCTATTTCTATTTTTATGGGAACAAAAGCCTTTTCTTCTGTTGATTACATGTTGGAGAAACTTCCGACAACAGGGTTGGAGAATCTTTATATAACGTTCCATAAAGGGCCTACCAATGTGTTTGGTGTGGGAGCGAGGTATGATACGGAGGAAGCTGCTGCTATTTTGTTACACTTGGGGATACGGGAGAATGCGTTGCAGGGCTCTAAGTTCGGTTTAACAGGGAGGCTGAGTTATAATCCTTATTGCAAGGTAAATTATGCTTATGTCTCCGAGTATTTCCCACGGGTGGATCTCTCGTATACGTTTAAGTCTTCCGATATGAATATTTACCAGAATGATGATTCGCAGAATTATCTTAAATTCTATCAGAATAGTATAGAAGTAACGCTGGCAAATAGGTATTTACGAAATTTTGACTTTAAGCTGGGGGCAAAATTTGATGCTTTTAATTATGACATGCTTCTTTCGTCCGAGTCAGAGCAGACTGCAATAAAATTTGAATCTCAGAGTTATATCAGTGCATTTCTCTCTGCGGTTATGGATGATAGGGATAGTAAATATTTTCCTATAAAGGGAACTTATTTCAATGCTACGGCATATTATTATGCTTCCGGCTTCTCCAGTTCTTTTAGTCCGTTTGCTGCAATGCAATTGAATTTATCGGGGGCGGCCAGCCCTTCTTCGCGCTTTACTTTTTTGCCGGCTCTGTATACAAGGGTGCTTATCGGGCGCAATCCGGCATCGCCATTCCTTAACTTTTTGGGTGGAACAGAGCCGGGCAGGTATGTGACGCAGCAGTTACCGTTTATTGGAATTAATTATGCCAATATTTTTGATAATAGTGTGGCTGTGCTCCGGCTGGATTTAAGACAACGGATTGGTAATAAGCATTATGTATATGCCCTCTCCAATTATGCCCGTACGGCACATCAATTTACGGATATGTTTGGAAAAAAAGGATTGGGATACTGGGGGTTCGGACTTAAATATGCATATAGTACTGCTCTGGGGCCGCTTTCGGTAGATGTGCATTGGTCTGATTATAGCAAAAAAGTAGGGGTTTACTTGAATATGGGATATTATTTTTAAGAGAGATTTGGAAAGGGAGATGACAAAAGAACAGGAACTGGCCAGATTGCAGATGCAATGCAGCAGAAGTGAATATTGTACCGGCCAGGTACGGGAGAAACTGCGTCGCCGTAGTGTTGGGGGATGTTTGGAAGAAGTTGATGTTGAGTGGATTATAAATTCTTTACTCGCCGATAAATTTATAGATGATTCACGGTTTACAGCCGCCTATGTGCGAGATAAATCCCGGCTGAACGGATGGGGAAGGCGCAAAATAGAGTATCAGTTGCGTAAATTGGGAGTTGCGGGTGAGGTTCTGGAAACCGCTATCCGGGAGAATTACGGCAAAGAGGACGCTGGGGCGGATGTGCTTGGAAATCTGGTAAAACGGAAATGGAATTCTCTTAAAAAGGAGGAAGCTGCTGCCACGAAACGGTTGAAAGTGCTCCGGTTTGCTGCGGGACGTGGATTTGAGTACGAAGATATTATGCAGGCATTGCGCAGATTGGAATAAAATTGTACATTTGCCTACGTTAACAGAGAAAAGATTTATAAATTTATTTAACAATTTAGAATACATGAGTGATTTCAGAGAAAGACTTGATGCGTTGAGGAGGTCTCTTTGACTATGCTGCCAAAGTAGTGAAGGTAGAGCGGGGAACGGAAATAAGTACGGGAGCCGGATTTTGGGACGATCCAAAAGAGGCCGAGAAATTCCTCAAAAAATTATCGGGAACCAAATATTGGGTAAATGCCATTAATTCCATTGAGGCGGCCCTTGAGGATCTTGATGTACTGGGGCAGATGGGGGCATCACAACAGGAGATAGACGGGGAAGAGAAAAAAATAGATACGTTGCTTGCAGAGGTAGAGTTAAAAAGTATGTTGGGTGAAGAGGGGGATAATCTGGGTGCACTGCTGAAAATTAATTCGGGAGCAGGTGGAACCGAGAGCAACGATTGGAGCATGATGCTAATGCGCATGTATGTAAGATGGGGGGAGCGCAACGGCTACAAAGTTGGGGTTTATGATGTGATAGACGGAGATGAGGCCGGAATAAAATCGGTGACCATTGAGTTTGAAGGGGATTTTGCATACGGATACTTAAAAGCGGAAAATGGGGTGCACCGTTTGGTGAGGATTTCACCGTTTAATTCGCAGGGAAAGAGGCAGACAACCTTTTCGTCGGTATTTGTATATCCTCTGGTAGATGATTCCATCGAAATTGTCATTAACCCTGCAGATCTGGAATGGGATACTTTCCGTTCGAGCGGTGCGGGAGGACAGAATGTAAATAAAGTGGAGACGGGGGTAAGGGTAAGGCATATTCCAAGTGGTATCGTAGTTGAAAATACGGAAACCCGTTCTCAATTGGATAATAGACAAAATGCCATAAGAATATTGAAATCACATCTTTATGAGATTGAACTGGAAAAGAAACGGGAAAAACAAGCGGCACTGGAAGGACAGAAGAAAAAGATAGAGTGGGGGTCGCAGATCAGGAGCTATGTGCTACACCCTTATAAAATGGTAAAAGATTTGCGAACCGATTTTGAAACCTCCGATACCAATGCGGTTCTGGATGGAGACTTAAACGGATTTATGAGAAGTTATCTTTTAGATAATACCAACAAATAAACAATAACATAACTAATATTTATAATATGGAATTTGAATATAATGAGATGTTTCCGATGGGGAAAGATACAACACAGTATCACCTCCTTACCAAAGACTATGTTTCTGTAGCCAATTTTGACGGTAATGAAATACTGAAAGTAAATCCCGAGGGGATAAGACTGCTTACCAGACAAGCTTTTCATGATGTTTCGTTTATGCTCAGACCGGAGCATAATAATATGGTAGCTAAGATTCTACAAGATCCTGAGGCTAGTGCTAACGATAAAGCGGTAGCTCTAACTATGTTGCTGAATGCAAATGTTTCCGTAAACGGACAGCTCCCTTTTTGCCAGGATACCGGAACGGCTACCATTGTCGCTAAAAAAGGGCAGAATGTATACACCGGAGGAGGCGACGAAGCTGCTATTTCACATGGTGTTTATGATACCTATACCACCGATAATCTCCGCTATTCCCAGACTCTGGCTCTGGATATGTATAAAGAGAAAAACTCCGGCAACAACCTTCCTGCCCAAATTGATATTTATTCAGTTGATGGCAATGAGTATAAATTTCTGTTTGTTGCAAAGGGGGGAGGATCGGCCAATAAAACATACCTTTTTCAAGAGACAAAAGCCCTGTTAACTCCCGATAAATTAGAGAATTATCTTGTGGATAAAATGAAGACTCTTGGAACCGCAGCATGTCCTCCGTACCATATTGCTTTTGTAATAGGGGGAACATCGGCAGAGCTGAATCTTAAAACCGTAAAACTGGCATCTGCCAAATACTATGATGCCCTTCCAACTCAGGGAAGCGATAAAGGAGAGGCATTCCGTGATGTTGAAATGGAGGCAAAACTTTTGAAAGCCGCACAATGTCTTGGAATAGGGGCACAGTTCGGAGGAAAGTATTTTGCTCATGATATTCGTGTTGTCCGTCTGCCTCGCCACGGTGCATCATGCCCGGTAGGTATGGGGGTAAGTTGTAGCGCAGACAGAAACGTAAAAGGCAAAATTAATAGAGATGGTATATGGCTGGAGACTTTAGATTCAAATCCTTCACGCCTGATTCCTGAGAAATATTTATCGGGATCTTCTCATTCCCACGGAGTTAAAATAGATCTTAACCGTCCTATGCCTGAGATTTTAGCAGAGCTGTCAAAACATCCGGTTTCTACGTTCTTATTGCTTAACGGAACCATTATTGTAGGACGTGATATTGCTCATGCCAAATTAAAAGAGAGAATCGATAAAGGAGAGGGCCTTCCTGACTATATGAAGAAACATCCTATTTATTATGCAGGCCCTGCAAAAACCCCTAAAGGAATGCCTAGCGGTTCATTTGGCCCTACTACAGCCGGCCGTATGGACAGCTACGTAGATCTGTTCCAGCAGAACGGCGGAAGCATGATTATGATTGCCAAAGGAAACCGCAGCCAGCAGGTGACAGATGCCTGCCATAAGCATGGTGGTTTCTATCTTGGAAGTATTGGAGGTCCTGCTGCAATACTTGCAAAAGACAGTATTAAGAGTGTTGAATGTCTTGAATATCCAGAACTTGGCATGGAATCCATCTGGAAAATTGAAGTTGAGAACTTCCCTGCATTCATTCTGGTAGATGATAAAGGTAACGATTTCTTTAGCCAGATTAAACCCATCTGCGCAAAATAAAGATTGCTTGTACTAAAAAAATGAGACCGGCTAAAATAAACTTTTTAGCCGGTCTCTATTTTTGCTGCTATTCTTGTTCAATGGCGGTTTTCATTGCTGCTAAGCTCTTTGAAATTCACCGAGACAACACCAAAATCCGCCAAATAAACAAAGATGGAGAGGATTACGAACGAGCCGTTAAACAACGAAAGTAAATCACTACCTTTGCATATTAGAAGCGATGTGCATCCATGAAAGATGTACGCTTAATCTAAAGAATGATTATTATCAGATTGACAGTAAAAAGAAAAAAAAGGATGAATAGTGCAACTAAAATATCAAAAAAACTAGTGATAAAGAACATAAATGTACTCTCTTTATTTTCCGGATGTGGAGGCATGGATCTTGGTTTTGAAGGGGGATTTTCTGTTTTGCGAAAATCTGTGCCGGAGAATAGTGATTACATTGCAGAGGATCTAAGTGACGATTTAGTATTGCTAAACAAAACTATATTTAAAACTGTTTTTGCGAATGATATTTTACCTGAAGCTTATAAAGCCTGGTGTCATCATTTTAATAAATTGGGATATTCTTCTGAGATATACCACAAAGATAGTATCGTAGATATCGTTAAAAGGCAACGGAATGGAGAAATAATTTTTCCTGAACAAGTAGATGTTATTACAGGTGGTTTTCCCTGTCAAGATTTTAGTGTCGCTGGAAAACGAAAGGGATTTAAATCGTATAAAGACCATAATGGAAACATTATGAATAAAATGCAAGCTTCTGAAGAAACCAGAGGTAAACTATATTTCTGGATGAAAGAAGTCATTGACATCACAAAGCCTAAAATATTTATCGCAGAAAATGTAAAAGGACTTACAAATCTTAATGACGTAAAGGATATAATTCAAAAAGATTTTTCCTCAGCAGATGAAGATGGTTATATTGTATTACCACCTCAAGTATTGCATGCGGCAAATTATGGAGTTCCCCAGTCAAGAGAAAGGGTTATTTTTATTGGCATTAGAAAGTCAGCACTAAATTCTAAGGCACTAGAAGCTCTTACATCTAAAGTAATACCATGTAGCTATAATCCTTATCCTGCTCCAACACACGGCTATACTGTTTCTAATTGCAATTTAAGAGAACCAGTCGTTTTAAAAGATGTATTTTCTTTATTAAACGAACCTGAAGATAGTACAGATTTATCGCAAAAATTTTTCTCAAAAGCAAAATATATGGGTGCTCATTGTCAGGGACAAAAAGAGATTTCCCCTGATAAAATAGGGCCAACAATACGATCTGAACATCATGGAAATATCGAGTATAGGCGATTATCAAGGGAACATGGTGGAACTATTGATGCAGAGTTATCTAATGAATTGCAAGAAAGAAGATTAACGCCACGAGAATGTGCGACGATACAAACTTTTCCTTTAGACTTTGAATTTGTTATTCCTAAAATAAGAAAAGGCACATATACAATAAGCCCGTCTGCTGCTTATAAAATTATAGGAAATGCCGTACCTCCATTATTAGCTTATAATATAGCCAAAAGAATTGAAAATATTTGGTCACTTTACTTTGAATAATATTATGTTAATATCTACAAATACAGAACCGCACAGAGGAGATTTCGAGATACTTCTTGATACTATGGTAACAACGTTGAAGAATAACTCTTCAGTCAACATGAAAAGTTACTTAAAATATTCTAGTACAGATTTAGAGAGAGCCACTAAAGATGTACTTCAAAGTTGTGCGGTGGGAACTCCATTTGAGAATACAATACAATTAGTTGGAGGTCAAAGTTTTCCGGATATAATAGCGTATAATTATTATGGCGTAGAGGTCAAAACAACTAAGTCTAACCATTGGAAATCCACGGGAAGTAGTGTTGCTGAAGGAACTAGAGTTAAAGGGATAGAACGTATTTTTATGCTTTTTGGTAAATTGTGTGATCCTGTTGATTTTATGTGTAAACCCTACGAAGATTGTTTGTCTAGCGTGGTAGTAACTCACTCCCCTCGTTATCTAATAGATATGAATCTACATGAGGGTGAAACATTCTTCGATAAAATAGATATTCCTTATGACCAGCTTAGGAAACAAGATAATCCAATAAAGACAATTCTTGACTATTACAGAAAACAGCTTAAACCAGGAGAAACTACATGGTGGGCAGAAACAGGTGCAAGTAAAAGCTCTAATATGATTGTTAGATTGTGGAGTTCTGTTTCTCAGAGAGAGAAATTGGATGTCAAGACAAAAGCATTTTGCCTATTTCCTGAAATACTTGGGAATAGCCCAACAAAATACAATCGGATGAATTTATGGCTGGCCTCTGTTGAAGGAATAGTAGTCCCTAATGTGAGAGATTTATTTACTGCGGGAGGGCAGCAAATAATCGAATTTAATGGCGATAAATTTATTGTTCCAAAAATAATAACTACGTTGTGTTCATCTTTGGCTGCAATAAAGTTTAATCTTTTAGATTATAGCATTGAGGAGTTGCAGGAATACTGGGAAGTAGAAGTAACTCCGAATAACGTTTTTGACATTTGGATAAATCTAATTAGCGAATATACTAAGCGAATCACAAAATTTCCAATTAAGGATTATATACTAAGTTTGAAATAGAATTTCATGGAATTCAGTGTAAGTGCTTCCGCATTTACGCAGGATGGATTTTAAGGTAAGCTGTTTAAGCTCTTTAAGAGATGATTCCTTTATAATGAGTTTCTCCTGCTCAGACTGATGTAGCGGTTTAATCTTTCTGCTCTATTGTGGTTGCCAGGGACGGTGAGTGGTATTAATCGTAGGGTATCGGGAGTGGAATTGTTGGTGGAATCTTTTGGAGAGGGTGCCGTACGGATGATACCTCTGGCCGTTTTTATGCTCAGGCCTTGTGCGCCAAGCTGTAAAAAACGGTCGATATCCACCCACCCAAAACGGTGATATCCGTTCACTTTTTAGTTATTTATCCTCATTCACTCTAACATTGTTGGCAAAAGTAATTATTTTTTTCTTAAACTGACTCCTTTCAATTCAAAACGCATAGCCGTATGCACGATTCTATCTAAAATCGCATCTGCGGCAGTGGTGTTGGCACTCAATATACCATACCACTCTGAGACCGGAAGCTGACTGACGATAATGGTTGACTTCCTTTGATGACGGTCTTCTATCAGTTCCATAAATTCTAATATTTGTCCTCCATCGAGTACTTTCATTCCGAAGTCATCCAATATAATCAGGTCTGTATCTGCCATCTTGTCGAAAAACTTCGGTAATGTAGAGTCTATTCGGCACA
>JAVWIB010000020.1:0-11876 GCA_036639755.1 Bacteroidales bacterium
CTCCCGTCTTCATCTGTTCTCTGCCCGCACCGCTCCCCGCTCCCGTCTTCATCTGTTCTCTGCCCGCACCGCTCCCCGCTCCCGTCTTCATCTGTTCTCTGCCCGCACCGCTCCCCGCTCCCGTCTTCATCTGTTCTCTGCCCGCACCGCTCCCCGCTCCCGTCTTCATCTGCTCTCTGCCCGCACCGCTCCCCGTCCACGTCTTCATCTGTTCTCTGTCCGCGCCGCTCCCCGCTCCCGTCTTCATCTGTTCTCTGTCCGCACCGTTCCCCGCTCACAGTTTGATTTGCTCCCTGTTCTGGTCTCTCTCCGCATTCAGACTTCTCTCCTTCTTTCCCCCTCTTTGTATCTTGTGTGTCTGTGGCACCTCTCTCCCGAAACCTACTATATAATAGATTAATCTCTCTGCGTGTCCCCTCTTTATCCTCAAAATCTACAATCGTTCCGCTGGCTGTCTCCTGCAAAGCTTTTGCCAAATCACCCTCTAACGGACCAAATGCCAAAATAGGCACTCCCGATGCCAGATATTCAAAGAATTTTCCGGTGAGAATGGCTGCGGCCTCCGGCTCTTTTCTAAGCGGGAGCAATAACACAGTGGCTTTTTGTTGCCACATCGTTGCCGTTGAATGAGGAATATATCCCATATTTATCAGGTTACCTTGCAATCCTGCTTTCGCAATCCCCTTCAAAACAGTGGCATCCACTTGTCCCATTAATCGTATCTCCAGATCCGCCTTAAATTGAGGTTCCTCCTTTGCCTTTTCTCCTAAAGTCTCCCAAAGATAATCAGGGTTGCCGTTATCTACAAAAATTCCGGTGTGAATCAGGGAAAAACGGGAGGTAGATTGGCTGGAACTGTTTGGTTTTGCCTGCAAAAAATCATCGGGATCAAACCCGTTGGTAATCACCTCTACCGGGGTGTAGGTGCGTTTTGCAAAATCTTCCTGCATCTGCCTCGATACCACCAGTAGGGTATCGGCTCCATCCAGCACCTGCTGCTCTAGGCGGCGTTGTTTATTATAGGCATACTTGCTCAGTTTCAGATGCTTAAAATAAAAAATATCTGTCCACGGATCTCTAAAATCGGCAATCCATTTTATCCCTGTTGCCTGGGAAACCTCTTTGGCAATCAGATGCATAGAGTGCGGCGGCCCGGTGCTCACAATGGCATCTACCGGATGGGTTTTCAGATATTCTTTCAGATACTTCACCGATGGCTTTATCCAGAAGCACCGCGGATCGGGAATGAAAAAATTGCCCCGTATCCATAGCGAGATGCGGTGGAAGAGAGATGTGTTACCGGAACTTATTAGATTGGCTTGAATGCGTGGGGTAGCTAATGTTGCTGTTGCGGCATTTGAAATCTCTGCCGGTTTATCTCCCTTGTTTCCCCTTTTTCTTCCCCGCTCCAGCAATGATTTATAAATCCCGTATGGCTCCCAAATTTTTGTTTTAAGAACCGTGGTGTCAGGAGAAATATCTTTTAACAGAGCGGGATCAACCGCATTCGCCTCCGGGTTCTCGGGGGTATAGATAATAGGCTCCCATCCAAACTGCGGAAAGTATTTGGCAAATTTCAGCCACCTTTGCACCCCGGAACCACCGCTCGGCGGCCAGTAATAAGTTATAATGAGGACTTTTTTCAAAAATATCGGGATAAATAATATTAACTTGCAAATGTAGGAAATATATTTATAGCTAATTCATCCGGGGGCTTTTTAGTAGGCAGTATGTGCGGCGCACTTTTTACTGCGCTAAGTGAGTTAGATATTGCGCCATGGCGTTTGTGGCTTGGCGGTTGAGGGCGATGAAGGTGTGATTGCGGGTGCTTTTGCAGCCGCTGATTAGTACGACAAAGCCGTTTTTGCGCTCTTGGTCCCAGAACATGGTGGTGTAGACACCGTAGGCACTGCCGGTGTGGCCAATCATGGTTTTGCCGTCAATGAGCCGGTCTGAGATGCGGAGAGCAAAGCCGTAAGAGTCTCCTTCAGCGGTTGGAGAGATCATTTTGGTCTGCATGAGCTCTGCACTGTGACGGTCAATAACCTGAAGACTATCGGGAGAACCGGGTTGTGCAATTTTGCCTAAATTCATATGCATCATCATTACTTTTGCCAGATCGGTCGCCGATATTTTCATGCCGCCCGTTGGGGAGAAAATAGGGGCAGAGTAGCCAAAGTGGTAGTTGGCAATTTGGGCAGTACGTTTGGCGTAGGCATCGGGAGAGGGGGTAAAACTGCCGTCGGGCTGTTCTTCGTAGAGCGTTACAAATTTGGTGGAGTCTAGCTCTCCTACGTTATATCCGCCGTAAGCACCTACCGGTTTTAGGATGTGATTAACAATGTATTGATCGAATCTTTCGCCGCTAACTCTTTCCAGAATGGTTCCCAGAGTGTTGAACCCCAGATTGCAGTAATCATATTTGGTTCCCGGTTCCCAATCACTGTAGGCATTAATATGTGTAGAGGAGGAATCGGGATTAATAACGTTTATGGTAAAATATCCTTCGGAATCGTTCAGGCTGGAGCTGTGGGACAAGAGCATCCTTATGGTGATGGGAATGGTTGGATAGGTAGGATTTCTTATTGGGAAACCAAGATACTTGGAGACATCCCCTTCCAGATCAATTTTTCCCTGTTCTACCATCTGCATGATTGCTGTGGCGGTAAATGATTTGGAGATGGAGGCTATTCTAAAAAGGTCATCATTTTTAAGTTCAATTTTATTTTCTCTGTCTTTGTATCCGAACGATTTGGCAAATATTATTTTGCCATCCTTAACGGCAGCTACCGCCATTCCTATGGCTCTATTTTTTTCCATGGCCTCTTTTAGTGTGCTATCCAGTTTTTCTTCTGCTGTTTTGGGTGTGCAGGAGAATGTTGCAGCGGTAATTATCGCCACACAACATAGTTGTGACAGGTGTTTTATGTTCATTGTCAGAAGTTTTATAATTTTACACAAAAATGGGAAAATAATTTGGTTTTTGTATGCACTATAGGAGATTGTGCAAATATTTTTCCTATTTTTGTAGACTATGAGCGAGAATAAAAAAATAGTTGAAACGCCGTTAATGCGGCAGTATTTTGAGGTAAAGAGCCAGCATCCCGATGCGTTATTGCTGTTTAGAGTGGGAGATTTTTATGAGACGTTCGGGGAGGATGCCATTATTGCCAGCAAGGTATTGGGAATTGTACTTACAAAGAGAGCGAATGGCTCTGCGCAGTTTGTGGAGCTGGCGGGGTTTCCCCATCATTCCATTGAAACGTATCTTCCAAAATTGGTGCGGAACGGTTATAAAGTGGCGGTGTGTGATCAACTGGAAGATCCAAAACTTACAAAAAAAATAGTAAAACGTGGTGTAACAGAGCTTGTTACTCCCGGTATTGCATATAGCGATCAGTTGTTGAATCAGAAGGAGAATAATTTTTTATGCTCGGTTTATTTCTCGCAGGATAAAGGGGGAATTGCCTTTCTGGATGTCTCTACCGGTACATTTAAGGTGGCAGAGGGTACTTTGGAATACATAGAGTTACTCCTTTCTAATTTTACCCCCAAAGAGGTGGTGGTGCAGAAAGGGTATCAGGCAGGGTTCCGGGAGCGATTTGGGGATCTTTGCTATCTCTCTGCCATGGATGAGTGGGCATTTGTGCCCGAGGCTTGTCATGAGAAGTTAAAAAAACAGTTCGGACTGCACTCGCTAAAAGGATTTGGGGTGGAAAATCTCACGCTGGGAACTACTGCGGCGGGGGCAATTTTGTTTTATCTGGAGCAGAATCATAATACGGGAGTGTCACATTTGTGTTCTATTTCGCGGGTGGATAAGGGGAGCTTTGTGTGGATGGATAAATTTACGTTCAGGAATCTGGAAATTTTTACATCGGCAGGGGGAAGTGATGGTGTTTCGCTGTTGAATGTTATTGATAAATGTTCGTCTGCGCCGGGGGCACGCCTGCTTAGATCCTGGCTTGCCATGCCGGTAAAAGAGGAGGCAGAGATAAAGCGCAGGCATGATGTGGTGGATTATTTTGTAACCGCTTCCCCGATAAGGGAACAAATTCAGGAGCGGATTTCCAATGTGGGCGATCTGGAGAGAATCACTTCCAAAGCGGCTGCGGGGAAAATAAGTCCGCGGGAGATTATGCAGCTTAAAAGGGGATTGGAGCAGATGGAACCTATTCAGCAGATTTGTTTGCAGGGGAATGAGCAACCCGGGACGGTAAGTGCGAAACATGAGGCAGATGAGATAAATACTGCATTTGAGGAGGGAGCAAGGAGAGAAGATCAGGCAAAGGAGAGTGTAACAAGCGCAAGTGCAACCGGAGAGAGCAAGGTAAATGAAAATGTCATACAAAATCACGAGAATCAATGCAGTGCTCTTGCGGAATCAGGTAAAGAAATTACCCTTTTTGATCAGTTGTATGCAGAGATTAATCAAAAGATACTCCCGGAGCCCGCTGCAGCGTTTGGGAAAGGGGATATTGTTGCGGACGGTGTGAGTGCGGAGCTGGACGAGCTGCGGCAGATTGCCCGGCATGGAAAAGATTTTTTGCTGCATATTCAGCAGCGGGAGAGTGAAAGGACCGGAATACCCTCGCTTAAAATAAGTTACAATAGCGTATTCGGATATTATCTGGAGGTGCGTAATGCTCATAAAGATAAAGTTCCGGCAGATTGGATTAGAAAGCAGACATTGGTAAATGCGGAGCGGTATATAACACAAGAATTAAAGGAGTACGAAGAAAAAATTCTGGGGGCGGAAGATAAGATTTATCTGCTTGAACAACAGATTTATGCACAGGTGGTTGAGGCCATCCGGAAGGAGATTCCGGCAATACAGAAAAACAGCAACATAATTGCCCGGATAGATTGTTTGGCCGGATTTGCACAACTGGCGGCGGAGAATCATTATTGTAGGCCGCAGATAAACAACGGCTTGGAGCTTAAGATTGAGCAGGGACGTCATCCGGTTATCGAAACTTTAATGCCTGCGGGGGAGGAGTATATTGCCAACGATCTGTATCTGGATAATAACTCACAGCAGGTTATTATCCTTACCGGCCCCAATATGGCGGGTAAAAGTGCGTTGCTGCGGCAGACCGCCCTTATTGTGCTGCTGGCGCAGATTGGCTCGTTTGTTCCTGCAAAAAGTGCCGTAATCGGGCTCACCGATAAAATCTTTACCCGTGTAGGAGCTTCCGATAATATTTCGAGAGGGGAGTCTACGTTTATGGTGGAGATGATTGAAACCTCTACTATTTTGCATAACTTATCGGAGAGATCGCTAATTTTGCTGGATGAGATAGGGCGCGGAACGAGCACATTTGACGGTATGTCAATTGCTTGGGCTATTGTGGAGTATATTCATCAAAGCAAATTTAAGGCAAAGACATTATTCGCCACTCATTACCACGAGCTGAACGAATTGGAGAATCTTTATCCGCGGGTAAAGAACTATCATATATCGGTGAAGGAAGTTGATAAAAAAGTTATATTTTTACGCAAACTTTGTTTGGGTGGAGTAGCGCATAGTTTTGGTATTCATGTTGCCCGTATGGCGGGGATGCCGCAACAGGTGGTTGAATCCGCACAACGCATGCTCAATACGTTGGAGAGTGGGCAGGAGCATGGTACACCGGCTAAAAAAGAGGGGAAAAAGAAACAGCTCACCGATAATTTACAGTTATCGTTTTTTCAGTTGGATGATCCTCTTTTGCTGGATATTAAGGATAAATTAAAGGCAATGGACATGAATGCAATGTCTCCTCTGGATGCTTTTGATGCCATAAGGGCGTTAAAGAAGCAGATTGGCTTGTAGGATAAATAATTAAAAATAAGAAGGGTATGGCAATTAAGAAGTTGTATAAGGAGAGCGTAATTTTTGTGAAATTAATAAAGGAGAGTATCTCTTTTGCGTTTTCTCAGCTCCGGGGAGATAAATTCAGAACTTTTTTATCGTTGTTTGGGGTAAGTATCGGCATCTTTTCTATTGTGGCCATCTTTTCTGCAATTGATGCCCTGCAAGAGAATGTAAAGAAGGGGATGGATTCGTTCTCAAGCGATATGATTCAGGTTTCCAAATGGCCCATGGGAAGTGAGGATGAAAACGGAGAGGTGATGATAGAGGATGAATATAAGTGGTGGGAGTATATGAAACGTCCGAATACCACATACGAAGATTATAAATTTCTGAAAGCAAATTCCAAAACGGCAGATGTAATTTCTCTTGGGATAGGGTTTGAAACTCCGGTTAAATATGGGAGAAAATCGATATCGGGAGCCTCCATTATGAGTGTTGCCTGGGGATATGATAAGGTGGCTAAGATGGATATTGGGCAGGGACGTTATTTTTCGTCGGAAGAGGATAGGGCCGGGACGGCTGTTACCGTTATTGGTTATGAGATAGAGCAGGAGCTTTTTGGGGGAGAGAGTGCTCTTGGGCGGAAGATAAAACTGGGGGGAAATACTGTTGAGGTGATTGGGGTGCTGGAAAAACAGGGTGAGAGTATGGTGAGTATATTTAATGCCGATGAGGCAATTTTAATACCGCTTAATTTTGGCCGCTATATGGTGGATCCTAAAAATATTGATAATGCGATTTTTGCAATTCCAAAGCAAGGTATTGCACAACAGGATTTTATAGATGAGATAAAGAATCTTATGAGGGCTCACCGCCGTCTTGCTCCGGGTGAGAAAAATAATTTTTCGATTATAAAAATGACTTTCTTGATTGATATGGTGCAGGGGATGTTCTCCGTCTTAAGTACAGTTGGTTGGATCATTGCGGGGTTTTCATTGCTGATAGGAGGTTTTGGAATTGCCAATATCATGTTTGTATCGGTGAAGGAACGAACCAATATCATAGGTATCCAAAAGGCTCTGGGGGCAAAAAAATATGTGATTCTCACTCAGTTTTTGGTAGAATCCGCATTTCTGGCTATTGCCGGTGGGATGATAGGAATCCTTATGGTCTCCGGCATTATTGCCGCCATCCCCGAATCGGGACAGTTTACCATGCATCTTTCGCTTGGCAATGTGATTGACGGCCTTGCCATTGCCACGATTATTGGGCTGATTTCCGGCTTGTTACCAGCTTGGATAGCTGCCAACCTAAATCCGGTAGATGCAATCAACAGCAAGTAACTTTTGCGCCGCAGATGAGAGCGAATTTCTATGTCTGGTGCTGTTGCTTGGATAGCAGGGGGTGTATCTCTTTCGCAGCAAGTTGTAAGTTGCTGAAAATTAGCGTGTTGCGGATTAATATTTCTAAAGGCGATGAAATATTAAATTAGAACTATTTGAATATCAGTTGAGTACAACTTATTGCGAAAGAGATACTCAGGTCCAATCTGTTTCCCTATTGAGCAATATACGCCTTATTAATAGTTACTACATTATTTGTGTAGTTGTAATTAATAGGAATGATTAGCTGTATAATTTCCATAATCTGAACAATAGATTCGGAAGAGAACTCAGCCGATAGTTTGTATTTATAAATATCTTGGCTATTTATAACAAATTTGCTACCGTGCCAACGTTCTAGAATTTTTAAAACATCACCAATAGGGGTATTATCAAAAAGCAATTGACCATCTTTCCAGACAGATTGTTTTATTGGTTCTTTATATTTAAACAGCTTAGGAGTATTATTTGTTTCTACATAAGCAAATGATTGATTAGGCTTTAGGCAGAGTGTCTCAATTTGTTTAGTGTCTTTATTTTTATAGTGCATGGTAATTGCACCGGTGTATAAAGTTGCCTCGGCTTTTTCGTCGTTATCGTAACTCCTTATATTAAAAGTTGTACCCAATACCTCAATTGCAAAATTTTTATTTGTACGAACAACCATTGGATGCAAGGAGTCTTTTGTTACCTCAAAATATGCCTCTCCCGATATTTTAACAGCTCTCTCTTTTCCCGTAAATTCCTCGGGGTAAATAATTTTACTATCTGAATTAAGCCAAACCTTAGAACTATCGGGAAGCGTTACAAATCCTTTTACCCCTTTTTCTGTGTAAAGAGTTCTAAGCATTGGCACCTTATTTTTTGTAACGGTTGCAATAGTAATATTATTTACTTTTTCCCCTGTAGAATTATTTGCAAAATATCCTATTGTAAAAAACAGAATTGCAATTGCAGCAACTGAGGATACATATAAAATGCGGCGGAGTAAAGGTTTTTTAGCACTAAACTTATTTTTTAGTGTAAATGTAGTGGTGTTCATATACATTGCTGTATAAATAGCTTTGAGCTTTGCAAAATATTGTTTATTTTGCTCCGATTTATTTACCCAATCTATAATGCTATCTATCTCTTTATCAGAAGCTTCACCTCTGTAAAATTTTATTAAAGTATATTTTCTCATAACTCTACAAATAATCTTTCAATAATTTTCTCATGACCAATAAAGCAGATGTAATTCTGGCTTCTACAGTGCTTTCTGCAACGCCTTCGGCGCTTGCTATTTCTCTGTTTTTTAATCCTTTTACCCTGCTCATTAAGAACGTTTGCCTAACCTTTGGTTTCATTTGTGTCATTCCCCTTGAGATAATATTTTCCACATCGCTTTCATAAATTTTTATAGAAGAATTATTTTCAAGAGCAATTGTATTAAGATAATTTGTTTTCTCCCTTATTGTATGTTCGGAATATTTTAGGGTATAATTTTTTTTTCTTAAAAGATTAAGGCACATGTTTTTTGTAGAGGCAAACAAATAAGGCATTACATTTTCTTGCAAATTTACATTGTTTTTATTTTTCCAAAAAGCAATAAATACATCGTGTGCAACATTTTTTGCCTCGTCGATATCATTAAGATAACTATAGGCAAATGAAACCAATTTTGGATGATTTTTATTATAAATCTCCTCAAATATTTTTATGTCTCCGCAATTAAAATTTCCCCGAATAATCTTATCTGTCATTGTATTACATATATTACTATTAGGATCTACAAAATCATTATTTTGTTTGTTATGCGGTAATGTAGTCCTTGTAATATCGGGGGCAAATATAGCATAATTCTCCATTGGAAAGTCTTCTGTTAGGTAAAGGTGTATACTATGTATATTCTATTAAGACACACCAAATGGAGAATACCCTGGTTTTTTTTTGAGTTTTTTTATTTATTAAAAAAAACAATGGAATTAGTTAGTTGGTGTGTCTTACAATCAAACCAAATAAAATTTAATCTAATAAAATGGGTAAAAAAGCTATTTCAAATTTCCGGCATAGACTGTTATTGACGGTATGCCTTCTGTTTATTACCTGCTCCGGCATTTTTGCGCAGAGCGGTATAACAGCTGACTTTAAAGATGCACCATTAAAGGTTGTTCTTGAAAGCATTTCTAATCAAAGTAAATTTAAGTTTGTATATACAGATGAACTTAAGGTTGATGGATATAATAAAGTTACAGTTGTATCCAAAAACGAATCGGCACAGAACTTATTTAATAAAGTTTTTAATCCGATAAATATTAGCTACACCATAAAAGGTAACCAAGTTGTCTTAGGTGTAATAAAAACTGAAGCAATACAGAGTACACAAAAAAATGCAAGCCAAACAGCTAAAATCCATGGACTGATTACAGAATCTGAAAATGGAGAATCTTTACCCGGGGTAACTATTCAAAACATTACTAGGAACAAAGCTATTTCTTCCGATTTAGATGGCAAATATGTAATAGATGCTGCACAAGGGGATAAGCTTTTGTTTTCATCTATAGGGATGGCTAATTATGAAGTTGTAGTTGGGAAACAGGCTGTACTAAATGTTGTACTAAGCCCCGATGCAATTGCTTTGGCCGATGTTGTTGTAACAGGTTACCAAACATTGTCTAAAGAGAGGGCTACAGGTTCTTTTAACGTTGTTAAAGTAGATCAACTAGAGAAACCAACGTCAAATATTGCCTCTAGATTAGTTGGAACATCGGCCGGAGTACAAACTACTACGGATGCAGATGGTAATATTTCTTTTGAGATAAGAGGACAGACGAGTTTGTTAGCTAGTGCTCAGCCATTAGTTGTCGTTGATGGTTTTCCTATACAGGGAGGGTTTAGCTCAATAAATCCTAATGATGTTGAGAGTGTAACAATTCTTAAGGATGCTGCTGCTGCCTCTATCTGGGGAGCGAAATCTGCAAATGGAGTTATAATAGTAGTTACTAAAACAGGAAATAAAGGTAAAAAAGGAGAGGTGAAAGTTGATGTTTCTACATTCTGGAAATTTTCACCTAAACTAGATTTGGACTATATGGATCCTGTTGCATCGTCGGCAGAGGTTGTAGAATATGAAAGGAAAGGTTTTAGAGCAAATGGATTTTTTGGCTGTGGATATTTCCGTCCTAACGAAGATAGTTATCAAGACTATGCGGCTCATTCTTTGGCTGTAACGGCAATAAATGAGAATAGGTTGGGGTATCTTTCTACAGAAGAAATGGATAATACATTAAGGAGTTTATCAAAGTTGAGTAATAGAGATCAAATAAGGGATTATATTTTAGATAGCCCTTTTGCTCAACAGTATAATATTAATATTTCAACGTCTACAGAGAGAGCAAGTCATATGTTATCTTTAATGTTTGAAAATTCTAATAGCAACTATCAGGGAGATAATAAGGACAAGTATAATATTGCTTATAGAACTAATGTTAAAATGTTTAAATGGCTCGATTTTTCATTTGGAGGTAATTTTAACATGGTAAATTCAAGGAAGAATTCTGTTAGTTGGACCGGAGATTCTCCATATCAAATGTTAGTAAATGAGGACGGAAGTAGAACCAATGTTAGTGGTTATTATATGCCAAATATAAATAGACATGTGCCTACCGGGAGTTTTCCATATAGTGATTGGTCTTATAACCCCCTTACAGAGAGAGAGGGGAGAAGTTATAAAAATACGTTAATTAATTATAGAGTACAAGCAGGACTTACTGCAAAAATAATTAAAGGGCTTACCGTTGATTCTAAAGTTCAATATGAACAAATTTTGGAGAATTACAAGAATATTGATGATGAAAGCACATATATTGTACGAAATAATGTAAATACCACCTCAACTTGGGATAAAAAAACAAATAATGTAACAGCTAACTTACCTAGCGGCGGAACGCTTAAACAGGGGAAAACTTCTCAGGATTATTACAGTTGGAGAAATCAAGTAAATTTTAATAGGGGCTTTAATGATGATAAACATCAAATAAGTTTTATAGCGGGTGCAGAGATATCAAGTTTAGTGATTCAAGGCACTGGTAATCCTACAACATACGGCTATAATAATGACAAACTAACTGTAGGGCAGTTTCCTAATGGTGTTGGTGGAAGTGGAGTTTATAAGTTAACTAATTGGCAAGGAAGAAGTCAAAAATTTGCATATACAAATAGTTATAGCTATAGTACAGAAAGATACTTTTCATTATATGCAAATGCCTCATACACTTTTAATAAGAAATATACTGTTTCTGGTTCTGCAAGGACAGATGCTTCTAATTTAATTACAGATGATCCAAAATATCGTTATGCTCCATTTTGGTCTGTTGGAGTAAACTGGAACATTATGCAAGAGAATTTTATGAAAAATATAGAGTGGTTGGATAGGTTGTCTATTAGGGCAACTTATGGATATAATGGGAATGTTGATAGGTCTACATCATTTATGCCATTAATTAAAGTGTATTCAACTCAAGATTCATATATACAGGATTTTACGGCATCTATAAGTAGCTATGGTAATCCTGCATTAAGATGGGAGAAAACAGGCTCATTTGATTTAGGCATTGATTACGCTATGTTTAATGGAAAATTGTACGGAAAAATTGATTTTTACAATAAAAAAGGAAAGGATTTAATTGTTAGTATGAGTATTCCTTCTGTGAATGGAA
>JAVWIB010000020.1:11886-24074 GCA_036639755.1 Bacteroidales bacterium
GCTGCTGAAATGACAAACAGGGGTATTGAACTTGAATTTGGAAGTTCATTAAATATATTAGGGAATGATATTACTTGGACAGGTGGATTAAATTTCTCGTATAATTATAATAATATTGATAATTTGTTTAAAGCTACTTATAATGCGTATGAACTATGTGACGGTGGTACAAGTGCTTATATACAGGGACATAATGCAAATGCACTATATAGTTTTAAATATGCAGGGGTAGTAAATAAGGGGACTGATGCTAACCCGAATTGGCAACCTGTTGTACAAGGGAAAGGAGATGAACTTTATGATTTTGCAGGATGGACACCAGGAGACGGAAGAGATTATATGCTTGATATGGGAACAAAGGTGGCCCCATATAACATAGGGTTTACAACAAATTTTAAAATATATGACTTCGACTTTTCGTTTATCGTAACTGGTAAGTTTGGGCATGTATTTAATGGTTATACATTTAACTATCCGTCAATGACGGGAGGAAGTGCAAGACCAAATAATTTATATGATGAGATAAAAAATTCTGATCCAAATGAAAGAGTTCCTATCCCATTTGGTAAGGACGAAGATAAATACTACTTCTGGGATAGATTTTATCCATATTTAGATTATAATGTACAAAAAGCCGGGCATGTAAGGCTTCAGGAGGTAAATATTACATATAATATTCCAAGAACATTCTTAAAAAAACTAAGAATTACCAACGCCAAAGTTTATGCTCAAGGGAATAATCTATTTACTATAAAAAATAATAAATACGGGGAGGATCCAGAGTATCCACTTGGAAGTATTAGACCGCAAGCTGCGTTTACTTTTGGAATTAATCTAACATTTTAACAACAAATAAACAAAAAGCAATGAATAAAATAAAAAATATATTATTATTGGTAGGTATACTATTGGGCTTTTCTTCTTGTAATGATTTTTTAAGCGAAAAGCCAGATAAAAGTACATCTCTAGTGCCAACAACGGTTGAGCAATTAAATTATTTATTTAATGAGTACGACTCATTTTATGAAGAAGAAGCTAGAGCTACATACCTAAGTGCAGATACTTATGGGTTATTTACAGAACTAGAAGATGCAAGCGCAGGTGTATTTGGAATAGCTAATGTGGAGTTTGCAACTTGGGATAAAGAATACCTTGTAAATGACGGAAGAGAGAATTATTTTTCCGGTGAATATAAAAAAATCTTTATAGCAAATATGGTTCTTTCATATATTCCTAAGGTTACCGGTACGCAGGAGGAGAAAGCGCAGTTAGAAAAGGAGGCCAAATTTATAAGAGCATATAGTCTTTGGAACCTTGCTCAAACTTATTGTTTGCCATATACCGATGCTAACAAGGGCGAACTAGGTATGACAATAAAGGCAAGCGTATCTTTTGAAGAACTTACTGCAAGAGCAACTTTGGAGGAGACTTATGCCTCAATTGAAGCCGATTTAACAGAGGCTCTTAAAATAACAAACGACATGAAGATTGTAAATAATAAATACACTTCTTGGAGAGCAAATAGAGCTGCTGTAAATGGCTTTGCTGCAAGATATTGGCTTAATAGAAATGACTATACAAAAGCACTTGAGTATGCAAATATAGCTCTTGCTTCTCACAGTGTATTAGTTAATTATAACACTGACATGAAATATAGTGATAATCCTTCTTATGCAACAGTAAATGGGAAGAAGATAGAGATTAAATTTCCGTATACCCACGATAATCAAAGTGATATGACAGATATGCTTGAATGGAAAGAACAAATGTTTTTTAGAATGGTGTATAATGGCAGTTGGTGGTATATTCCCAGTAAGCAATTGCTTGCGCTCTATGATAAGACTTTTGATTTAAGATATAAGTATCACATGGTAACAAATTATTCTTATGATAGAGGACTTGTAGATCCTGCTTATGAGTATCCCGGGTATGTATTCTTTTTTAAAGACAGAATTCCAAGTGGTCCAACAACTGCTGAGATGTTGCTTATAAAAGCTGAATGTTTAGCTAGGTTGGATAAAGTTGGCGAAGCTATGAGTGCCGTAAATACTTTAAGGGATGCCAGATTTGATGCTACGGCTCCGGCAAGTGTAAAACATCTTTCTGCATTAACTAAGACTGAGGCAATCAAAAAGATTATTGAGGAGAGAGAGCGTGAGATGCCGTTTACCCAAAGATGGTATGATATACGCCGTCTGAATAATAATGAGGATGCAGGGGATGATGTAGGAAATCTTACCCGTACATTCTACAAATATAGTAGTGCCGGTCTTATTAAAGATGGTGGCCCTATTACTTATACTCTAGAAAAAGGTTCCAGACGTTATGCCGCTCCTATACATGATAGTGAGATCCAGAGTAGTAACGGAGCTATTCAGCAGAATAAATATTAAATAAAGCATTTGAATCCCCGCCCTTTTTTGGGGAGCGGGGATTTTTGCAAAAAAAAGTATATTATGAAACAAACACTTTTAACCATATTAGGTTTATTATCCCTCACTTTTCTTCATGCTCAATCTTTTGAGGTAGATTTTACGATACAGGGGATTCAATCCACATCTGCTTATGTAACTGTTTTTGGGGACAAAGATCAGGTGTTGGTAGATATGAAAGATAATAAAATATCAATTGCGGATGGAAAGTTTAAGTTGCAGGGAACCACTAATACGCAGGGCGTTATAAGGATTTCTCTTAGTAATGACGATCGATTTCTAAAGATGATGCCTAGCGGGGGATATATTCCGGTAAAGAGTTCGAGCCTGTGGGTGATTGTTTATCCGGGAGCTAAATTTACGGTAGCCGGTTCTTTGGAGGGGAAGGATTTTATTGATTTGTATCCGGTTGAGGGGACAGGAGCAGGTGAGAACGATATTTTTGCCAAATTAAGCAGTAAGATGATGCCTTTATTGAACGAGGGGGGAAATATTGTGGTAGAAATGGAGGTGAAGAAAAACGAGCTTACGGCAGAGCAGGTTGCGCAGAAAGAGAAAAGAGCAGAGGAATTGGATGCGCAGGTTGCTGTAATAAGGGAAGATTTTATTAAAGAGCATCCGTCGTCCGTGGCGGCATTGTGGTTGATGGAGGATATGCTTGTCAGGAGCCAGATTGAGCCGGCTGATTTGGAAACACTTCTTGCACGGATAGATAGTAAATATCACAATAATTATTTCTATACAACCGTAAAAGGGAGAGTTGCCGGAGCAAAAAGTGCTGTGGTAGGTGCTAAATGTCCCGATATTAAAGGGGTGGATCAGTTTGACAAGGAGTTCTCGCTCAAAGATGTGAAAGGGAAATATATTATTATTGATTTTTGGGGGACATGGTGCGGAGCTTGTCTTGCCGGAACACCTCATATGAAAGCGTTCAGAGATGCTCATGCAGATAAAGTGCAGATTGTGGGGGTGGCTAATGATAAGGATGTTGCAAAATGGAAAGCATGTATAGAGAAAAACGGAATGAACTGGCCCAATGTAATGCAGGGAAAAGGGGAGCAGGATTATGTTGCAAAGTTTAATGTACAAGGTTTCCCTACCAAGATTCTGGTAAGTCCCAAGGGCATTATCCTGCACAGAGAGAGTGGTGAGGGTGAGGATTTTTATAAAAAAATGGAAACGATAATAAACGGTAAATAATGAGAAAGCTATTTATGATGGTAGCCGTAATGCTGGTTGCATTTACGGTAAATGCTCAGGACAACAAAGGGGTTAAGTTTGAACAAGGAACCTTGCAACAGGCTCTGAATAAAGCAAAGAGTAATAAGAAAGGGCCCAATCTTGTGTTTTTGGATTGTTATACAACTTGGTGCGGTCCATGCAAGCACATGAGTAATGTTATTTTCCCAATGGAGGCTGCCGGAAACTACTTTAATGCCAATTTTGTGAATATAAAAATTGATATGGAGAAGGGAGAAGGGCCGGAGCTTGCAAAGAGATTTAAGATTCCGGGCTATCCTACTTTTATTATTTTGTCTTCCGATGGAAATGAGATAGGACGTGTAGTTGGGAGTAATGAATTAGATCCGTTTATAAGAAGTGTGGAGAAAGCAAAAGACATAGAGAATTCCGTGGCATATCTTAATGGTGTATTTGAGAAGAGTAAGACTTCTGATAATGCGATTAATTATGTGGAGGCTATGGGGAGAAATTCTATGTATAAGGAGATAACAGCTTTTATGAATGAAAATTTAGCGGTGTTTAATGAATGGGACTTATTTACAGATAGAATGTGGAAATATATTAAACAAGGAATTTCTTATGATAAAAAAGTTGTATTGGAATATATTATAGATAATAAAATGCAGGCAAATACCACTTTTGGAATAAACCGTGTGAATGAGGCATTGCGTAATTGCTATCAAAAAGTTCTTGTAGAGTATCTTACCGGAAAAAGAAGTTTGGCAAAGGAGGAGGTTGTTTTGTTAGCAGGGAATATGAATATGGTTTTGGGGACAGATAATACAGAAGAGGAGATGTGTTCTAAGTTAGCAAAGTGGGAGGCTACCGGAAATAATAAGGCTATTGCAGAGATGTTTAAATTTGGCAATTTAAGGGGTTTTGATTCTTATACTATGATGTTTATGGAGGGAATTTTTGCAAAGTACGATTGTATTACCAAACAGATGTTGGAGCAGTATTATAAAAGTAAAAACCAGATTAAAGAGCTGGAGGCCAAAAGTATAAACGAGACGGAGCAAAAGATAATGCAAAATAAAAAATAAACTATCATCGTATGAAAAAAACAGTTACATTGATTGCCGCCATGCTATGTGTACTGGCGGTTTATGCCCAGCAAAAACAAACTCTTAAAGTGTTGTATGTTGGGGGTTCTGCCGATTGGGAGAAAGAAAATCCGGCCCAGCAGCAGGAGCAGAGAGCTAAAAGAGCAGCTTCGTTTGAGAATTACCTGAAGAGTTATTTTACGCAGGTACAGGTGGTGAACGGGAAAGAATATGATGCTCAGATGTCTGCCGGTTATGATGTTACAATTTTTGATGGTACGTTACAACGTAAATCTCCGCCGGTTGTTACCAAAGATGAGAAAGGGAATGTTAAAAATTATTACAGGGCTAAAAGTGTTGTAGGGGAGGATTTTAATTTTCCGGCAATTTTTATTGCGGAAGCAGGCGAAGATATAGGAAGGGCTATCGGGACCAAAACAGATTGGTATTGTCTCTGTTTGGATGCGTATGCCCATCATACAAATTTTAATCATTCAATTTTTAAAGGGCCGTTTGCTGTAAATATTGAGCAGCAGCAGAGGCCTACCCCGTCGGATGCGTACCATTATAAATATTATTATACCGGTAAGTTTCCCGATAAAATTCCGATGTGGCAGGTGCAGACAAAGGGTTATATGACCGATCCCGGCTTTAGGGTGGGGATGGTTTCCCGTCCGTGGGGTTTTACCGATTCTCCTGAGGCGGAGTCTATTTCCAGCGGCGTGTGTGCTAAAACATTGGATGCGGTAGCAATTGGAAGGCATGGAAATTTCTTTTTCTGGGGATTTTCAGCTTCACCAGATTATATGACCGATCAGGCTAAACAGGTGTTTGCAAATGCGGTGGTTTATACCTCTACCTTAAAAGGGGAGAAGATAATTGCCCGTAAATATTATGACAGGGCTGCTACCAGAGAGTATGTGAAAGAACTTACTTATCTGGCCGGCAAAGAGGCATATGATGAGGGTGTGAAGGAATCGGAGCAGTGGTACAATGAGACGGTGGAAAAAAAGGCTGCCCTTGTTGCAAAAAAAGCAAAAGGGGAGACTCTTTCCAAAAATGAGGAGCAGTTTGTAAATATGCCTGTTGAGAAAGATGAAATTACATACGATGATTATCTTAAAAAACAGATGCGTAATGGCTACTATGAAATGTTTAACGGGGACGTAAAGGCATTTGATAAATATATGAAAGACAATACCCCGTATTTGTATGGTGCTGCCATGTTCTATCAATATATTGTAGATGAGGATGTTAAAAGTCTTAAAATTGCAAATAACAATATTGCATTGCTAGATAAGGCCATAAGTATGTTGGAGAGCGGTAAAGAGGTAGAGAAAGCACAACGTATTTTAGATCGTTACACCTTATGTACCTTTACCAAACCGGCTCAATGGAGAAAATGGTTTAATGAGAATAAATCCCGCATCTTCTTTACCGAGGCCGGCGGCTGGGTATTTATGGTGAATACTCTCAATCCGTCCGTTGAGGGGAATGATTATCAGAAAAAAGCAAATTATCTGGCTGCCGGAAAGATTGAAATGGCGCAGACAGATGATAACAACCCTGTTTCCGTAGGGGCAACCCTTGTTACCTACCATAACGGCATGCAGGCGGTGCTTGTAAAAATGAAGATAGACAGCCGCTACCATATTTACGCCAGTGTATCGGAGAAGGATCCGTATATAAAAACGGCTGTGACCCTTCAGCTTCCCGACGGTTATACCGCAGGTTCCATTCAGCTTCCTGCCGGAAAATATTTTAATGAAAACGGAACCACTCAATATGCAGAAGAGGCTATTTTTGTACAACCGATATCGGGATACGGAAAAGGCTCTATAAAAGTGACTTGCCAGTGGCAGTGTTGCGATTCTCAGATTTGTTTCCCTCCGGCCGAGAAGGTGATAGAGCTTGCAACAACATTGGAAAAGCAGTAATTGATTTTTTGCACATTTCGGATTAGAGCGGAAAACTAAAAATAAAAAAGGGGAGATTGGGCTGTATTTGCCGCAATCTCCCCTTATTATTATGGTAGTTGTGACTATGGCAACTGCCCATTTAAGAGATTGGGTGGCCGGTTTTGTAATCATGCTGCATTTGGTGAACAAAATTGCCGATAATTGCTTGTTATATAAATGATTTTTTATTTGCGCAAATTGAAGTTTTTTACATAACTTTGTCGCAAGTCCTTGAATTTCTAAAAGATATAGAATAATATGAAAAAACAAATTGTGGCTGTAATGGCTATAGCGGCCTGTTTTATGACACAGGCATGCGTAAAAAATGCAACAACTCCGGAGGAAAATAATAATCCGCCAAAGGTTCAGGAGTTGAATGTCCCTCCAACTTTTAACTGGGTAACATCAAAAACAATAACCTGCACGGTAAATTCCACTGTTGCTGTACCGGTTGGTATTTATTTGGATAAAGAATGTGCCGAGGAACTTTTGGCAACCTTTACGGTATCGGAGAGTAATGTGGTTCCGTTGTCTGTACCGTCGGCAACAGCGAGTTTATATATAAAGTATAAATCTGCCTCCGGTAATGATAAAATCGCAGAGCAGATTTTAAATAACGATGCTGTTGCTTTTACGATTTCCGATGCTGCAACAAAGGGTGCCGCCGGAACAAAAGCGGATGATGTTCCTGTTTATGACGGAAAGGGATATATCTCCTATCCTGCCGATTGGGGTACGGTTTTGTTTGAAGATTTATTTCCGGCATTGGGAGATTATGATTTTAATGATTGTGTAATGTCTTATCAGGTGGCTGTTGAATTTCCGTGGAAAAATGGAAAATATGATACGCAACATACAAAGCAGATTCGGATTCATTTGCGGCTAAGAGCCATTGGAGGGGTTTTGGCTTTTACTCCGTATGTTCGTGTTGCAGGTTTGGATAAGAGCATTGTAAGTATGCCCAATCCTCCGTATAATAATCCTGCTTATGTGAATCCGGGTATATATAACGATACAAAGGATGGTGTTCAGGTAAGTTTGGTTGATAGTAAATTAACGCAGGATGTTGTTGTTGAGTTTAAAAATCTGAATGCAAGAAATCCATTTAGATTGCCGGGAACTGCATTTTATAACACGGAGCATGGTGAGACAATAAAACATGACCAGTTAACAGAGGTTTTTGTTTATCTGTCATTTAGCCGGGAGCTGGAGGTACGTAGTTTGCTGGATGAAAAAATTGATATTTTCCTGGCATCTGCAGACAAGACAAAAGAGATTCATGTTAAAGGATTTTATCCGGTATTCTCTGAATATGATTTTAATCGGGCCGGGGTGGATAAAAAGATACCTTATGCTTCCGATAAGAATTTGGTATGGGGGATTAAGATTCCCAAAGGTTCTAAATTCCTTCATGTTGCGGAAAAAATTAATTTCTGTGATGCTTATAAAGATTTTGCGCCATGGGTAACCAGCGGCGGTACTACCAATAAAGATTGGTATAACACCAATAAAGTAGAAGAGAATCTGATTAAGTGGAAAAAATAATTTAACTCACTTAGCGTTTAAGATTTGCGCAGCACCCCCGCTATAAGTTCTATAGCATGGTGCTGCGCATTTTTTTTTACGCTAAGTGAGTTAGATATTCTATCTTTGCGCCATGACAGATACAGAGTATAGAAAACGGTATGAAGATTTTTATATAAGCCATTTGCGTAAGGTGGAGTTCTATGCTTATAATTATCTGGGGGATTTTGAGATGGCACGCTCTGTTGCGCATGATTCTTTTCTTACGCTCTGGGAGCATAAAGAGGATGTGGATTTTACCAAAGAGGTTTTGCCGTATCTGTTTTCTATAACCAGAAACAAATGCCTTAATTTGTTAAGGCGGGTTAAAACCAGAAATACATATTGCAATGAGCTTTCTTATAGAGAAAATGCCCTGAATCAGGAGGCAGTATTTCATCCTACTTCATTATCTTTGTACAAGAAAGAGGTTTCGGGAATTATTCAGCACTGTTTGGAACGAATGCCTCCCAAGGTAAAGGAGACATTTTTGTGTAGTAAAGTTAAAGGATTAAAAAACAGAGAAATAGCTGTAGCGTTAAACGTAGGGGAAACTACGGTGGAATACAGATTGTCTTGTGCTTATAAAATATTGAGGAAACAACTTAAAGATTATTTGCCGTTTTTTTTGTGGTTTTTGCTCCCTATCGGTTTAGTATATATAGGTAAATTTATAAAATAGAGATGAGAAAAGGGCTGCTAATAAAATATATTGCGGGAGAGGCAAATGAGATTGAGCGCAAGCAGGTGCTTGATTGGGTGGATAAGTCGCCCAATCATAAAGAGTATTTTATTATCCTAAAAAATACGTGGATATCTCAGAATATGCCCGACGGAAAGGCATCGGAGCAGGAACTTGAGCATTTGCGGGAGTCGGTTGAGCGGCTGGAGGCAGATATACTGCGGGTAGGCCGTGTTCGCGGGAGAACCGACGATTCGTTGGAAGCCGGTAATCCGTTGGAAGCCGGTAATCCGTTGGGGGTAAATAAGATTATTCGCAAGCGTGCAACAGGGAGAATGCTTAAAATTACAACAGCCATCTCTACCGTTGCGGCGGTGGTGGCGGTGGTATTGCTGATAACCAGACCATCGGTGAGCTCTATGGAGCAGAAATACAGAGAGGGGCTTATTGCGGTGGCTATGCAGGATTATCCGCAGGAGTTTAAGCGGGTGATTTATACGGAGAAAGGGGTGAAAAGTTTTATTGTGCTTCCCGATAGTAGTAAGGTATGGCTGAATTCCGATACTAAAATTACATTCCCCGAGAAGTTTCTGGGGGCAACCAGAGAGGTTGAACTGGAGGGCGAGGCCTATTTTAGTGTTATGTCCGATTCGCTTCAACCAATGATTGTGAGTACGCAGAAAGGTTTTAAGGTAAAGGTGATGGGAACAGAGTTTAATCTTAGAAGTTACAAGAATGAGAGTAAGGCTGTTGCATCGCTTTATCAGGGAAAGATTGATTTGCTTTATACCGCTTCCGGAAAAACAGAGCTCATAAGACGGATACGGCCCAATGAGCAGGTGGTTATTGCGGAGAGTCTTGTAAAAATAGCTGCCCCAAAGACCATTGCCGATAATTGTGCTTGGAAAGAGGGACGGCTTATTTTTGATTCTGCCAAAATGGAGGATGTTATCAAAGACCTGGAGCGTTGGCACGGTGTGGAAATTATTGTAAAAGATCCTAAGATTTTATCATATACTATCTCGGCAACGTTTAATGCAGAATCTATTGTACAAATCATGGATATGATAAAGTATTGTATTTTAATAGATTATAAAATAGAATCAAATAAAGTTTATATTTATAACCGATAAGTGTAAATTTTTTTAAGGAAATACGGGGGTGGTTGTGTTATAGTATTTATAAACAATTAAAATTTACAACCGTATGAAGAAAATTATTTTTTTGACAATGCTATTTGGAATCTCTCTTAGCTTATTTGCTCAAGTAGATAAAGGGGTAAAATTTGAACAAGGGACACTTGCACAGGTGCTGAGTAAGGCCAAAAACAACAAAAAAGATCCCAAACTTGTATTCCTAGATTGTTATACATCATGGTGTGGCCCATGTAAATACATGGCTAATAATGTTTTTCCGACGGAGGCTGCCGGAAAATACTTTAACGCAAAATTCATTAATATAAAAATTGATATGGAGAAGGGGGAAGGGCCCGAACTTGTAAAAAGATTTAAGATTACAGGTTATCCTACATTTTTGATTTTATCTCCCGACGGGGAAGAAATCGGGCGTGTAATGGGGGCCAATGACTTAGAATTGTTTGTAAAAAGTGTAGAAAAGGTGAAAGATGTAACTAAGTCGGCAGCTTATCTGAAAAATATATTTGAAAATAGCAAGACATCTGAAAATGCGGTTTTTTATGTAGAGGCAATGGAAAGAAATGCATTGCGCTCACAATTAGTTGTCTTTATGAATGAAAATCTTTCTGTTTTTAACAAAGAGGATTTACTCTCTGACCGGATGTGGAAACACTTAAGATCAGGGATTTCTTATGATCATAAAATTGTGTTGGAATATTTGATTGATAATAAAGTACAGGCGAGTTCAATGTTTGGCGTTGACCGCGTTAACGGGGTATTGGAGGCTTGTTATAAAAAAGTTTTGATTGAATATTTAAGGGGGAAGAGGGATTTGACAAAGGATGAGGTTATAAGGTTGTCTACTAATCTGAGTCTGGTTTTAGGTATTGGTGGCGAAGAAGGAGCAATGTATGCTAAACTTGCAAAATGGCAGGCGACCGGTAATTTTACGGCAATAGCAGAGACGTTCAAATGGGAGAATCTTATGCGTATGAAACCATATGATATTCTTTTATTTGAAGATATTTTTGCAAAATATGACTGTGTCACCAAGCAAATGTTTGAAAAATATTATAAAAGTAAAAAACAACTTAGTCAGATGCAGGCAAAGAGTGCAGAAAAAGTTGAAGAGAAAATAATATTGGGAAAAAATTAATAACCTATGAACTTAAAAAAAACAATTAATTGGGAAAGGCTTTTTTTACTATCCTTGGTGATACTAATGTGTATTTCTGTTTTTGACATGAGTGCGCAGCACAAAATAAGTCTTTCATATAAAGACACGTCTCTTAAAATAGTTTTGAAAGAGATTACTGCTCAAACCGGATATGATTTTATCTATTCCGACGATTTTATAGAAATGAACGGAAATGTTACTCTTTCCTTTCATTTCTTGGATGAGTCAATAGAGAATATTCTTAAAATGGTTTTTAAGAATAAAGGAATTTCTTTTGAGATTAAAAACAAGAAAGTAATGCTTGCTCCTATGCGCATTGCTCCTGTAAAAGGACAGCAAAGCACCGGAGTTCAAATTAATGGCGTTATTAAAGACGAGTTAGGTGAGCCTCTGCCAGGAGCAGCGGTAAGGAACATAGTCGCCAATAAAATTGTGGCAGCTGATTTAGATGGAAGATACCTAATTCAGGCGAAAGAGGGAGACGAACTGATCTTTAGTTCAATAGGGATGAGGGATCAAAAAGTTATAGTTGGTGTTAACGATCATGTTAATGTTGTGCTCAGTACCGATCTGATTGCATTGGAGGATGTTGTTGTAACAGGTTATCAAACGCTCTCCAAGGAGAGAGCAACAGGGGCTTTTGCAAAAGTTTCTTCTCATAAATTGCTTGAACATAGGTTAAATAACCTGAGTACCCTGTTGGATGGACAGGTTGCAGGATTTAACAAGGGGGTAATAAGAGGGGCGGCCACTATGAAAGGTGTTGATGCCCCTTTATATGTTATAGATGGGTTTCCGGTCGAAAATACCAGATACTCAAGAACAGGGGGGAACCTTATTGAAAATTTGCCGGACTTAAATTTAGAAGATATAGAAAGTATTACCGTTTTAAAAGATGCGGCGGCAACCTCTATTTATGGAGCTCGCGCTATGGCAGGCGTGATTGTTGTGACCA